>NZ_JBFAKS010000026.1:0-131542 GCF_040655855.1 Kribbella sp. NPDC050281 | reverse complement strand
CCCCGCGTTCCCAGGCCGCGTCGCCGGTCGGCTGTCCGCCCCGCGACCCACCAGCCGCCTGCTCTCTGTTGGGGGCTGCGTTATCCGTTGCGCGCTCGTCGAGCGAGTGTCGCCGGTTTTCCGGAACGATGACCGTATGCGTAAATTACTGACCATCTTCGTGGGACTCTTGATCGTGATACCTACTGTTGCCGCGGCTCGGCCCGACGCCGCGCGGCCGGCGCGGCCCGTGACCGTGATGACGTACAACATCCACCACGGCGCCGGCATCGACGGCGTCCTCGACCTCGAGCGGATCGCCAAGCTGATCGAGCAGTCCGACGCCGACGTGATCGGGCTGCAGGAGGTCGACCGGCACTGGGACGTGCGGAGCAACTGGGTCGACCAGCCGGACTGGTTCGCGAAGCGGCTCAAGATGCACTACGGGTACGCCGCCAACCTCGACCTCCCGCCGGTGAACCCGGGCGAGCCGCGGCGCCAGTACGGTACGGCGATCCTGTCGAAGTACCCGATCAAGGACTTCACCAACACCCTGCTGCCGCTCTACCCGACCGGTGAGCAGCGCGGGCTGGCGGTTGCGACGGTCAAGGTCCGCGGCGCGGAACTGCGGTTCGCGAACACGCACCTGACCAGCAACAACAACGCCGAGCGGCTGGAGCAGGCGCAGAAGGTGGTCGAGCTGCTCGGTACGTCGAAGAAGCCGACGCTGCTGGTCGGCGACCTGAACGCGACGCCGGAAAAGCCGGAGATCAAGACGCTGACCGCCGTACTGAACGACACCTGGACCGAGGTCGGAGTCGGCCCGGGCTACACGATCGAGGCCGGCAACCCGACCAAGCGGATCGACTTCCAGCTGCACAGTCCCCAGCTGGTGCCGACGAAGGCCTCAGTGCCGGTCACCCCAGCCTCCGACCACCTCCCGGTCCTAGCCTCCTTCACTCTCCACTAACCCGCCCTGCACTACGGCGCCCTTCGGTTTCGGCCGGATGGGCGCCGTTTTCGTGCTCCCGGCGGCGGTCCGGCTACCGGCTGTGTGAAATTACAAGCTTGTAGTTTGTCAAGTCGACACGCAGGTGAAACAAAGTTACTTGTGTGAAAGCTGTTCCCACTGGGGCTACAGGCAACTAGTGTCACGTATGAGGTCCAAGAGGACCAAAAGTTCACGAACCCTGGGGAAGGGGTTCGTGACTGTCGGAAGGAACGACCTGATGCGGACCCCCTCGCGGGCCACGTCCGGCGGACGGGTCGCGGGCACTGGGAAGACCGGTAGGGCGCTGCTCTCCGGGGTGCTCGTGGTCTGTTTGGCCGGCTCGATGGCTGTCATCCCGATCCAGGCCGACGCCGCCAAGCCGAAGCCGCCCGTGATTCCATCCCAAGCCGCGGTCGAGAAGGCCAAGCAGGCCGCCGCCGCGAAGGCCGGCCAGGTGGCCGGGATCGAGCAGCAGCTCGCTGCAGCCAGCGCGCGGCTCGAGCAATTGGGCGTCGCGTCCGGGATTGCGGACGAGGCCTACAACGGCGCCGTCTACAAGTTGCAGCTGGCCAAGACCGAGGCGGCCGCCGCGGCGGCCCGGGCGGCCAAGGCGCAGAAGACTCTGACGGCCCAGCGACAGCAGATCGGCCGGTTCGCCGCGGCGTCGTACCAGGGTGGTGGTGATGTCGCGAAGATCGCGCCGCTGTTCACCGCCGAGGGTCCGCAGGAGCTGCTCGACTCGGCCGGCGCGGCGCGCTCGGTGTCGACCGCGATGCAAGGGTCGTATCTCCGGTACACGGCGAGTCAGGTCGTGACGAATCTGTTCAAGGTGCAGGCCGGCCAGGCCGTCGCCAAGGTGAAGAAGGCGACCGACGAGGCCGCCGCGGCGAAGAAGGCGGCCGAGGCCGCGGAGGCTGCGCAGGCCTCGGCGGTGACCGCGATGGGCGTCCAGCGCAAGCAGGCGATCGCCCAGCTCGCCGTCCTGCAGAACACGTCGATCCAGGTGGCCGCCCAGCGGCAGCGGGGACTCGAAGAGCTTGCGCGCCAGCGAGCCGCCGCTCTCGCCGCGAAGAAGGCCGCCGAACTGCGCCGCAAGATCGCCGCCCGGGAGGCCGCCGAGCGGGCCCGGGAAGCGGCCGAGCAGGCGCGGGAAGCGGCCGAGAAGGCGCGGGAGGAACGCGAGGAGCGGGCGGAGGCGAAGAAGAACCACGGCACGAAGAAGCCGCCGAAGCACAAGCCGGACCGGCCCCGCCGGCCCAGTCGGCCCGACAACCCCGGCAGCTCCCGCAAGGGCGCGCAGGCGGCGATCGACTTCGCGCTCTCGCAGCTCGGCGACATGTACCTGTGGGGCGGGACCGGGCCGTCGCGGTGGGACTGCTCCGGACTGATGATGGGTGCCTGGGAGCGGGCCGGCGTCCAGTTGCCGCATTACAGCGTCGCGCAGTACGAGCAGGTCCGGCACATCGACGAGGACGAGTTGCGGCCCGGCGACCTGATCTTCTGGTCGGTCAACCCCGACGATCCCGGCACCATCCACCACGTCGCGATGTACCTCGGCGACGGGCGGATGATCCACGCACCGCGGACCGGCAAGCCGGTGCAGATCGACAGCGTCTACTACTGGGAGCCGCCGGACTTCTTCGGCCGCCCGTGACCAGTTGTCCCCGGCAACGATGGTTGCCGGGGACGCCAACCTCTAGACCAGCCGGTGTCCGCCGTCGGCGTGCAGGACGGTGCCAGTGATGAATCCATTGCGCAGCAGGGCGATGATCGCGTCCGCGATGTCCTTCGTCCGCCCGATCCGACCGGCCGGGAGGCGCGCGGCCATTGCGGCGAGGGTCTCCGCGGTCGCGTCACCGGCGACGTACTCCCAGATCGGCGTGTCCACCCAGCCTGGCGACACCACGTTGACGCGGATCGGTGCCAGCTCGACCGCCAGCGCCGAGGCGAGTGAGGCGAGTCCGCCGTTGAGCGCCGCGACCACCGCTGCCCTCGGCCCGGGGCGGTACGCCGCGATGCCCGAGGTGAACACGATCGAGCCGCCCGTTTCGAGCAGCGGCGTGCCGTGCTTGGCAAGCAGCAACGGCCCCAGTAGCTTGGAGTCGACCGCGGACCGCGCCGAGTTCACGTCGTACTCGCTGATCAGTTGGTAGGCGCCGCTGATGTCGGCGGCGGTGGTGACGATGTGGCTGACCGTGCCGGTGGTCTTGAAGAGCCGCTCGACGTCCTGCTCGACACCGATGTCCATGGCAACGGTCCGTACGCCGAGCTCCCGGCGTACTGCGTCGAGTTTGCCGGCGGAGCGACCGGCGACGGTCACTTCGGAGCCCTGGGCAACCAGTTCCGCGGCGAGCGCGCGGCCCATCCCGGAGCTGCCACCGACGACCACGACGTGTTCTGTTGACTGCACACTTTCTCCTTCGAATAGTTGGTTCGAGCCAACCACCGCAGGTGTCAGTCCGCCACGACTTGTTGCCTAACCGCCGTTAGGCCAGGGCTAACGGTCATCGACCGGAGTACCGGGTTGTGCGAGTCGGTGCGCCAGATGGCGGCGTACTTCGCGACCAATGGACGACCCGTGATCGGCCGCCAGACGACGTCCGGGGTCGCGGCGCGGCATGATCCGAGACTGATCGCGCCGCGGCGGACGCGCAGGGCCGAGTGGAGCTGGGAGTGGCTCATGCTGATGTCACTGAGCCGGATCTGGTCGCCGAGTCGCTTCAGTGCGTCGTCGTAGAACTCCGGGGCCGCGGCGCGCTGGATCCAGATCAGCTCCAGCCCGGCCAGATCGTCGAGGGTCAGCTCGGTCCGTTCCGCGAGCGGGTGTGTCGCCGCCAGCAGTACGCCGAGCTCCTCGTCGGCCAGGTGTTCCGAAGTGGTTGCTACGGGCAACGTCAGTGGTGTGCGAACCAGGCCGAGGTCGATCTCGCCGCTGCTGAGCATCCGGACCTGGTCGACAGTGGTGCCGGCCGCCAAGGTCACCGTGCTGCTCGGGTAACGATCGGCGGCGAGCTGTTCGAGGGCCGCCGGCAACCATCCGGGGACGCCGTTGAGCAGCCCGAGCCGGAGTACCGGTTCGTCCAGCCCGGCCGCCCGGCGCGTGTCCTTCAGCGCCAGGCCGGCCGCCTGGATCGTCTCGCGGGCCCGGGCCAGGAAGACCTGCCCCGCGGGCGTGAGCTCGACACCCCGGCTGTGCCGGATCAGCAGGGTGGTGCCGACCTCACGTTCGAGCTGCTTGATCTGCTGGCTCAGCGTTGGCGTAGAGATGTACAGCCGCTCCGCGGCCCGGCCGAAATGCAGTTCCTCCGCAACCCCCACGAAGTACCGCATCTGCCGAAGCTCCACCCACCAACCCTAATCCCCACCCCTGCCAATCGCCCCGGTCCACCACCTCGCGAAACCGGATTGGGGAGGAGCTCTGCTCGATTCAGGGGGAGAGGTCCTCCCCGGAGCGGGTCGGTCAGGGGGTGGCGATGAGGCGGCCGAGGTTGGCTCGGGCGTCGAGGGTTCGGTGCAGGTCGACGACCTGGGCCAGTGGGAGGGTGGCGTGGACGGCCGGGCGGAGGTCGCCGGACTGCCAGCGACGGGTGACCTCGGCGATGTCGGCGCGGGCACCGTCCGGGTTGGCCAGGCGCCAGCCCATCACCGAGACGCCGGTGACCGACCGGAGGCCGAACAGGCTGCTGGCGGGAATCGACGGGAGGGCACCGCTGATACCGCCGTACGTGATCATCGTGCCGAGCGGTTTGATCAGCTCGAGGCTCTGGTCGAAGACCGTTCCGCCGACAGCGTCCAGGGCGGTGTTCACGCCGTCGGGTGCGAACTTGCGGACCTGTGCCGGCCATTCGGGGTCGGTCAGGTCGACGGCCTCAGCGCCGAGCGAGCGGATGAAATCCAGGCGCGCCGCGGACGACGCCGTACCGATGATCGTCGCCGGGCCGAACGACCGGGCCAACTGGACGGCGAGGTGGCCGATGGTGCCGGCCGCGGACTGGATCAGTACGGCGCCACCGACCGGGATGCGGCCGGCTTCCAGCAGGCGCAGGGCGAGCGGCGCCGTCATCGACATCATCGTGGCTTCGCCCGCGTCGGCGTGGTCGGGGATCGGTGCGATGAAGTCCGTGTCGAGGACGGCGTACTCGGCGAACGCGTCCTCGGACAGGCCGGCCACGCGATCGCCGACAGCCAGGCCGGAGGAGGCGTCCGGACCGAGCGCGGTGATGCGGCCGACGACATCACCGGTGAGCCGGGCGGGCAGCGGTCGGTCCCAAGGAGTGTTGCCGCGGCGGAGGACGGCGTCGATGGCGTTGGAGCCGATGGCCTCGACCTCGACCAGGACCTGACCGGCGGCGGGCTCGGGTACGGCGACCTCCTCGAGCCGCAGGACCTCGGGGCCGCCGTACTCGTGGTAGCGCACTGCGCGCATGGGTTGTCTCCAAATCGTGGGAGTCGTAAATAATGGGAAACTCCCACGATAACGCCGGACGCGACCGCTGCCAATAGAGTTGTCCGGGTGAAGAAGTCGCCGACGCATCGTCTGGCCGACCGGGTGCTGTGGGCGCTCGGCCGGTCGAGCCAGCAGGCGCAGCGCCTGGTCCGGCAGCACATGACGGAGGCCGGCGTACGGACGTTGCACTACCACGTGCTCGCGAGCCTGGCCGACGACGGCGAGGGTGCTCAGGCGACGCTGGCCGACCGGATCGGGTTCGACCGCAGCGATCTCGTCACGCTGCTCGACGAGCTGGAAGAGCTCAAGTACGTCGAACGCCGGGTGGATCCCGCGGACCGGCGCCGGAAGATCGTGGCGATCACGCCCGCGGGGGACAAGCAACTGCTCGCGATGGACGAGCTGATCGCGGCCGCCGAGACGGAGCTACTGGAGCCACTCAGTGCCAACGAGCGGAAGACCCTGCTCGGACTGCTTCGTCGGCTCACCGCCGACTGAACCGCCGGCGCCGCGAATCCGGGCCAGCGGGACGGGTCAGTGGGCTTCGGTCTTCAGGCGCTGGAAGGAAGCGGTGATCTCGGCCTCGGCGTCGGCCCGGCCGGCCCAGGTGGCGCCTTCGACCGACTTGCCGGGCTCGAGGTCCTTGTAGACCTCGAAGAAGTGCTGGATCTCCAGCCGGTCGAACTCGGGCACGTGATGGATGTCGCGCAGGTGCTCCTGGCGCGGGTCGCCGGCCGGGACGCAGAGGACCTTGTCGTCCGGCCCCTTCTCATCGGTCATCCGGAACATGCCGATCGCGCGCGCCTTGATCAGGCAGCCGGGGAACGTCGGCTCGGGCAGCAGCACCAGCGCGTCCAGCGGGTCGCCGTCCTGGCCGAGAGTCTCCTCGATGAACCCGTAGTCGGCCGGATACTGGGTGGCCGTGAAGAGGGTCCGGTCCAGCCGGAGCCGGCCCGTCTTGTGGTCCAGCTCGTACTTGTTGCGCGTGCCCTTGGGGATCTCGATGAAGACGTCGAACTCCATACGGCAGATACTGTCACGGTTCGGACCGACCAATTGACAGGAGCAGCCAGGTGCCCCGTCCTCCCCGTGCGGTGTTCGTCACGCTGCTCGCCTCAGCGCTCTGCGTGAGCCTGGCGGGCGGAGCGGACGCCGTACCCGGATCTGTCCAGGCAGCACAGCAGGCGCCGGCCGTGCTGGCACCAGCCAAGGCCGAGGGCGTCGCACCGACCGCCGCCGGCGTCCAGAAGGTGCTGGCACCGATCCTCAGGGACCCGGCGCTAGGCAAGCACCGTGGGATCTACGTGTACGACGCCTCCCGCGGCAAGGCGGTGTACTCGGCGGGCACGGCGACGCCGTACATCCCGGCGTCGACGATGAAGCTGCTGACGACGGTTTCCGCGCTGGAGACCCTCGGACCGGACCACAGGTTCAGCACGAAGGTCGTCAGTGGAGCCGGTAGCTCCCTGATCCTGGTCGGCGGCGGTGACCCGCTGCTGGCCACCAAGCGGTCCAGTGACCCGACCGACTTCCCGGTCCGCGCGTCCCTCCAGGACCTGGCGGCCGGCACAGCGAAGGCACTCAAGGCGCAAGGCATCCGGAGCGTCACCCTCGGGTACGACGCCTCACTCTTCACCGGGCTTGCGGCCAACGCGAACTGGGAGCCGAACTACATCACCGAAGGCATCGCCGCCCGGACGTCCGCGCTGTGGGTGAACGAGGGCCGGCTGTCCCCGGGGATGGCGAAGCGGGCCGACTCCCCGTCGCAGGCGGCGGCCACTGCCTTCGCCGCGCAGTTGCGGGCGGCCGGCATCAAGGTGGCGCCGGCCCTCAAGGCGGCCGTCGCTCCCGCTGCGGCCAAGACCGTCGCAGAGGTGCAGTCGCCGACGGTCGGCCAGATCGTCGAGTACGTGAACCTGCACAGTGACAACGACGGAGCCGAGGTGCTGCTGCGGCAGGTCGGACTGGCCACCAAGAACGGTGGCTCGTACGCCGGTGGCGTCAAGGGCGTACGGGCGACACTGACCAAGCTCGGACTGGATGTCAGCGAGGCCCGGATCCTCGACGGCAGCGGGCTGTCTCGGGGCAACCACGTGCCGCTGGACCTGCTGGCCGGTGCGATCCGGGCCGCGGTCTCCACCGAGCACCCGGAGCTGCGGCACCTGCTGACCGGGCTGCCGGTCGCAGGATTCACCGGAAGCCTCGAAGAGCGCTTCACCGGAGCCGGTACTGCCGGCGGGACCGGACTGGTCCGTGCGAAGACCGGCACGCTGACCGGGGTCCATAGCCTGGCCGGCCTGGTCCGCGACCGCACCGGCACCCTGCTCGTGTTCGCGGTGGCCACCGACAGTGTTGCGGTGCCCAAGACCCTCGACGCGCGGGCTGCGCTCGACCGGGCGGCTGCTGCGCTGGCCAACTGCGGCTGTGCCGTCTGAGGGCCGTCTGAGGGCGGTCTGAGCCGGACCGATCAGCAGACGCATGTTGGGACATGCGACTAGGGTCAGAAACATGAGTACGGCGGAAGGTGAGACCGCGGCCGAGATGGTCGACTGGCAGCTGGCAACGGGAGTGGCTCGCAAGCTGCTGCGGCCCGGACCGGCGGTCAGCCGCGCGGAGGCGGATCAGGTGGTGGCCGAGCTGCGGCAGTTCGCGGCCGACTCCGAGCACCACGTCCGGGAGTTCACCAAGCTGGAAGCGACCTCAGCGACCGCGCCGGTGGTGATCGTGGACCGGCCCGGCTGGGTGCAGGCGAACGCGGACGGCTTCCGGACCGTGCTGCAGCCACTGGCCGACAAGCTGCGCGAGAAGGCCGAGCGGACCGGTGGGTTGTCCTCCGCGGTCGGCTCTCGGGTGACCGCGATCGAGGCCGGCGCGCTGCTGGCCTTCCTTTCGTCCCGCGTGCTCGGGCAGTTCGACCCGTTCTACCCGTCCGAGCCGGATCCGGACCGGCCGGGTCTGACCGGCCGGTTGCTGCTGGTCGCGCCGAACGTCATGCACGTGGAGTCCGAGCTGGGCGTCGTACCGCGGGACTTCAGGTTGTGGGTGTGCCTGCACGAGGAGACGCACCGGGTGCAGTTCACTGCGGTCCCGTGGCTGCGGGACCACCTGCGGTCGGAGATCGCGTTGTTCCTCGACCAGGCCGAGCTGGACGCGTCGGCGTACGCCGCGATGTTCCGCGAGGCCGTGCAGCGGCTGGGCCGATCGGTCCGCGGTGAGGCCGAGCTGAGCCTGGTCGACCTGATGCAGTCGCCGGAGCAGCGTGCGGTGCTGGATCGGCTGACCGCGGTCATGTCCCTGCTCGAGGGCCACGCCGACTTCGTGATGGACGGCGTCGGGCCGTCGGTGATCCCGACCGTGGACGCCATCCGCTCCAAGTTCACGTCGCGCCGGCAGAGCGGCAACCCGGTGGACCAGTTGCTGAAGCGGCTGCTCGGCCTGGACGCCAAGCTGCGGCAGTACAAGGACGGCGCCGCGTTCGTACGCCGCGTGGTCGAGCAGGTCGGGATGGACGGGTTCAACCGGGTCTGGACCGGGCCGAACACGCTGCCGACCAAGCACGAGATCGCGAATCCGGATGCCTGGGTCAGCCGGCTCCACGGCTGAGCCACCGGGCGGATCGGCTGCCGACGACCTGGTCGAGCGCCGGAGAGGGAAGCTGCACCCCGCCGTCGCACGCACCCGGGAGGCAGTGCGAACCATGCTGGCGGAGCTGCCCAAGGGCACGACCGTTCTGGTCGCCTGCTCCGGCGGTACGGACTCGCTGGCCTTGGCGGCCGCGACCGCCTTCGAGGCTCCGAAGCTGGAGCTCCGTGCTGGTGCAGTCATCGTCGACCACGGGCTCCAGGCCGACTCCGCCCACGTTGCGGAGACCGCCGCCACACAGTGCCGGACCCTCGGGCTCGACCCGGTCCACGTGCGTCCGGTAGAGGTCGGCGCCGATGGCGGTCCAGAGGCCGCTGCCCGGTCGGCCCGGTACGACGCTCTTCGTGACGCGGCTGACGAATCCGGGGCGGACGTCGTACTGCTGGCTCACACGCGGGACGACCAGGCCGAGACTGTTCTCTTGGGGCTGGGTCGCGGCTCGGGTGCTCGGTCGCTCGCGGGCATGGCTCCGGTCGCCGGACTGCTCAGAAGGCCGTTCCTGGAGGTTCCTCGAGCCACCACGGCTGCCGCGTGCATCGCGTCGGGGCTCCGGCCGTGGCACGACCCGCACAACGACGATCCGCAGTACACCCGGGTCCGCGTGCGGCACGAGGTCCTGCCGGTCCTCGAGGAGGCGCTGGGGCCTGGTGTGGTCGAAGCGCTCGCCCGTACGGCGGGGTTGCTCCGGGCGGACGCGGATGCGTTGGACGTGCTCGCGGCGGACCTCGCGGAGACCGCACTGCGGCGTACCGACGACGAAGTGGTGTGCGACATCGGGATGCTCGAGGACGAGCCGGCGGCGATCCGGACCAGGGCCCTGCGTCAGGCGGCGCTGGAAGCGGGCTGCCGGGCCACGGACCTCACCGCGGCGCACATCGCTGCCGTCGACGCGCTGGTGACCGCGTGGCGTGGACAGCGGTGGATCGATCTGCCACAAGGGGTCCGGGCGGTCCGTAGGGGCGGATTCATTGTGTTGGGCGAAGGTGTGACAGGCTGACTGCGTGGATGCCGCGGACATCGAGAAGGACCTGAGCAAGGTCCACTACACCGAGGACCAGATCCTGGCGAAGCTGCGCGAGCTCGCGGCGCGGATCGAGCAGGACTACGAGGGCAAGGACCTTCTGATGGTCGGCGTCCTGCGGGGCGCGGTGATGGTGATGGCCGACCTGGCCCGGTCGTTCAGCCGGCATGTGGAGATGGACTGGATGGCCATCTCGTCGTACGGCTCGGGCACCAAGTCGTCCGGGGTGGTCCGGATCCAGAAGGACCTGGACACCGACATCACCAACCGGCACGTGCTGATCGTCGAGGACATCATCGACACCGGACTGACGCTGAGCTGGCTGGTCAGTAACCTGGAGTCACGGAAACCGGCCTCGCTGGAGCTGTGCACGGCGTTCGTGAAGCCGGACGCGGCCAAGATGCGGGTCCCGGTCAAGTACGTCGGCCTGGAGCTCCCGGACGAGTTTGTGGTCGGTTATGGCCTGGACTACGCGGAGAAGTACCGGAACCTGCGTTGCGTGGCGACGCTTGCCCCGCACGTCTACTCCTGATCCATCCTTCGGGGCAGACTTGGTGACAGCCTGTACAACGGGGTCACGCCGTCTTGGTGACCCTCGTTATGTGTTGTCTTGTGCGACACGAGACACTTGGACTGGTGTTACCGTCTCAAGCCCGCATACCCGGGCCTGCCGAGCTAGGAGGGACGGGGCGTAGGCCTCGATCATGGACGTGAAGCGTATCTTCCGCGGACCCCTGTTCTGGATCGTCGTCGCCTTCTTGGGCGTACTGGTGATCGGACAGCTCCTGACCGGCTCGACCGGGTACAAGACCGAGCCCACCGGCCAGGTGGTCCAGCTGATCCAGCAGGCCAAGTCCTCGTCCGACAAGTCGATCAAGTCGGTGACTCTGATCGACCCCGACCAGGAGATCCGGGTCGAGAAGACCGACGGGACCAAGGTCCGGGCGCACTGGGTCGACGGCCAGGCCAACACCCTCGGCAACGACCTGCAGAGCCTGTTCCAGGACGGCAAGATCGAGCGGTACGACGTCGAGAACCCCAAGCCGAGCTTCATCGGCCAGGTGTTCTCCACGCTGATCCCGTTCCTGCTGATCGCGGTCGTGTTCATCTTCTTGATGAACTCGATGCAGGGCGGCGGCTCGCGGGTGATGAGCTTCGCGAAGTCGAAGGCCAAGCTGATCACCAAGGACACCCCGAAGACGACGTTCGCGGACGTGGCCGGTTGCGACGAGGCGATCGAGGAACTCGGCGAGATCAAGGAGTTCCTGCAGGAACCAGGAAAGTTCCAGGCGGTCGGGGCGAAGATCCCGAAGGGCGTGCTGCTGTACGGCCAGCCCGGTACCGGTAAGACCCTGCTGGCCCGTGCGGTCGCCGGTGAGGCCGGCGTGCCGTTCTACTCGATCTCCGGTTCGGACTTCGTCGAGATGTTCGTCGGTGTCGGCGCCTCCCGGGTCCGCGACCTGTTCGAGCAGGCCAAGACGAACGCCCCGGCGATCGTGTTCATCGACGAGATCGACGCCGTCGGCCGGCACCGTGGTGCGGGCCTCGGCGGTGGTCACGACGAGCGCGAGCAGACGCTGAACCAGTTGCTGGTCGAGATGGACGGCTTCGACGTCCGCGGCGGTGTGATCCTGATCGCGGCCACCAACCGGCCCGACGTGCTCGACCCGGCGCTGCTGCGGCCGGGCCGCTTCGACCGGCAGATCGCCGTCGACGCGCCGGATCTGCCGGGTCGCGAGCAGATCCTGAGGGTGCACGCACGTGGCAAGCCGATGGCGCCGGATGTGGACCTGACGGCGGTCGCCCGTCGTACGCCGGGCTTCACCGGTGCGGACCTGGCCAACGTGCTGAACGAGGCCGCCTTGCTCACCGCCCGGAACAACCAGCAGGTGATCGACAACCGTGGTCTGGACGAGGCGATCGACCGTGTCATCGCCGGTCCGCAGCGCCGCAGCCGGCTGATGTCGGACAAGGAGAAGGTGCTGACGGCGTACCACGAGGGCGGACACGCCCTGGTCGCCGCCGCGCTGCCGCACTCCGACCCGGTGCAGAAGGTGACGATCCTGCCGCGTGGCCGGGCGCTCGGCTACACCATGGTGATGCCGGACGAGGACAAGTACTCGACCACCCGGTCCGAGATGCTGGACAAGCTGGCCTACATGCTCGGTGGCCGTGCGGCCGAGGAGATGGTCTTCCACGACCCGACCACCGGCGCCAGCAACGACATCGAGAAGGCGACCGCACTGGCTCGCGCGATGGTCACGCAGTACGGCATGACCGAGCGGCTCGGCGCGATCAAGTTCGGCCAGGACAGCGGTGAGCCGTTCCTGGGCCGCGACCTGGGCAGCCAGCGCAACTACTCCGAGGAGATCGCCGCGGCGGTCGACGAGGAGGTCGGCAAGCTGATCCTGAACGCACACCAGGAGGCGTTCGACATCCTGGTCGAGAACCGCGCGGTGCTGGACCACCTGGTCGAGGAGCTGCTGGAGAAGGAGACGCTCGACAAGCACGAGATCGCCCGGGTCTTCGCGCCGGTGCAGAAGCGCGAGCGGCGGCCGGCCTGGACGGGTTCGTCCACCCGGGTGCCGTCGGACCAGCCGCCGGTGATGCCGGTGCCGACCCGCGGCGAGCAGAACGGCTCGCTGTCGGACGTCCTGCCGGGCGGTGCGGTCGGCCCGGACGAGGCCGTCAAGCCGCCGACCTACGGCAGCGGCCCGACCCCGCCGTCGCCGAAGGACTGAGCTGAAGTCAGCAGAGCCGCCACCCATCCGGGTGGCGGCTCTGCTGCTGTCTAAGGTGGCTGAATGACGTCACCGAAGTTCGACCACGCACGGGCCGAGCGGGCCGTCCGGGAGTTGCTGATCGCGATCGGCGAGGATCCGGACCGCGAAGGCCTGCTGGATACTCCGGCCCGGGTGGCGCGCTCGTACGCCGAGATCACCGGCGGACTCGGTCAGCGGGCCGAGGACGTGCTCACGACGACCTTCGACATCGGCCACGACGAGATGGTCCTGGTGAAGGGCATCGAGGTCTGGAGCCTGTGTGAGCACCACCTGGTCCCGTTCACCGGAGTGGCCCACGTCGGCTACATCCCGAGCCGCGACGGCCGGATCACCGGGCTGTCCAAGCTGGCCCGTCTGGTCGATGTCTACGCCAAGCGCCCGCAGGTCCAGGAGCGGCTGACCACGCAGGTCGCCGACTCGCTGGTCGAACTGCTCGAGCCGCGGGGCGTGATCGTGGTGATCGAGTGCGAGCACCTGTGCATGACCATGCGCGGCGTCCGCAAACCGGGCGCCAAGACCATCACGTCGGCCGTCCGCGGCCAACTCCGCAACCCGGTCACCCGAGCCGAGGCCATGAGCCTGATCGTCGGCTGACTCCACTCCACTGGCTCCTGCGCCGCCTCCCACCGGTTGCCGGTCCGAGGTCACGGCCGGGACTGCGGTGCGCGTCGAACGGTGGTGTACAGACCGACAGGTAGTGCACCTGCGATACGCCGTACACAGAACGCACGCACGCTCCACTGCACTACCTGCCGGCCCGACACCTCCTGTCCAACTGCACGCCGCCACCCCAACCGAAGCCAATCCGCACATCAGACAGGACGGCCGGATTTCCCCGGTGGCGGTGGCGCGCAAGCACCGGCGGCGCGGACACCATCTGGTGGCCTCGGACAGGAAATAACGTGTCCGCGGTCCCCACAGCCTGTCCGCGCGCCCGCCATCCGGGCGGCCGTAGCTTTCGCGGGCGGTGGTTCGTTGGAGATTGGAAGCCGATATCTGTGGACATTCTGTCGCTGAACGTTTACTTTCCGTAGTGGCGTTCGGTCGACGAGGACCGGATGCCGGCGTGAGGAGGAGAAGGATGTCGGGGCGTTTCCGGGTCGGCGCCGCACTCGCCGGTGCCGTCGTACTGACGGCCGCCGGGCTGGTCGCGGCGAACTGGGCCACCGCGGACTCGGAGCCGTCGGGGGTGAAGCCCGGAGAGTTGACCGCCAAGTCTCCGCTGGTCGCCGACACTGTCGAGACCGAGCTCGGGTCGCGGGCAGTCGGCAGCTACTACGACGAGGCCGGTGAGCTGGTCGTCGCCGTGTCCGATCTCGCCACCGCTGACCTGGTCCGAGCGGCGGGTGCGATCCCCCGGCTGGTCCGCTTCACCGCTGATCAGCTGAACGCGGTCCAGTCCGAGCTGAACCGGCTGGCCAGCGGCTCCGGCGCCGGCAAGGTCCGGTCCTGGTACGTCGATCCCCTCTCGGGCACCGTGGTCGTCACCGTCCCCCGAGGCGCGCGCGACCTGATCACCCAGCGCTTCGTCGACCGCGCCAAGGCGAACGGCGACCGCGTGACGATCCGGTCCGCGCCCGGCCGGGTGACCACCACCGCGGACGACTTCGGCCTGCGCGGCGGCCTCCAGGTGGACAAGAACACCGGGTACGTCTGCTCCCTCGGCTTCAACGCCCGCACCACCAAGGGCACCCGGATCTTCCTCACCGCGGGCCACTGCACCGCCGGCAAGCCGTCGTTCTCCCGGAACGGCTACGTGCTCGGCAACACCCGCACGTCGAGCTTCCCGGGCAACGACTTCGGCAGCGTCGGCGTGATCGAGGGCTGGGACCAGCAGGGGTACGTCGATGGCTGGGGCGCCGGCAACGTCTCGGTCAAGGGGATCGCCAACGCGACCGTCGGATCCACGCTGTGCAAGTCGGGCAAGAGCACCGGCTGGACCTGCGGCCGGATCGTCGCGCGCAACGTGACGGTCAACTACGGCAGCAACAGGATCGTCAAGGGTCTGTTCCAGCACACCGCGTGCGTCGAGGCCGGCGACTCCGGCGGGGCCAACATGACCGGCAACTACGCGCAGGGCATCACCAGCGGTGCGGCCCTGATCAACGGCCAGTGCCTGGAGAAGACCGGTCAGACCAACGAGTCGTACTCGCAACCGATCGGCGAGGCCCTGCAGGCGACCCAGTCGCGCCTCGTGCTGAGCTGAGGCGGCTGATGCCCGGCTGGTTCCGCGGCTGGGGGTGACGGCCACTACGGTGGTCTGGTGAGTGACGGTTTGCGGGTGCACGTCGACGGGCTGCCGGTCCTGGACCGGTGTCTCGTGATGGGTGTTGTCAACGTGACCCCGGACTCCTTTTCCGACGGCGGCGAGTGGTTCGAGCCGGCCGCGGCGATCAAGCACGGCCGGGAGTTGCTGGCCGACGGCGCCGATCTGCTCGACGTCGGCGGCGAGTCGACCCGGCCGGGCGCCGAGCGGCCCGCGCCCGAGGAGGAGATCCGCCGGGTGCTGCCGGTGATCGAGGCGCTCGCAGCCGACGGTGCGCTGATCTCGGTCGACACCATGCGGGCCGGCGTCGCCGCCCTCGCCCTCGACGCGGGCGCGGTGATGATCAACGACGTGTCCGGCGGCCAGGCCGATCCGGACATGCTTCCCCTGGTGGCGGAGCGTCGTACGCCGTATGTCTGTATGCATTGGCGTGGGCACTCGATCGACATGCAGAACAGGGCGGAGTACGACGATGTGGTCGCCGAGGTGATTGCGGAGCTCGGTCAACGCGTCGACGCGATCCGGTCCGCCGGCGTGGATCTGGGCAGGGTCGCACTGGATCCCGGTCTCGGGTTCGCGAAGAACGCGGACCACAACTGGGAAGTTCTTCGCCGATTACGGGAATTCGGCGTACTGGGCCGGCCGTTGCTCATCGGTGCGTCCCGGAAGGCGTTCCTCGGTAGGCTGCTCGCCGACGAGCAGACCGGTGAACCCAGACCGGCCGTACGACGAGACGATGCGAGCGCGGCTGTATCCGCCCTGGCCGCCGCCGCGGGAGCCTGGTGTGTCCGGGCCCACGCGGTGGCGCCGAGCGCGGACGCGGTCCGGGTGGCGAAGAGATGGGGAACGGTATGACGGACGGACCGGGCGGTCCGCGCCGGAGCGCAGGAGGAGACGGTGCGCGCGGTGCGACGGTGGAGGACGTCGTGCTGAACGCGAACACCGCGTTCTACAACGCGTTCGAGGCCGGCGACCTGGATCTGATGGCGGCGGTCTGGCTGCCGGATCCCGATCCGGTCTGCATCCATCCCGGCAACGCGGCGATCTCGGGGTACGCCGAAATGATGCGCGCCTGGGCGATGATCTTCGCCAATACGCCGTACATCCAGTTCTTTCTGACCGATGTCCAGGTCCGGGTGGATGAAGACGTGGCCTACGTCACGTGTACGGAGAATGTCCTGTCGTCCGGTGAGGGCGCCCCGGAGGAAGGGTTCGCGGGCGGTAAGGCGCTGGCCACGAACGTCTTTCGCAAAACTTCCTCCGGCTGGCGGTTGTGGATCCACCATGCCTCACCGGTACTGTCGTCGTCTGGGGGCCGACAGGAGGAGGCGGAATGAGCGGTCCCGCGTCGTCCTTGCCTGACGTGATCGAGATCCGTGGCATCCGAGGTTTCGGGCGCCACGGGGTGTTCGAGCACGAGCGGGCCGACGGGCAGGAGTTCGTCGTGGACGTCCGGCTGGAGCTGGACACCCGGCCGGCCGCGGCTTCCGATGACCTGGCCGACACCGTGAACTACGGGGTGGTGGCCGAGCGGGTGCACCACGCGATCGAAACCGATCCGGTGGACCTGATCGAGACCCTCGCCCAGCGCATCGCGGATCTGTGCCTCGCCGACCGGCGGGTGACAGCGACCGCGGTGACCATCCACAAACCCTCGGCGCCGATCACGGTGCCGTTCGACGACGTTGTCCTGACCGTGCAGCGCAGAGCCGGAGAATCCTCGTGACTGAGACCCCAAGTCCCCACGTCATCGACGCGGACACCCTGAGCGGTGGCCTCAAGCCGATCCGCCAGGTGATCCTGTCGCTCGGGAGCAATCTCGGCGACCGTGAGGCGAACCTGCAGGGCGCGGTCGATGCGCTGCGGGACACCCCGGACGTCGTGGTGGTCGAGGTCTCCCCGGTCTACGAGACCCAGCCGATCGGCGGGCCCGACGAGTCCGGCCCGTACCTCAACGTCGTACTGCTGGCCGACAGCACCCTGGCCGTGGACCTGTTGCTCGACCGCGCGCACGCGATCGAGCAGGCGTTCGGCCGGGAGCGCAGCGTGCCGGGTGCACCACGGACCCTGGACGTCGACCTGATCACGTACGGCACCAAGGAGATCGAGTCCGAGGAGCTGACCATCCCGCACCCGCGGGCGCACGAGCGCGCGTTCGTCCTGGCGCCGTGGCTCGACATCGAGCGGGACGCGGTGCTGCCCGGGCGCGGCTCGGTCGCCGAACTGCTCGCGAAGGTCGGCACCGAGGGCGTGACCAAGCTCGACATCGAGCTCCAGTAGTGGCATCCGGCGGTCCAGAGCCCAACCAGGCGCCCGGCAAAGAGCCGCCGCGCCCGGGCTCGGTCCGGCCGACCTCACGCGGGTTGCTGATCGCGATCGCGGTCCTCGGGGCGGCGATCGGCGTGACCATGGTCAAGGCGATCGAGTCCGGCGGCGGGGTCGCGCCCGCGGTCTCCTGGCTGACTCTGATCGCCTGGACGTTCCTGGCCGCCCTACTGTTCATGGCGGCGCGCAACACCCACCAGCGGATCCAGGTCCGGCGCGAACGGATCGAGCCGTCGCGGGCGGTGTTCCTGCTGCTGCTCGCGAAGGCGAGCGCTTTCGTCGGCGCGTTGTGCACCGGGGTTTACGCAGGGTTCGCGTTAAGCTTCCTCGACGCGGTGAGTGCTTCGGGGCCGCGCAACCGAGTGATCATGGCCGGTGCCGCGGCGGTGGTCTCAGTGCTGGTCGTCACGGCCGGATTGTTGCTCGAACGCGCGTGTCGTATTCCCGAGGACCCGGACGAGACCCCCTAACATGTCGGTCCATGGGGTCAAGGGGTAGCCGCCGTCGAACCAGGACCACAGTTCTCACCGTTGCCAACGGTCTGCTGATCGTTGTCTGTCTGAGTGTGAGTATCGCGCTCTTCTCCCAGAATGCCTGGATTCTCCGGGCTGCCGCCGCGGGCGCCGTCGTGATCGCGATCGCCGCCTCGGTGCTGTTCCGCCATCAGTTGCTGGTCGAGCGGCTGGCCCATTCCGACGAACGCGCCCAGGTGGCGCAGGAGTACTCCCGGATCACCAGCGCGCGGGTGGTCGAGAACGCCGAGTTCGTCGACCTGATGCAGCGCCGGCTCGACAAGATCGACCAGCGCCTGGACAAGATCGACCAGGAGGTCGCCACGGTCGTTGCCGCCGGCGACAAACACTCCCAGGCCGACGCCCCCACCGTCGTCGACCTCAAACTCCGGGGCCTGGCCGCTTCCTGAGACAGACCTCTCGGCTCATACTTCGGTGTGGGGAGGGATGGCTATGGGGCTGGATGCGAACTATCCGGCGGTGACGATGAACGATCCGAACGGGCACGTCACGGTCTTCAACGAGGATCATCTGCCGATCGGGCAGTTGGGTCCGCCGCCGTTCGAGTCGGCGTCGGTGAATGTGACGTGCCGGCGGAAGGCGTGGGAGGACGAGGACTGGTACCGGCTGCTGAGTGCGGAGGGCTGGCCGTTCCCGGCGACGGAGGCGTACGTCGCCGCCAGCGAGACGCACGAGCTGAATCCCGGGCAGCCCTATCCGATCCCGCAGTGCGCGTCGGGTTGCCCGATCAAGATCGGGCAGGCGGCGGGTGCTGGGGCGTTGGCGATCGGTGCGGTCGCCGCCGCGGCGGCCTGGCGGCGTCGGCGGAGGGCGCCGGGGATCGCCTGACCGACCGGGTGGTGGACCGGGAGGAGCCGGGAGTCGGTGATCCCGCGTAGGTTCTGGGTGTGGATCTCGCTGAACTGCTGAAGGTTGCCGAAGCTGCTGTTGATCGCGGGCGGGCGGTGACCGACTCCCGGGCGCCTGGGGTGCTCACGTCCAAGGGTGATCGGGACATGGCGTCCGAGGTGGACTTCGCGGTGGAGCGGGAGGTGCGTGCGTTCCTCGAGCGGGAGACGCCGGAGATCGGCGTACTCGGCGAGGAGGAGGGTGGCGCGACGGACGGGACCCGATGGGTGCTCGATCCGATCGACGGGACGGTGAACTTCATCCACGGCGTACCGCTGTGGGGGATCTCGCTCGGGCTGATCCACGAGGGACGGGCGGTGGCGGGCGTGATCGACCATCCCGCGCTCGGGACCCGGTACGCCGCGGCCGAGGGCCACGGTGCGACCTGCAACGGAAAGCCCATCCGGGGCAGCGAGTGCGCGGACCTGAGTGACGCGTTGGTTGCCGTGGGCGACTATGCGGTCGGGCCGGACGCCGATCGGGTGAACGCCGAGCGGCTCGCGCTGACACAGCTCCTGTATCCGCGAGCCCAGCGGATCCGGATGATCGGTACGGCGGCCACCGCGCTGACCTGGACCGCGGCCGGCCACTTCGACGCGACGATCATGTTCTCCAACAAACCCTGGGACACCATGGCCGGAGTCGCCATCTGCCGCGAGGCGGGCGTCGTCGTACTCGACCTCGACGGCTCGCACCACGCCCCCGAATCCCGCGGCACCTTCGCCGTCTCCGCAGCCCTCGCCGACCCGCTGCTCGACCTGATCGCTCAGTCCGTCGGCTGACC
The DNA here is from genome assembly GCF_040655855.1 of Kribbella sp. NPDC050281. Taxonomy (NCBI): domain Bacteria; kingdom Bacillati; phylum Actinomycetota; class Actinomycetes; order Propionibacteriales; family Kribbellaceae; genus Kribbella; species Kribbella sp. NPDC050281. The sequence continues at coordinate 111,883 of NZ_JBFAKS010000026.1, read as the reverse complement.
TACTTGTCGATGTCGCCGACCACGAAGAACATGCTGCCGAGGATGGCGATCATGTCCGGGATCACGGTGCCCGGGAGCAGCGCGGGCAGGGCGGAGATGTTGTTGAAGCTGGCCGAGCGCAGCTTGAGCCGCCACGGTGTCTTGTCGCCGCGGGACACCAGGTAGTAGCCGTTGATGCCGAGCGGGCTCTCGGTCCAGGCGTACGTCTGGCCCTCCGGCACCTTCAGGATCTTCGGCAGCCGCACGTTGACCGGGCCGGCCGGCAGAGACGACAGCTTGTCGACGCACGCGTCGACGAGGTCCAGCGACACCTTCACCTGTTCCAGCAGGACCGAGAACCGCGCGAAGCAGTCGCCCTCCGGCCGGGTGACGACCCGGAGTACGCCGTCCCGCAGGAGTTCGTCGTACCCGAGGTAGGGCTCGTCGCGGCGGAGGTCGGCGTCGACGCCGGAGGCGCGGGCGATCGGGCCGGAGACGCCGTACTGCGCGATCAGCTCGGGCGCGAGCTTGCCGACGCCCACGGTGCGGGCGCGGAAGATCTCGTTGCCGAGGATGATGTCCTCGATGTCGGGCAGCCGCTTGCGGACCGCGACCGAGGCAGCCGACGCGCGGCCGAGCCAGCCGTACGGGAGGTCCTCCTTCAGGCCGCCGACGCGGTTGAACATGTAGTGCATCCGGCCGCCGGACAGCTCCTCCATCACCGCCTGCAGCGTCTCCCGCTCGCGGAACGCGTAGAAGACCGGGGTGATCGCGCCGAGCTCGAGCGGGTACGAGCCGAGGAACATCAGGTGGTTCAGGATCCGGTTCAGCTCGGCCAGCAGGGTGCGCAGCCAGACCGCGCGGACCGGCACCTCGAGACCCATCATCCGCTCGACTGCGAATACGACGCCGAGTTCGTTGGCGAACGCGGACAGCCAGTCGTGCCGGTTCGCCAGCACGATGATCTGCCGGTAGTCGCGCACCTCGAACAGCTTCTCCGCGCCGCGGTGCATGTAGCCGATGATCGGCTCGCAGCCGACGATCCGCTCGCCGTCGAGGGTCAGCCGCAGCCGCAGTACGCCGTGCGTCGCGGGGTGCTGCGGTCCGATGTTGAGCACCATGTCGGTGGTCGCCAGCTCCGAGCCGCTCCCGGTCCCACCCCGCTCGTACGCAGGGTCGAATCCAGCCGCTCCAGCGCCGATTCCCACGACTCGTTCCGTACTCATGCCCCCTATCGTGACAGGCTGGGTGTGTGGATGACCTCTTCGCACCCTCGGATGTCAGCTGGACGCCGGTCTCGCCGAAGCTCGCCGCGGTCCGCCGGCTGAACGCGGGGATCACCGCCGGCGTGGCCGGAGTCGTGCTGCTGATCGTGCTCGGGATGACCGTGGGCTGGCTGTACGGCGTCCTCGCGCTGCTGGTGGCGGCGGCCGGGTTCGTCTGGGCGTGGGTCCTGATCGGGCGCAACCAGCGGTCCTGGAGGTACGCCGAGCGTGAGGACGAGCTGCTGGTCAGCCACGGGATCATGTTCCGCGAGCTGGTGGTGGTCCCGTACGGGCGGATGCAGTTCGTCGACGTGGCCGCCGGGCCGCTGGAGCGGGCGTACGGGATCGCCACGGTGGAGCTGCACACGGCCACGCCGGCGACGGACGCCAAGATCCCCGGTCTGCATCCGGACGAGGCCGGTCGGCTCCGTGACCGCCTCTCCGCGCTCGGCCAGGCCCAGGCGTGGGGCCTGTGACCGAGCCGGCGCCCGGCCCGCCCGGGCAGCAGACCGCGGGATTACGACCGCCGGTGACTGAGCAGACCGGCGCCCGCCTCCACCCCCTCACGCCGTTCGTGAAGGGCTGGGGGTACTTCGTCGTCGCGGCGTTCGCGCTGGTCAACAACGAGGGACTGCGGAGCAATCTGACCATCGCAGGCATCGGACTGGCCGCGGTACTGGTCGGCGGCATTCTGCTGGGGGCACTGTCCTGGTGGTTCACCAAGTGGCAGCTGACCGACGATGCGATCCGGGTCGACAGCGGGTTCCTGTTCCGGCGTACCCGGATCATCCGGTTCGACCGGATCCAGGCGATCGATGTGGCGCAGCCGTTCGTCGCCCGCCTGTTCGGGATGGCCGAGCTGCGGATGGACGTCGCGGGTGGCGGCAAGAGCGACGGCAAGCTCAGCTACTTCGCGTACGAGGAGGCCGGCAGGCTGCGCACCACGCTGCTGGTGAGGGCCAAGGGCCAGCAGGTCGCCGAACAGCAGACCGCCCCGGTCGAGTTGGAGCCGTTGCTGGTCGTCCCGACCGGCCGTCTGCTCGGTGCGACCCTGCTGTCGTCCACAGTCCTTGCCAGCGCGGGTGGTCTGGTCTGGTTGATCGCCGCAGCGACCGTGCTGAACTTCCACATCGGTCTGTTCGCCGCTGTGCCGCTCCTACTCGGTGTGGTGCAGCCGATCTGGAAGCAGGTCGTCGGCAACCACGGCTTCACCCTCTCGGAGAGCGACCACGGTCTGCGCACCAAGCGCGGCCTGTTCGACGTCCAGCGGCAGACCGTGCCGCCCGGCCGGGTGCAGGGTCTGCTGATCACCGAGCCGCTCATCTGGCGTCTGCTCGGCTGGTCTCGCGTGGAGCTGGACATCGCCGGTGTGGCGGGCAACAAGGACGAGGGCGACAACGACCGCGAGGGCGCGCAGCTGCTGCCGGTCGGCGAGCGGGTCGAGGTGGCCGGCGTACTCGCACGGGTCCTGCCCGGCTTCGACTTGTCTCGCATCGACATGCAGCGCGCCCCGGAACGCGCCAAGTGGCTGCGCCCCATCGGCTGGCGCTACCTCGCGTACGGCGCCGACGACCAGGTACTCGTCACGGTCCGCGGCTGGGTCAGCCGCCGTACGTCAATCGTGCTGCACCACAAGACCCAGTCCGTGCGACTGCAACAGGGCCCGCTCCAGCGCCGCCTGGGCCTCGCCAACGTCCACGTAGACACACCCCTCGGCCCAACCGACGCCGTAGCCCTCCACCGCGACCAGTCCGAGGCGGCATCACTGCTTCAGAATCAGGCGGACAGGGCTCGTGAAGCGCGCCGAACGGTGTCGTCGCCGTTCGCCGTCCAGACCCAGCCGAAGCCACCGAGCCCGGACGGGTCCAGCAGCTCAGCGGCCTCGCCGGCTGACGACAGCTCGGACAGGTAGCGCAGCGGGTCCGTCTGAGCCAGCTCCAGGCTCGGACGGGTCGCACTCACTCCGAGGGCTCTGAGAGCGTCTCTCTGGAGCAGCAGGGAGCCTCCGAGCGAGTCCAGGGCCACATGGGCTGTCACGTCGCGGGAGCCGTCCAGCAACGGGTCGCACTCGCGGCCGTCGCGGAAGCCGGTCACCGTGCCGTACGGCGGACGGCTGGCACGGAGATGGCCGTAGTCGATGGCCACGGCGACTGCGCCGTCGGTGAGGCGGTGCAGGACGTCTGCCCAGGCTTGGTCGCGAGTGGTGCCGATCTCGGCGCGGTCGCCTGGTTCGTGGAGGGGCCACCAGGTGTGCAGCCAGGCGAGATCGTTGCCGTCGACAACATTGCCGAGGGACAGGTCGTCGAGGAGGTATCGCGGTACGCCGTTTTCGTCGAGTTCGGCGACGTCGCAGGGGATGTTGTCCAGCCATTCGTTGGCGATGACCAGACCGGTCAGGGACGCCGGCAATTCGTCGTCGAGTTCGATGTCCAGAACGGAGAGCCCTTCGGCGCGGAGCACCTTGCCCAGTTCGCCGGAGCCCGCTCCGATGTCGACGACCTCGTCAGCGCCGACCGCGCGAGCGAGCCGGGCGATGGCCTGTCCGAAGAGCTCTGACGCGTGCACCGACGTGCGGAAGTGCGCAGCCGGCCGTTCGCGCCGGTAGAACCCGTCCGGTCCGTAGAGCGCCGTGTGCCAGCCTTCCCGGAATGTCGTCATGCACCCAGCGGGACCGCACCGAACTGGCGCCAGACGCTGTCCGCGCCCTCCCGCCACAGTCCGACCTCGGTGAGCTGCACGACAGGCGCCGCCTCCTCAGCCAGCGCGGCCTGAGCTTCGGCAACGACACTCGGGCCGCCCTCGGTGGACGACGCGATGGTGAGGTGCGGCTGCGGGTCCAGGAACTCACCGCCGTACGGCGGGCACTCGGGGAACGCCTCGTAGACCGTCAGCACCAGGGAACGCACAGTGTCGAACGGCTCCGGCCGCAGCCACGCCGTTCCGTTCGGGAACTGTCCCGCCGTCGGGAAGCTCAGCTCGAAGGGCTCGGCTTTCGCGAGCACAGAGCTCAGCCGCTCCACATCGGCGTCTGCGGGCTCGGCGACCCACGGCACCAGCACACTGACGTGCGGTGGGATGAGCTCGGTCAGCGAGACCTGCGGCCGAAGCCTCGAGCGGGACACCGAACGCCAGCGGTCCGTGTACGCCGCCAACTCGGGAACTGTGATCAGAATCGCCGTCAATCCGCGCCGCGCGGCCCAGTCATCGCTCACCACGCCATGCTCTCATCACTCTGTGCCTCGTCGAGGAACGTTCGGCACGCCTGGCGGCGCCCCAGACGCCCGCTGGCGGCGTTGTCGTCGTCGCGAGATGCTCCGCATCGCTCTCCTCCTCCGCCTTGCCAGCGAACGACTGGACCACCGCCAGTCGCACCAACGTCCCTCGACGAGGCACTAGGCTGGCGAGTGGATCGTCTGGTACCCCGCCGCGGGACTGGAACGAAAAGAGTGAAGATGGAACGGATCGGCTTGATCGGAGCCGGCCGGGCCGGGACCGCCGTGGGAGCAGCCTTGGCGGCCGCCGGACATCCCCTGGTCGGAGTCACCGCACGGTCGCGCGCGTCACGCGAACGCGCCGCCCGGCTCCTTCCGCATGTACCGGTGCTGACTCCCGGTGAGGTCAGCGAACGCGCCGACGTGATTCTGGTCGCCGTACCCGACGACCTGATCCGCGAGGTCGCCGCCGGATTGCCCTTGACCAGCGATCAGTACGTCGTCCACCTGTCCGGCACGCACGGGCTCACGCCACTGCAGGGTCTGCCGGCGACTCCGGTCTCGCTCCATCCGCCGATGACGTTCACCGGGGACGACCCGGTCAGCCTGGACGACGTGCTGTTCACGGCGACCGCTCCGGACGCGGCCCGGCCGATGGTCGAGCGGTTGGTGAAGCTGCTCGGTGCGCAGGTGCAGTGGGTGGCGGAGGAGAACCGTGCTCTGTACCACGCGGGTCTCGTGCACGGCGCGAACCACCTGACAACGTTGCTTACCCAGGCCCTCGCCGTACTGCGGGAAGCAGGCGTGGCGGATCCGGCCGCAACGCTTCGGCCATTGGTGACCGCAACCCTCGACAACACGCTGCGATCCGGTCATCATGCGCTCACCGGGCCGATTGCCCGGGGCGATGTCGACACGGTGGCAGCTCATCTGGCCGTACTCCCGGACCGGACGGCAGGCACGTACGCCGAACTGGCCAGGGCGACGGTGGAGTTGGCGGCAGCGGACGGACGGTTGTCCCCGGCGACGGCGGAGGCGTTCTACGAGGTGCTGAAGGGGCACCGGGTCAGCGACCCGGACGAGGTGCTGGAGCGGTATCGGACAGGGGAGGCACCGCGATGAGACTCACCCAGACGAAGGCCGAACTGCGGGCGGCAGCGGCGGTCCGGCCTCGGGCGGTGGTGATGACGATGGGCGCCCTGCACGAGGGGCATGCGGCGCTCCTGGCCGAGGCACGCGAGCGGGTCGGGCCCGAAGGCAGTGTGGTGCTGACGATCTTCGTGAACCCGTTGCAGTTCGGGCCGGCGGAGGACTTCGACCGCTATCCGCGCACGCTGGCCAGCGATCTGGCGGTCGCCAAGAACGAAGGCGTCGACCTGGTCTTCAATCCGTCCCGCGACGAGCTGTATCCGAACGAGCCGTCCATCACCGTGCATCCCGGCCCGCTGGCCGACGAACTCGAGGGCATGGTCCGGCCGGGCCACTTCGCCGGCGTACTGACGGTGGTGGCGAAGATGCTGCACCTGACCGCGCCCGACCTGGCGCTGTTCGGCGAGAAGGACTACCAGCAGCTCACGCTGATCCGCGAGATGGTGTGCGACCTCGACTGGGACGTCGACATCGTGCCGGTGCCGACCGTGCGCGAGCCTGACGGTCTCGCGTTGTCTTCACGCAACCGCTACCTGGACGAGACTGAGCGTGACGAAGCGCTGGTCCTGTACCGCGCGCTGACCGCGGGTGCGAAGGCCGGCATGAACGGTCCGGACGCCGTGATGGCCGCCGCTCAGGCCGAACTGGAGGCGGTGCCGTCGGTGAAGATCGACTATCTCGCCTTGCGCGCACCGGATCTCGGCCCGGTCATCGGCCCCGGCGAGGCCCGCATGCTGATCGCCGCCCGCGTCGGTCTGACCCGTCTCATTGACAACATTTCCATCACGCTCAGGTGAAATCGATTGATACGGTCGCTGGATGACCGCTCCTGCTGTCCCACAACGGTTGTCTGCGCCCGAACCCGGGTGGACCGACACCGTCGACGTGGTGGTGATCGGCTCCGGCATCGCCGGACTGACCGCCGCACTGAAGGCCCGTGAGCTCGGCACTGTCCTGGTGGTGACGAAGGACGTCGTCGCCTCCGGCTCGACCCAGTGGGCCCAGGGCGGTATCGCCGCCGCGCTCAGCCCGGAGGATTCGCCCGAGGATCATCTGCAGGACACCCTGGTCGCGGGCGCCGGACTGTGCGATCCGGACGCCGTACGGGCGCTGGTGACCGAGGGACCGGACGCGGTGCGAGACCTGATCGAGCTGGGCGCGCGGTTCGACACCCTGGCCGATGGAGATCTGTCGCTGACGCGGGAGGGCGGGCATCATCGCAACCGCATCGCGCACGCCGGTGGAGACGCGACCGGCGCGGAGATCGAGCGGGCGCTGGTCGCCGCGGTGAAGCGGGCCGACGACATCCGGCTGATCGAGCACGCCCTCGTCATCGACTTGCTGACCGCTGCGGACGGTGGCGTCGCCGGAGTCACCCTGCACGTCATGGGTGAGGGCCAACTGGACGGCGTCGGTGCGATCCGCAGCCGAGTCGTGATCCTGGCGTCGGGCGGTATCGGCCAGTTGTACGCCGCCACGACCAACCCGAGCGTGTCCACGGGCGACGGCATGGCGCTGGCGTTGCGGGCCGGCGCCGAGGTGCGTGATCTCGAGTTCGTGCAGTTCCACCCGACCGTGCTGTGGTTGGGCAAGAGCGCGAAAGGCCAGCAGCCGCTGGTGTCCGAGGCGGTCCGTGGCGAGGGTGCGTTCCTGGTCGACCACGAGGGCCAGCGGTTCATGCAGGGTCAGCACGAGCTGGCCGACCTCGCCCCGCGCGACATCGTGGCGAAGGCGATCATGCGGCAGATGTTTGCCACCGGCAAGGATCATGTCTACCTGGACGCACGCCACTTCGGCGACGAGCAGTGGCGGGTCCGATTCCCGACCATCCTGGCGTCCTGCCGCTCGCACGGCATCGACCCGGTGCGTGAGCTGATCCCGGTCGCGCCCGCCTGCCATTACTCGTCCGGCGGTGTCTGGACCGACCTGGACGGCCAGACCTCGATGCCGGGGCTGTATGCCTGCGGTGAGGTCGCATGCACCGGTGTCCACGGCGCCAACCGGCTGGCCTCGAACTCCCTGCTCGAAGGGCTTGTCTTCGCTCGCCGGATCGCTGCCCACCTCGCCGACGGCCTCCCGCCGCTGCGTGAGCCGGTCGCCGACATCCGTGTCCCCGGTCTGGTCGACGCGGACGTTGTCGACGAGGTGCAGCGGGTGATGACCGTCGGTGCCGGCGTCATCCGCAGTGCACGCGGATTGTCGGAGGCCGATGCGACCCTCGCCAAGCTGATCGAGCAGCCGCCCGGCGAGCCGGGTACGCCGGGATGGGAGGCGACCAACCTGGTCACGGTGGCGTCCGCACTGATCGCCGCGGCCACCGTGCGCGAGGAGAGTCGCGGCTCTCACTGGCGTGAGGACCACCCGGATCGCGACGACCGGAACTGGTCAGGCAGTCTGGACCTGACCCTCCCGCCCGAGGGCGAGACCGCGAGACCACGTACGACGTTCGTCCCGCATGACACCAAGGAGAATGCTCACCATGGATGAAGCCGTCGACCGGCAGTGGGTCGGTGACCTGGTGCGGGCCACCATCGAGGAAGACCTGGCCGGTGGCGCCGACGTCACCACTGTCGCGACCGTCGACCCGGACCAGATCTCGGTCGCCGAACTCGTCGCGCGTACCGATGGAGTGGTGGCCGGGCTGGAGGTCGCCGAGCTGGTGATCCGGCAGGTCGCCGCTCCGGACGAGGTCGAGCTCGAGTACTCGGTCCGTGACGGTGCGTCGGTGCGCAAGGGCGACGTACTGATGACGATCCGCGGCAAGACGCGCCAGTTGCTGACCGCCGAGCGGACGACGCTCAACCTGCTGTGCCATCTGTCTGGTGTCGCGACCCTCACCCGCCGGTGGGTCGACGCGGTCGAGGGGACCGGTGTGGTCATCCGCGACACCCGCAAGACCATGCCGCTGCTGCGGTCGCTGGAGAAGTACGCCGTTCGCTGCGGTGGCGGCAAGAACCACCGGATGGGCCTGTCCGACGCGGCGCTGATCAAGGACAACCACGTGGTCGCCGCCGGCGGGGTGGCGGAGGCGTTCCGTCTGGTCCGCAAGGCCTACCCGGACCTCGCGGTCGAGGTCGAGGTGGACTCGGTCGACGATGCGCTGATCGCGGTCGAGTCCGGTGCCGAGCTGATCCTGCTCGACAACATGGAGGTCCCGCAGTTGCGGGAGGCGGTTGAGAAGGTGGCCGGCCGGGCCCGGCTGGAGGCCTCCGGCGGACTGACGCTGGATCAGGCCCGGGCCGTGGCGGAGACCGGGGTCGACTACTTCGCGGTCGGCGCCCTGACCCACTCGGCGCCGGTGCTCGACATCGGGCTGGACCTGCGGGAATCCTGATGCTCCTCGCCGTCGCCGTCGAAAACACCAGGACGCTGGTCGGCCTGGTGCTCGACGGCACGGTCAAGCGGCACTGGTGGGTCGGCACCGATCCCCGGCGTACGGCCGACGAGTGGGCGGTCCTGCTGCAGGGACTGCTGACCGGGGAGTCTCCGGTGTCCGGCATCGCCGTGTGTTCCGCCGTACCGCATGTGCTGCACGAGCTCCGCGATGTGGTCGCGCGCTACTACCCGAACGTGCCGGGCGTCGTGGTCGAGCCGGGCGTGAAGACCGGGCTGCCTGTGCTGGTGGACAACCCGCGCGAGGTCGGCACCGACCGGATCGCGAACGCGCTTGCCGCGGTCAACCAGTACGGCGCGCCCTGCCTGGTCGTCGACGTCGGTACGGCGACCACCATCGACGTGGTCAACCCGGCCGGCGCGTTCATCGGCGGAGTAATTGCCCCAGGCATCGAAACCGCGACCGACGCGCTCGGCCAAGCCGCCGCGCAACTGCGCCGGGTTGAACTCGTCCGGCCACGCGCAGTCGTCGCGAAGAACACCGTCGAAGCCCTTCAGTCGGGGGCGATTCACGGCTTCGCGGCACTGGTCGACGGTTTGGTGGGACGGATCCGTGCCGAGCAGTCGCTTGATTCGTCGACCCCGGTGGTGCTGACCGGTGCCCTCGCCCCCCTACTTGCCGGCGAGCTGACCACCCCGGTTCGTCACGAACCGTTGCTCACCCTGCACGGCCTGCAGCACGCGTTTGCCCGCAACAACCAATAGTTGCCCGATCGGGCGAGAGCCCTTGTGCGCTGTGGTGACCGGGATCACCATGTGCTCAGGGGAAAATCGGGGTTGGGGGAGAGCTATGAGGTCCGTATATCGGGTACTGGCTGGTCTCGTTGCGATCGGTGTGGTGCTGCAGGCAATGTTCGTCGCACTCGGCTGGTTCACGGCGATCAAGGACATGGACGACGGCCTGGTCATCGACAAGAACTACGAGGGCAACGCCGGGCACGTGCTGCACGGCCAGTTCGGGATGCTGGTGATCCCGATCATCGCGCTGTTGCTGCTGATCGTGTCGTTCTTCGCCAAGGTCCAGGGTGGAGTCAGGTGGGCGCTCTACGTGGTCGGCCTGGTCGCGCTGCAGATCGTGCTCGCGTTCCTGTCGTTCGGCGTGGCGCCCGTGATCGGGACACTGCATGCTCTGAACGCGTTCGCGCTGCTCGCCGTCGCCAGTGTGGCGGCCCGGCGAGCCGCCGCCGCACCGGCGCCGGCCGCCGAGCCGACCACCGCCGTCTAGATGCCTTTGGCAACAAAGATGGCCGAGCGGCGCCGGCTGCTGATCGCTGTCGCCGCGACCTTGGCCGTGCTGGCACCACTGGTCTTCTTCTGGCAGCGGAGCCTGGTCCCGAACGACCTCTCCCCGATGACCATGGGGTACGCCGACTATGGCGGCGGCCCCGTGGTCAACGCCCATCACGGACAGGACGTCAGCACGCTCAAAGGTCCGGCCGACGGGACGCCTGACGTGGCGGTGGATCTGACCGCCCGGAAGGAGAAGTTCGAGATCCCCGGGCGCGGCCCGGTGGACGGCTACACGTTGAATCACACGTCTCCCGGACCGCAGATCGTCGCAAAACAAGGCGATCTGATCCAGGTGACCCTGCACAACGAGTCTGTGCCGCAGGGGATCACCCTGCACTGGCACGGAGTCGACGTACCGGCTGCCGAGGACGGCGTCGCCGGCGTCACCCAGGACGCTGTCGCCCCTGGCCAGTCGTTCGTCTATCGCTTCGTCGCCAAGGACGCCGGCACGTACTGGTACCACTCGCACCAGGTCTCCCACGAACAGGTGAAGAAGGGCCTGTACGGCGTACTGATCGTGCAACCGAGTACGACCGACGTGATCGCGGCTGTGCATACGTACGACAAGATCCGGACCGTCAACGGCGGGTACGGCGAGCGCCGCGTGGCGGCACCGGGATCGACGGTCCGGGTGCGTCTCATCAACACCGACAACGGGCCGATGGCTGCCTGGGTCGACGGAGCGCCGTACCGGGTGGTGGCGGTCGACGGGACCGACGTGAACGCGCCGACCGAAGTGAGCAACAAGACCGTGCTCGTCACCGCGGGTGGCCGGATCGATCTGCAACTGACGATGCCGCAGGGATCAGCCGTGCGGATCGGCCTGGGTGGTGGACCGACCACGCTGGTGATCGGCGATGGCAACGCGCCGACCGGCACCGAGCCGCGTGACCGGGTCGACCTGTTGAGTTACGGCTCGCCGAAGAGGCTCGAGTTCGATCCGGCGAAGACCGACCGGAACTTCCAGTACACCATCGGCCGGCGGCCCGGGTTCTTCGACGGGAAGCCGGGGCTGTGGTGGACGATCAACGGGCACCAGTTCCCGGATGTGCCGATGTTCGTGGTGGCCGAGGGCGACGTGGTCCGGATGACGATCAAGAACACGTCCGGGCAGGTCCACCCGATGCACCTGCACGGCCACCACGTCGTCGTACTCAGTCGCAACGGCACGGCCGCGACCGGCAGCCCGTGGTGGACGGACTCGTTGAACGTCGAGGACGACGAGACCTACGAGGTAGCGTTCGTCGCCGACAACCCGGGCATCTGGATGGACCACTGCCACAACCTTCCGCACGCTGCGCAGGGCCTGGTGACCCACCTCATGTACGCCGGCGTCACCAGCAACTTCCACCTCGGCGGTTCCCCGGGCAATCAGCCCGAGTGAATCGGCCCTCCGACGGTCAGGGCCTTGCGGAGGGTCTCGGGAAGGGTGTTGAAGGCGGCGTCGGGTGGGGTGCCGGTCGCTGCCAGGGTCTTGGAGAAGAAGGCTCGGGCAGCCGCGGCCAGGACGACGTCGAGAACGTCGGTGTCGGTCAGTCCGACGGCCTTCAGTTCGTCGACGTCCGCCTGGGTGATCGTGTCGGCGGCCAGCGCTACCTTCCGCGCGAAGGCCATCACGGCGCGGTCGACCGGGTCGGCGGGCGGCTCGTCCACCAGCGCCGCGACCTCCTCGGACGTGTAGAACTTGTCGGCCAGCACCTGACCGTGCGCGAGGCTGCAGTAGCTCGACTTGAGCGCGGTCGCGGCGGCCAGCGTCGCCAACTCGTAGCGGCGCAGGTCCATGGATTCCTTGATCGCGCCGTTGAGCTGTTTCCACGCGTCGTACACGGCCGGCCGGGCCGCGAACGTGGTGACGAAATTCGGGACGTGACCCGCCGGAGCCCGGTTGCTCTCGAAGAAGTCGCGGTTGGACGGTGTGTCGATGAACGCCATGCTCGTTTCCCCCTTGTGGCTCCTTCACGGTAGGGCCGGCGTACCGATCCGGCAACGAGGTCGCGGCTATTGCCCGACTTGCCGCAGCAATGCCTCAGTGGCAGCGGCGTGAGGCTTCAGCCCCAGGCGCTGATGAATCTCCAGCGCGGCCCGCAGGTGGTGTCGCGCGGCGGTGCGGTCGCCGGCCGCGAGGGCGAGGTGTCCGAGAATGTGGCTGACGCTGCCCAGGAAGAACGCGCCCATGCCCCCGACCGCCAGGCGATCGGCGTACGGCGTCAACTGGTCGCGCAGGTCGGCGATCGCCGTGGCGTCGTCAAGCGCGATCCAGACCCGGGCCCGGATGGCCGTGAGGCCGGTCCAGGCGAAGTCCCGGAGCAGTGGGCGCTGCTCCGCCCAGTCGCCGAGCATCATCCTCGCCTCGTCGCTGCGGGAGCAGCCGATCAAGGCCAGCGCGTGCAGGTCGCGCAGGACCGGCTGGTGCGACGCTGCCTCGCGCAGCGCCGGTTCCAGCTCGGCCAGCCGGCCTTGGACCATGCGCATGGTGGCGAGCTGGCCGATGCCGAGAGCGGACGGGGCCATCGAGACCGTCGACTGCAACATCACGATGCGCTCGAGCGCCGTCTCCGCGGCGGCGAAGTCGCCGACCGCCTGCCGTTCGAGTGCGAGTGCCGAGCCGGCGATCAGCAGAACCGGGACGAACTGGTGCTGCGCGGCGATCCGCTCGGCACGGTGCATGTCGGCGATCGCCTGCTCCCAGGTGCCACGCTCAGCCCGGTCGACGGCCCGCATGCAGAGCGCGGCGGCGAGTCCGGTGACGTCGTCGTGCCGGCCGGCCAGGATCACCAGTTCGTCGGCGATCGCAGCCCTGCGGTCGAGCAGGTCGGGCCGTTCCATGGCCAAGTGGGTCAGTTGGAGGACCGGGAGCAACTGTTGTGGGGAGCCGCGCTGCCTGGTCGTCAGCAGGGCATCGGTCGCGAGTGACGTCGCGCGATCCGCGGAGTCCGGCTGGTACAGGAGTTCGACGGCCAGAGCGGCCTGGACGTGTGCCCGGAGCAGCGTCTCGGAGGTCGGCAGCGCGGCCAGGACCTGGTCCCACAGCTTGATCGCCACCTCGTCAGGCGTGGCGTAGTCACGCCACGTCCAGATGCTGCGCTCGCTGATCACGAGCAGCGCGTGAGCGGCCGCAACGGCGTCGCCGCGGGCGAGTGCGGAGCGCGCCGCGTCAGCGAGCGAGACCCAGGCCTCGACCGGACGCGCCATCCAGTGCTGGGCCCGGCCAAGGCCGGTCAGCACCGCCTCCCGCTCTTCGGCGGTGGCCATCGGGTCCTGAGCCTGGAGCTCGGCAGCCATCCGGAACAGCCGCAGTGCCTCGTCGTGCGCGGAGCGCTCAGCGGCCCGGCGCGCGGCCCGGTTCGCGAACGTCCAGGCCGATCGCGCATGCACGGCTCCAGCGAGCCGGTAGTGCTCGGCCAGTTGCGCCGTGTGGGGTTCGAGGTGGCCGATGCGCTGCCGCTCCAAGGCCTGAGCGGCTCGCGCGTGCGCTCGGGCGCGAGCGGGCGCGGGCAGCGATCGATAGATCGCGTCACGCACGAGCGCGTGGGTGAACCGGTAGCGGCTCGGTGTCTCCTCCTCGAGCAGGCCGCACCGCAACGCGGCCTCGACAGAGTCATCGACTGCGTTCGCTGTCACGCCGGCAGCGGCCACGACCACGTCGAGGTCGAACGATCGACCGAGGACCGCCGCAGCCGCCAGGATCTCGCCCGCGTCGTCCGGCAGCTGGGCCAGTCGCTGCCGAACCACGTCGCGGACCCCACCGGGCACCTCTCGCCAGGACGGCGCCGCCGGGTCGGAGAGGTCACCGGCGCTGGTCAGCAAGCGGACGAATTCATTGATGTAGAAGGGGTTTCCATCCGTCCGAGCCCGGATCGCCGCGGCGACCTGGCGGTCGACCTCGACACCGGTGTTGAGCGACACATGTGCTCTGATCGCGTCCTCGTCCAGGCCGGCGAGTCCGATCCGCACCGGATCGAGCCGGGCCAGCGCAGCAAGGACCTCGGCGACCGCCGTACTGATGTCCGCGTCCGCGTCCCGGCAGGTGACCACCAGCAGGACCGGTACGTCGGCCAGCGTGGCGGCGATCCGGCGCAGCAGGCGCAGGCTGTCGGCATCGGCCCAGTGCATGTCGTCCAGCACGAGCAGCGATGCGGGACCGGATCGCAAGGCCTCGACGACAGTGCCGGCCAGCCGGAAGGTCGACGATGCCGCGTCGATCGGCGCCGGACCGGTCAGCTGGAGTACGCCGATGTCGCCGAACAGCTGGTCCGCAGCCTGCTGCCAGCCCCAGAGCGGAGCAGTCGCGTCGGGCTCCCAGCCGCCCCATCCGCACCGGAAGCCGGCTGCCTTCGCGTTCGCTGCCACCGCTTGTGCCAGCGACGTCTTCCCGATGCCTGGCTCTCCGCTGACGAGGACGACGCGGCCGCGTCCAGCGGTGGCCTCGTCCAACGCCCGCCGTACCTCGAGCAGTTGCTCCTCGCGGCCTGGCAATGCGACGGAGTCGGCGGATGCCGGAAGGTCGAGGCTGGGGGATTGCCGGAGGATCGCCTCCTCGAGGGTGCGCAGTTCGACGCCCGGGTCGAGGCCTGCCTCGTCGACCAGCCGGCGGCGGGCCCGACGCAACGCGTCCAGCGCATCGGCCTGGCGTCCGGACCGGTAGAGGGCCAACGCGAGCAGTGCCCACATCCGTTCGCGCAACGGATGTGAGTCGACGAGATGCTCGAGCTCGGGTGCGGCGTGCCGGTGCCCGCCGAGCGCGAGCCGGGTTGCCCAGAGATCCTCCACTGCGCCCAGCCGCAGCTCCTCCAGGCGAGCCGCCTCGGCTTGGATGGCGGGCGTCGTACTGGCCACGTCGGCGAAGGCGTCACCCCGCCAGAGGTCGAGTGCGGTCCGGAGGAGTGTCTCCGCCTGGGCCGGGTCGGCGGTGATCAAGGGCGACGCCTCGGCCAGCAGAGTGGTGAACTGCCGCGCATCGACGTCGATGCCGTCGAGCAGCAAGGCGTACCCCGGTGGCCGCGACACCAGCACCCGGGCGGGCGCACGCGGCTCGCGCACAGGTTCGAGCAGCCGTCGCAACCTTGCGATGTAGGCATGCAGAGAGGCCATCGCCTTCGCCGGTGGGTCCTCTCCCCAGAGCAGGTCGACCAGCCGCTCCACCGGTACGGCGTGCCCGTCGGCTGTCACCAGGATCGCCAGGAGCGCGCGCTGCTTCAGGCCGCCGAGGTCGACGACCGCCCCCTCGACCGCCAGCTCGATGCGGCCGAGCACCCGGACCTGCATGATTCGCAGAATAGGGCGCACAGCGGTGCAAGCCATGTGCAATTCGCCTGCAAGACGCCGCGCGCAGAGTGGACTCGCACCGCATCCGCGCGAAGGAGAGCAGCCGTGACCGCAACCGAACGATCGACCGAAGTCATCGACACCCGCGACATGATCGTGGTCCACACGTTCCTGCGGCGCGAGTTCCGTCTCGCGCCCGGCCTGGTCCGCGCGGTCGAAGCTGGTGACACCCGCCGGGCCGGCACGATCTGCGCGCACCTGGAGTTCCTGACCAGCTTCCTCCACCTCCACCACACCGGCGAGGACCGGCTGCTGTGGCCGAAGCTGCTCGAGCGGGTGCCGGAGGAGCTGGCGCCGATCGTGCACCTGATGGAGGCACAGCACGAGCGGGTCGCGACGGTGCTGGAAGACGTCGAGCGAGTGCGTGCGGAGTGGCGCTCCACCGCGCGGCCGGCGGAGCGGGACGAGCTCGCTCGGCTGCTGGACGAGCTCTACGTCAGTCTCTGCGAGCATCTGGACGCGGAGGAGGAGCGCCTGCTGCCGATCGCGGCACGCAACGTCACTGAGGAGGAGTGGCTGGCGCTCGGCGAGGAAGGTGTCAAGGAACTCCGGAAGCCCGACCTCCCGCTGGTGCTGGGGATGATGCAGTACGAGGGCAACCCGGAGGTGGTGGCCGAGATCGTCAGTCACACCCCGTGGCTGGTCCGGTCCTTCGTCCCGATGCTGTCCCGCCGGGCCTTCCGCAAGCATGCACTCGCCGTCCACGGCACTGCCACGCCCTGACCGCCGGCATACCGATCCGGCAACGACCCTACGGACTCGGCGGGCTGATCTGGGTATGGTTCAGCGGTCGGTTGTGAGGCAGCTGAGACGAGGTGGTCGGAGTGCGGCGGATGCTCGCCGCGGCGCTGGCGGTGGTGTGTGGCACAGCAGTGCTGACCGCCTGCTCCTCGGATCCGGTTCCCACCGACGTGGCGGTCGGCTGGTCCGGTGACGGCCGGACCGCGGTCCAGGTCAGCTGGAAGGACGACAACGCCCCGAACCGGATCACGATCGAGGGCGTGCTCAGCGAGAGTCCGTCGTACGTGAAGTACGTCGGCGCCGGCGATGCGAACAGCTGGGACATCCCGACCTCGGCCTTCCCACCGGACGGGAACTACCGGGTGGCGGTCGCCATCGGGACCTCGCAGGGTGGTGTGACCAGCAAACTCGCGCGTTCGCCCGTCTTCGACACCGACGGGCCGGTCGGTCCCAGCGCGGCGACGGCGGCACCGGCGGGCCGATCGGGCGCGCTGATGCAGTGGACGGTGCCGGTGGCGCCGCAGGACTTCACCCCGAACGACCCGCTCGACGTGGAGGGACCGCGCACCCAGAAGTACGTGCCGATGGTCGGCAAGCCCGGTGAGCAGTTGCGACCGGTCGGCCCGGCGACGACGTCGACGCGCCAGGTCATCAACAGCATCAAACCGCCGTACGTGTTCCAGGTCCGGACGCAGAACGAGTGGAGCGCCCGGCTCGGTGGACAGGTGCTCGGCCTGACCAGTTCGATCAGCGCGGCGATGCCAGGGCTGGCCCAGTTCAGCCTGCCGATCCGTGCCCGCGGCCGGGTCGTTCTGCAACAGGTGGCGTGCGAGCCGGAGACGCCGTGCACCCAGCGGCGGGCCACGCCGGCCGGGGTGCCGATCGTCGTACTCACCCAGGTGATTCCCGGTGGTCACTGGACTCCGGTGGCTCGGGGTAGGACGACAGCCGGCGGGCACTACGACATCGGGGTTCCCACCGGTGGCAGCCGCCCGTACGCCGTCACGGTCCCGAACTACACCAAGCCCGGTCTGATCACGAGTACGTCGACCAGCCGGCCGACGTACGTCCGCAACGTGGTCCGGGTCGTCTCGGCCGGGTTCGGCGGCGGGCTGACGGTCAAGAAGCGCGGGTCGAACGTCACCGCGTTCGCGATCATCAAGCCGGCCATGAGCTCGACCGCGACGCTGCAGGTGTGGAACCGCGTGCTGCGCCGGTGGGTCGGCGTCAAGGAGACGCCGATCCGCAACGGCCGTACGTCATGGACGTTCCGGGCGGGCTCGGCGGGGAACTTCGTCTACCGGTTCGTGCTGCCGGCCGCCACGATGTACGGCCGGTCGATGAGCGGGACGATCACGCATCACCTCCCGCTATACGTCCGCTGACTCCGGCTCCCGTACCGCGGCGGTCTCCCGATGCCGGCGGCGGATCCGGTAGTAGGTGTACGCCGCGACCGCGGCGAGTGCGAGCACGACCAGGGCCCAGACCGACAACTGGCCGAAGATCTTGTCCGCGTTGTCGCCGATGTTGTACGCGACGATGCCGATCGTGGTCGACCAGGCGATCCCGCCGGCCGCGTTGGCGGCCAGGAACTTGGGGTACGGCATCCGCAGCATGCCCGCCATCGGGCCGGCGAAGATGCGCAGCAGTGCCACGAACCGGCCGAAGAAGACCGTCCAGACGCCGTACCGGTGGAAGTACTTCTCGGCCTTGACGATGCGGTCCTCGGAGAAGTGGTGGAACCGGCGGCCGAGCCGCTCGAACAGGTTCCGGCCCGCCTTCCGGCCGATGTAGTACCCGACCGAGTCGCCGACGATGGCGCCGGTGGCCGCCGCGGCGATGACGAACTCGAGGTGCAGGTTGCCCTGCGACGCCAGCAGCGCGGCCGCGATCAGAGTCGTCTCACCGGGTAACGGAACCCCCATGCTCTCGACGCCGATGACAAGGCCGACCACCAGGTACGCGACGATCGCCACCCCGCCGGTCGGGACCATGATCGCGAGCGCGTGCAACGGTTCCCCCATGCACCCATAGTGACATCCGGGGTCAACCGATTACGGGACGAGGCAACTATTTCAGGGGATTCTCAGGGCTGTGGCCGTTGGTGTCAGGAGGAATTTCCGGGAGATAGCCGTTGAACGCCTTGGTGACGTTCTGTAGCGCGGCGGTGACCTCGGACGGGATCACCCAGAACGTGTTGCCCGGGCCCTTGGCCAGTTCGGGCAGCATCTGCAGGTACTGGTACGCCAGCAGCTTCGGGTCCGGGTCGTTGCGGTGGATCGCCTCGAACACCGTGTCGATCGCCTTCGCCTGACCCTCGGCCCGCAGGATCGCGGCCTGCCGGTCGCCCTCAGCGGTCAGGATCCGGGACTGCCGCTGGCCCTCGGCTGTCAGAATCGCGGCCCGCTTCTCCCGGTCCGCCCGCATCTGCTTCTCCATCGACTCCTTGATCGACGGCGGCGGGTCGATCGCCTTCAGCTCGACCCGGTTCACCCGGATGCCCCACTTGCCCGACGCCTCGTCCAGTACGCCGCGGAGCTGGGAGTTGATGTGCTCGCGGGAGGTCAGCACCTTCTCCAGGTCCAGGCTGCCGATCACGTTGCGCAGTGTGGTGACGGTGAGCTGCTCGATCGCCTGCTCGAAGTTGGCGATCTCGTACGCCGCCGCCCGGGGATCGGTGACCTGGACGTACAGCACCGTGTCGATGTCGACGACCAGGTTGTCCTCGGTGATCACCGAGCGCGGCTCGAACGAGATCACCTGCTCGCGCAGGTCGATCAGCTGTCGGGGCCGGTCGATGAAGGGGATGACGATGTTCAGCCCGGGCTCGAGAGTGCGCAGGTAGCGGCCGAGCCGCTCGACGTTGGTGGCTCGCGCCTGCGGCACGATCCGGACGGTCCGAAGGACCAGGACGACGGCGAGCAGGGCGACGACCAGCCCGATGATCAGTTCGGCCATGGATCCTCCTGAGGATGGACGAGGGCGGTGGCCCCCTCGATGGCGAAGACGTCGACCCGGGTGCCCGCGGGGATGAGCAGGTCCGGGTCGTACGAGCGGGCACTCCACTCCTCGCCGCCGATCTTGACCCGGCCGGGATCGCGGCCACACGGGGTCAGCACCACGGCCTCGCGCCCGATCAGCGCCGCCACGCCGGTCCGCAGCTGCGGGTGCGATCTCAGGTGGCGGCGTGCGACCGGCCGGACCAGGGTGATCATCGCGGCGGCCGTGACGGCGAACGCGAGCAGTTGCAGGCCGATCCCCAGGCCGAGACCGGCGACTCCGGCCGCGGCCAGCGCGGCGAGGGCGAGCAGGAGCAGATCGAGGGTTGCCGTCATCAACTCGGCGGTGCCGAGGACGGCGGCGATGATCAACCACAAAAGCCAGGACTCCATATGACCACCCGCCGGCGGAGAGGACCTCTCTTTCGAAGGTACCCCTGGATACGCGGGAAGGCAGCTAACGGTTCAGCTATCTTGTGGCGGCTTCCCGGTCGGTACGACGGCCAGCAGGGTGCTGATCTGACGGGCAGCGGCCGGATGGGTGGTCGACGTACGGCCCTTCTTGTAGCGGTCGACCAGCTCGCTCAGCTCCTGGCCGAACCGCTTGGCCTCGTCGTGGGTGAGCCACAACCGGGACCGGCTGAGCGAACTGACGTCGTCCCAGGGGTCGTCGGAGGCCATCTCCTCGAACTGCTCGAGCACCCGATCCGCCGTCGTCCGCATGATCGTCTGGCTGGCCAGGCGGCCGGCGTTGGACGCCTGCGAGGAGATCATCAGGCTGCCGGCCAGCGCCCGCCAGGGCCGTTCCCGCCCGTCGCCCGACTCTTCGGCGCGCTCGATGATGCCCCAGCGTTCCAGGGCCCGTAGGTGGTAGCTCATCGCCGACGGGGTCAGCCCGGCCAGCTCCGCACACTCGGTCGCGGTCAACACCCTGCCGTTGTAGAGCTCGTCGATGACCCGCTGCCGGGCCGGGTGCGCCAGGGCGCGGATCGCCCGCGGATCGGTGATCACCACGCGTTTCTTCTTGGCCACGAGGTCAGCGTAGCCAATCCCTTGACGATCCGGAATATGAAGCAGTAACTTCACAACTATGAAGCAATCACTTCAGACCTCGATCTGGTCCTTCCCCGACATCCGGCTGGTGCTGCCCGCCCGCGCGCTGTCCTACGCGGGTGACTCGGTGGCGCTGGTCGCGCTGATGCTGCGCGTGTCCCACGACGGCGGACCCGGCGCGATCACGGCCCTGCTGCTGGCGTTCGCCGTACCGACCGTCGCGATGATCCCGTTCGCCGGCCGGATCGTGGACGGGCACGACTCGCGGACCGTCCTGGTCTGGGCTTCTCTGCTGCAGGCGGCCGCCGGTATCGGTTTGGCGTTCAGCCACGGCCTGGCCGAGACCCTGGCGCTGGTCTGCGTCCTCCAGGTCGGTCAAGCCGTGGCCGGACCTGCCTGGGGTGCACTCATCCCGCGCATCGTCGGCGACGAGCTGGTCGGCAAGACCACCGGCACCAGCCAGGCGCTGATCGGCGTCGCCACTCTGGCCGGCTCCGCCGCCGGTGGCGTGCTCGTGGGCTGGTCCGGCGACCGCGGCGCCCTCCTGATCGACGCCCTGACCTTCCTCGTCCTGGGCCTGGTCGCCCGGCTGGTCACCACCCGCCGCCGCCCCGAGCCGGGCGCTGTCCGGGAGCCCGGCGCGCTGATGGCCGGTCTGCGCAGTCTGTACGGCGACTCGCTGCTCCGGATCCTGGTGACGTGTCTGTGGGTCTTCGTGCTCACGGGTGAGGCGGTCAACGTCGTCGAGGTGTTCCTGGTCACCGACGAGGTCGGACTCGGCGCGTCGGGCTATGGCTGGCTGATGGCCGCCCAGGGAGCCGGAGCGATCCTCGGCGCGTGGGGCAGTGGCCGCTTGGTGACAGCTGCGTCCCGCTCCCGGGCCTTGCTGGCCGGCATGGCCGCCATCGGCGGTTCGTGCGTGCTCATGGGCCTGTCGCACGACGTGGTCACGCTGGCCATCGGCTGCTTGGCGGTCGGAGCCGGCAGCGGCATGCTCAACGCCGCCTGCAGCACCCTCATCGTCACCCGGACGGCCGAACACGTCCGCGGGCGGGTCGTCGCGGCGCTGGGCGGCACGGTGCGGGGCTGCAGTCTGATCGCGCTTCCTCTGGGTGGTCTCCTCGGCGCGGTACTCGGGACCCGGATGACCTTCGTGACCTGCGGGATCACCGGTGTGGTGACCGCCGCGATCGCCGCCGTCCTCCTGGTGCGAACAAAGGATTCGGTTGTGGAGGCGGTCAGTCACTAGCCTTTAGGCATGACAGACGCACACGTGAACCCGGTGAACCCCGACAGCGGGCAGGACGACCTGCCCGAGCAGATGCGGGTTCGCCGGGAGAAGCGTGACCGCCTGCTGGCGGAGGGAGTGCAGCCGTACCCGATCTCGGTGCCGCGGACGCACCTGCTGAAGGACCTGCGGGCGAAGTACGACGGACAGGAGCTGGAGCCGGACACCCGGACCGGCGAGCAGGTCTCGGTGGCCGGCCGGGTCATCTTCCTCCGCAACACCGGCAAGCTGTGCTTCGTCCGGCTGCGCGAGGGCGACGGGACCGAGCTCCAGGTGATGCTGTCGGTGGCCGACCTCGGCGACGAGGGGCTGGCCCGGTTCAAGCAACTCGTCGACATCGGCGACCTGCTGTCCGTCCAGGGCGAGGTGATCACCAGCCGTCGCGGTGAGCTGTCCGTGCAGGCGACCGGCTGGCAGATGGCCGCCAAGACGCTGCGCCCGCTCCCGAACGAGCACAAGCCGCTGAACGAAGAGGCCCGGGTCCGGCTGCGCTACGTCGACCTGATCGTCCGCCCGGAGGCGCGCGAGATGGTCCGGAACAAGGCCGCCGTACTGAAGTCGCTGCGGGCGACCTTCGACGCCCACGACTTCATCGAGGTCGAGACGCCGGTGCTGCAGCTGACCAACGGCGGCGCCGCGGCGCGGCCGTTCTCGACCCACCTGAACGCGTTCGACCAGGAGATGAAGCTGCGGATCGCGCTCGAGCTGGATCTCAAGCGGGCGATGATCGGCGGCGTTGACCGGGTCTTCGAGATCGGCCGGACGTTCCGCAACGAGGGACTCGACTCCACCCATGCGGCGGAATTCTCGATGATCGAGGCGTATGAGGCGTACGGCGATTACGACACGATGGCCGAACTCTTCGCCGAGCTGATGCGGAACGCCGGTCGTGCGATCGGCCGGACCACGATCACCGCGCGCGACGGTTCGGACATCGATCTGGAGCAGCCGTTCCGGCATGCGACGCTTTTCGGACTCGTCTCCGAAGCGGTCGGTGAGACCGTCGACGTGACCACCGACGTGGCCGCGCTGACCAAGCTGGCCGAGCAGCACGACGTCGAGCTGCAGCCGGGCTGGAATGCCGGTGAGATCGCGGTGGAGTTGTTCGAGAAGCTGGTCGAGCACACGCTGATCCAGCCCACCTTTGTCCGTGACTATCCGGAGTCGGCGCGGCCGCTGGCGAAGCCGCACCGCGAAATTCCCGGACTGGTCGAGGCCTGGGACCTGATCGTGAACGGCGTCGAGCTGGGCACCGCCTACTCGGAACTGAACGATCCGGTGATCCAGCGGGAACGCCTGGTGGCACAGTCGTTGCTGGCCGCAGCCGGCGACCCGGAGGCGATGGAGCTGGACGAGGACTTCCTGCGCGCGATGGAGTTCGGGATGCCGCCGGCCGGCGGCATGGGGATGGGCCTGGACCGGCTGGTGATGCTGTTCACCGGTGCCGGTATCCGGGAGACGATTCTGTTCCCGTTGCTGCGCCCGGAGTGATTCCGCCCGCACCCGAGTGATTCAGGAAACCGGCCCGGAGGTTCGTTGCATAGCACAACCTCCGGGTCATGCAATTCCCGGGGTCCAATTGATTCCGGTCCAGCCCGAGTTACGATCCACCGGCCCGGCTGAATACTGAAGGTCACCGTCGGAGCACAGTGTCGCCCGTCCCTCACCGAACCGAAGGTTTTGGTCACATCTTTCCGGAACATTCCGGGTGGTGAATGACACGAAGGCGGTTTGTGCGGTACAAATCAGGTGCGAACAATTCGGCAGGGGGATTGTGCCCGGTGGCGGGCGCGGAAAGGACTGTCATCGATGGCGCAAAGGGTGCAGGTAGTTCTCGAGGACGATCTCGACGGAGGTAAGGCCGACGAGACCGTGATCTTCGGGCTGGACGGCACGACGTACGAGATCGACCTGTCGAAGAAGAATGCCGCCAAGCTGCGCGACGCCATGGCCGGGTACGTCGGCTCGGCGCGCCGGGTGTCCGGTCGCCGCGGTGCCGCGGGCCGGGCGCGGGGCCGCGGCCGGTCGGCGTCGGACTCCGCCGACATCAGGGCCTGGGCCAAGGAGAACGGCTACGAGGTGAGCGAGCGGGGCCGGATCTCCGCCGAGGTACGCGCGGCGTACAACGAAGCCAAGTAATTCCCACGGACCTGCCGGTCCCGGCGCCCACCAGGGTGCCGGGACCGTCCGCATTCCGGTTGTTTCACAGTGTGGACGCCCCGGTGGCCGGGGATCGGGAGCGGATGGTTGCTCCGGCAGGTAGTTCGGTGAATTCGCTGGTGGCGAACACGCTGTCCGATCGGGGCCGGACGGGAACACGCTGGAGAGCCGCGGGGTTCTTCCCTTGTGATGCCTCCCGGGTGGCCGATCGAGCAGTGTTCTTTTGTTCGCCCAGAGCGAGCCTGTCGGCACCGGGGACTAGCATGCATGTACGGGGGTCGGGCCACACGGTACGTCCGACTCCTCTGAGGCAAGGAGCGCTTTGGCGATGTTTGAACGATTTACGGACCGCGCCCGTCGGGTAGTCGTCCTGGCTCAGGAAGAGGCCAGGATGCTCAGCCACAACTACATCGGGACCGAGCACATCCTGCTCGGCCTGATCCACGAGGGTGAGGGTGTCGCCGCCAAGGCTCTCGAGAGCCTGGGTATCTCGCTCGAGGCTGTCCGCTCCCAGGTCGAAGAGATCATCGGCCAGGGGCAGCAGGCACCGAGCGGGCACATCCCGTTCACCCCCCGCGCCAAGAAGGTGCTGGAGCTCTCCCTGCGCGAGGCCCTGCAACTGGGCCACAACTACATCGGCACCGAGCACATCCTGCTCGGCCTCATCCGCGAGGGTGAGGGTGTC
Source organism: Kribbella sp. NPDC050281 (assembly GCF_040655855.1). Lineage (NCBI taxonomy): Bacteria > Bacillati > Actinomycetota > Actinomycetes > Propionibacteriales > Kribbellaceae > Kribbella > Kribbella sp. NPDC050281. The sequence continues at coordinate 87,344 of NZ_JBFAKS010000026.1, read as the reverse complement.
GCCGCGCAGGTCCTGGTCAAGCTCGGAGCGGACCTCAACAAGGTCCGGCAGCAGGTCATCCAGCTGCTGAGCGGGTACCAGGGCAAGGAGACGGCGTCCGCCGGTGGCCCAGCCGCCGAGGGCGCGCCCAGCAGCTCGCTGGTGCTCGACCAGTTCGGCCGGAACTACACCCAGTCCGCCCGCGAATCGAAACTCGACCCGGTGATCGGGCGCGAGATGGAGATCGAGCGGGTCATGCAGGTGCTGTCCCGGCGGACCAAGAACAACCCTGTCCTGATCGGTGAGCCGGGCGTCGGCAAGACCGCCATCGTGGAGGGTCTGGCCCAGCAGATCGTCCGTGGTGACGTCCCGGAGACGCTGAAGGACAAGCAGATCTACTCCCTCGACCTGGGCGCACTGGTAGCGGGATCCCGCTACCGGGGTGATTTCGAGGAACGCCTGAAGAAGGTGCTCAAGGAGATCCGCACCCGCGGCGACATCGTGCTGTTCATCGACGAGATCCACACCCTCGTCGGGGCCGGCGCGGCCGAGGGCGCGATCGACGCGGCGAGCATCCTGAAGCCGATGCTGGCCCGCGGCGAACTGCAGACCATCGGTGCCACCACTCTCGACGAGTACCGCAAGTACGTCGAGAAGGACGCCGCGCTGGAGCGCCGGTTCCAGCCGATCCAGGTGGCCGAGCCCTCGATCGCACACACGATCGAGATCCTCAAGGGCCTGCGGGACCGCTACGAGGCTCACCACCGGGTGACCATCACCGACGCCGCGCTGGTGAACGCCGCGCAGATGGCGGACAGGTACATCTCCGACCGGTTCCTGCCGGACAAGGCGATCGACCTGATCGACGAGGCCGGGGCCCGGCTGCGGATCCGCCGGATGACGGCTCCGCCGGACCTGCGCGAGTTCGACGAGAAGATCGCGAACGTGCGCCGGGAGAAGGAGTCGGCGATCGACGCGCAGGACTTCGAGCGCGCCGCGAGCCTTCGCGACGACGAGAAGAAGCTGATCAACGCCAAGTCCGAGCGGGAGAAGCAGTGGAAGGCCGGCGACATGGACGTCGTCGCCGAGGTGGACGAGGAGCTGATCGCCGAGGTGCTCAGCACGGCCACCGGCATCCCGGTCTTCAAGCTGACCGAGGAGGAGTCGACCCGGCTGCTCGACATGGAGAAGGAGCTGCACAAGAAGTACATCGGCCAGGAGGACGCCGTGAAGGCGGTGTCGCGCTCCATCCGGCGTACTCGTGCAGGCCTGAAGGACCCGCGCCGGCCGAGCGGCTCGTTCATCTTCGCCGGCCCGTCCGGCGTCGGTAAGACCGAGCTGTCGAAGGCACTGACCGAGTTCCTGTTCGGTGACCAGTCGGCACTGATCAGCCTGGACATGTCGGAGTACTCCGAGAAGCACACGGCGTCCCGGTTGTTCGGGTCCCCGCCTGGCTACGTCGGGTACGAAGAGGGCGGTCAGCTGACCGAGAAGGTGCGCCGCAAGCCGTTCAGCGTGGTGCTGTTCGACGAGGTGGAGAAGGCCCACCCGGACATCTTCAACTCGCTGCTGCAGATCCTGGACGAGGGTCGTCTGACCGACGCCCAGGGCCGCGTGGTCGACTTCAAGAACACCATCATCATCATGACCACGAACCTCGGGACGAAGGACATCGCGAAGGCCGTCAGCCTCGGCTTCTCGCAGGCCAGCGACACCTCGGGTTCGTACGAGAAGATGAAGGCGAAGGTCACCGAGGAGCTCAAGCAGCACTTCCGGCCCGAGTTCCTGAACCGCGTCGACGAGATCGTGGTGTTCCACCAGCACGGCCCGGACGAGATCATCAAGATCGTCGACCTGATGGTCGGGCAGGTGGAGGAGCGGCTCAAGGACAAGGACATGGGCATCGAGCTCACCCCGGCGGCGAAGGAACTGGTCGCCAAGCGTGGCTTCGACCCGGTCCTGGGCGCCCGTCCGCTGCGCCGCGCACTCCAGCGTGACGTCGAGGACGTCCTGGCGGAGAAGATCCTGTTCGGGGAGGTGCGCCCTGGCCAGATCGTTCTGGTCGACGCGGCCCCCGAGGGCACGGTCAACTCCGACGGCCTGGCGGAGTACTTCACCTTCACCGGTACGCCGAAGGCGAGCAGCCCCGACCTGGAGCTGACCGACCTGGCCGCCGGTGGGAGTTCAGGTCTGCAGGACACGTGATCTGAGGGACTGCCTTCCAGCAAGCCGAGCGCGGCGAGCACTTTGCTCGCCGCGCTCGGCATTTTCTTGCAGCAGATCTGGTGACGATTCGCGGCGCCGCGTCGTCGTACGGGACATGAGTGAGCTGACTGGGCCCCGATGGTTGGCGGCGCTGCGTGGGTATCCGGACTTCCGGCGGCTCTGGGGCGCGCACCTGGTCTCTGCGCTCGGCACGGGGGTGACCGTGCTGGCCGTCCCGTTACTGGCGGCTGTTGTGCTGCACGCGTCGCCGGTGGAGGTCGGCATCCTTACGGCGCTGAACGCCGTACCGCATGTGCTGTTCAGCTTGGTGGCCGGCGCACTGATCGATCGGTGGCCGCAGCGGCCCGTGCTGGTTCTCACCGACTTGGGCCGCGCGATCTGTCTGGGCGCCGTACCGGTCCTCGGCCTGTTCGACCTGTTGTCGATGCCCGTGCTGTACGGCGTCGTCTTCCTCGTGCAGGCGCAGATGGTGGTGAACGACCTGGCATCGGCGTCGATGGTGCCGCGGGTGCTTCCGTCCGCGATGCTGGGCGCGGGGAACAGTGCCATCTCGGTCAACGGTTCGGTCGCCGGCATCGCGGGGAACGGGCTGGGCGGTGGCCTGGTCCAGCTCGTTGGCGCCACGGTTGCGGTCGCCGTCGATGCCGTGTCGTACGTCTGTTCCGGAGTTCTGCTGCTGTTCCTGCGGTCGCCCGAGCTCGTGGCGGCGAGGATGAGTGGGCGGAGGGGGATCATCGGCGACATCCGGAGCGGCCTGGCGTACGTGCTGAAGGATCGGGTCCTGGTCGCGCTGTGCCTGTCGTCCGGCATCGGGGCCTTCGCGGTGGCGATCCGGGACTCGTCGCTGGTGCTGGCCCTCGTGCGTGAGCTGCACTTCTCAGCGGGACTTGTCGGCCTGCTTGCGATGCTCGCCGGCGTGGGCGGGGTGGTCGGAGGGCTGCTGGCGAACTGGGCGGCCACCCGCTTCGGATTCGGCCGCTCGGTCATGGTCGCGATCCTCACGACGGCGGCGGCGATCGTGCTGCTGATGGCGCCGTTCGGCGTGGTCCCCGCCGTGCTCGTCGGGATCGGACAGTTCGTCGGCGGGGTGTCTGGTGCTGTGTACACGATCGGCCAGCTGACCATGCGCCAGTTGGTCACCCCGCCGGACCTGCTCGGGCGCGTGAACGCCGTACGACGGTTCCTGGTCTATGCGCTGTTCCCGGTGGGCGGTCTGGTCGGCGGGCTCGGTGGAGCTCGGCTGGGCAGCCGGTCGATGCTGCTTGTCGCGGCCGCCGTGATGGCGATTTCTGTGCTCCCGCTGATCCGCGGCGACGTGGCGGGCGCCGAGGGGCATCCGCGGTAGGTGGGATCAGCGGGTACGACGGAGACGGGTGATCGTTCGGGCAAGAGCGGATGGGGGCGCCGGACGGGAGCGTGGGGTGAAGAACTGGGGGAGCGTGGTGAGGAGCCAGGTCAGCGAGGTGGCGAGGGCCACGGCAGGGCCGGGGGCTGTCCAGGTGTCGGTGGGCGTGGCGGGGTTGGTGGCCTGCCAAGTGGCCGCCAGGAACAGCAGAGTGATGATCGTGGTGACGGCTGCGGTTGCCTGGGACTTGGGGCCGGGCTTCAGGAGCAGTCCGACGACTGTGGTGACCAGACCGGCCAGCCAGGTGAAGGCCAGAGTCGGTTCGGTCTCGATGCCGAGTTGCCAGACGGACAAGCCAAGGCGCCGGCTGTAGGTCCACGGGAGCAGCAGGGCCATTCCGGTAGCCAGTGCGGCGAACAGCGTGGCACGGGCGAACCACCGATGCTCAGCAGTAGCCAGCTCGCCTTCTGCCGCGTCGAGACGGCCGGGGAGTTCCTCGTCCGGTAGTCCGGTCATGGGGCGTCCAAGCGGATCAGGTCGTTGCCCAGCTGGAAGTAGAGCGCCGACCCGATGACCGTGAGGTGATCGGCGGCCTGCGGGACACCTTGGGTCGGCCCCGCGACGACCGTGATGCGTCCCGGCGCGTCCACGCGGACGAGGTAGCTGCCGTCGTACCCCCAGAGCTTGCCGTCGGGCCCGGCGAACCACGTCCCGTCGGCGGTCCGCTGCAACGCAGGTACGCCGGTCGCCGAGACCGGCCACCCGGTCGTCGAACCACCGAGCAGCGTGACCGACCGCCCGTCCGGCCCGACGAGTACGAGTCGCTCGCCCAGAACCATCGCCACCGCACCAGACGGCAACTGCACCAACCCGTCCGGCCGCAGCGCGCCCTTCACCTGGACGCGACGTACCGAGCTCCCCGGCCCGTAGAGGTTGTAGACGCTCGCAGTGATCGCAGTCACCAGCCGATCCCCGGCGGCCCCGGCGAACTCGGCCTTCTGATCACCCTGCACCGGCTGCGGATCGTGCACACGCGTCGTCCGGCCATCCACCAGGTGTACGGCGGTCTCCGCGCCTGGGCGATCGAGCAGGGTCCACCACACGCCGCCCTGACCGTCCGGAGCCCACGCGCGCGCTGCCAACGGCACTCGAACCCGAACCAGCCTCCCAGCGGCGTCCAGGGCCAGCTGAGAGCTCACGCCGGCCGCGCCCGGCTGGCCATCCACCACCGGCACCGCCGGCAGATCGGTCGCCGTGTACGTCGTCGTCCCGGCAACCGGCGTACGCCGATCACACCGGCGATCAGGCGGCGGTGCAGCCGGGTACGCCGCGGCCGCCGTCGCCGCATCAGGAATCACCAGCACCTGGTCGCCCCCACCCGGTGACGCCCCGAGCACCACCGATCCGTCTGGCTTGGCCTCGATGCTCTCGACACCATCCGCTCCACCCGGCAGCTTCCGCAGTACGCCGTCCGGAGTGATCACCGACGTCGGGGCACCACCACCCAGCCAAAGGTTGCCCCGCACATCGACCGCGAACGCGTCCACGGTCATGGACGAGCTGGCCGCATCACTGCTGACCACGCAGCCGGCCGGGGCGATCCCGGTCAGCTGCTGCGGTTTCCCGCCCGGCCGGATGATCGCCAGTCCGGTCTCGCTCGTACGCCAGGCCGTCGTACCGTCCGGGCCGCTGGAGACCTCGTTGCCTGGTGCACCGATACCCGGATCGATCACGAAGTCCTTCAGCACCATGCCCGGTCGCAGCTGGTTCGCGGGGATCTGCCAGGTGGTCGCCGAACCCGACACCACGATCGACCGGTCCGAGTTGCGGTGGCTGAGTGCGGGACCGATGCCGGTCGCAAGGATCTGCACGCCCGGCGTCACGTAGTACGTACCGTTCTGGTTCTTGTGGCTGAGGCTCACGTCGGCCTGTGCCAGGTCCAGCGGCACGGCCAGGATCGCCCACGGCTTACCGAGTGCTCCGCCGGCCAGCATGACCATGCGGCTGTCGGCGACGCCCCACAGTGCCGGCGGAGTGGCGCCATGGTTCAGGGTCACCTGTGGCAGCGCGACCCCGTCCCGGTACGCGAACACCGTCGAGCTCTCGGATCCCGTCCGCCCCAGCAGCCATTGCCCTGGCGACCCGTCGAGCGTCCCGGCCAACGAATCCAAGACATCCGACGTACCGATGGACACCCGCATGCCAAGGCGGTCGACCAGTTGGCCACCGTGCAGATCCAGCAACCGGTGCGGCTTCCCGGCGGCCGCTTCGGGCGCGTACCCAGCTCCTATCGCCGACGGAAGCAGCAGTCCGCCGAGCAGCCCGACCACTGCCGCACCGGCAACGACTCGCAGGCCGCGCACACCCACCATGCCTGTGGCAACGAGTAGCAAGCCGAGTCCAAGCGCGGTCCAAACACCCAGACCGGGCCGGTAGCCCACACCATTGGGCAGCTTCGGTGGCAGCCACACCATGTGCGACAGGACCCCGGCAACCACCGCTGTCCCAGTGCCAACGGCCAAGGCACGACGTACCAAGCCGGACGACAGCAACGTCGCGACCGCGAGCAGACAGATGGCGACAGTCCACGTCCGGGCCGACGGGATCTCCCAGAGTTGAGACCGGGCTAGACCAGCCTCGGCGGCCGTCGGACCGAGTGCCACCGGGTCGAGCAGTTCACGCCAGGACAGGACCGTGGAGGCCACCAGCAGTACGGCGAGGACGCCGGTGAGCACTGGCATCAGCTGGAGCCGGAGCGAGGGCCAGTTGTCGACAGTGGTCATCAGTCGGACAAAGACTGCCCGCAATTCGGACTGATTGAGAGGTTCTTCGGCGTCCTCGCCGGGCTCGTCATCGACGGATGCGGGCGGGGCGGGCGAGCGCATCACCCAGTGCGCCGCGACCGCGGTCGCGATGGTCCCGCAGGCGATGGTGCCGATCACTGCCGGTGAGGTCGTGCACCCTGAGCGGCCCTGCGCGACCAGGCCGGTCCAGGTCGCCACGGTGACCAGCGCGATCGCCGTCGTTCCGGTCCATCTGATCTGCCGGCGAAGCTGGAATCGGTCCGCGGACAAGCGATCCGCGAGCACCAGCAGGATCATCGCGACCGGCAGCACCAGGGCCGCACCGCGGCCGTTCACCGGCTGGGTGGTCGCCCGCCAGAGGTAACAGCCTGTGCCCACCGGCGCCGGGACGAGCACCGAGAGCACTGTGGCCACACTGAGACACGCCAGCGTTACACCCTGCCACCCCGTTCGTCGTATGGTCCTGCGGTGCGTGATCTCATCGGTACGAAGAAGGGCCGCCGCGGCCTTCGATTCGGTGGGAAGATCGCGCAGCGGCATGAAAAAGAAGTTACCTGCCACCCATGTACCGCGTTGTAACCCTGTGACCACGCTGATGGACCCGGACTGTCGGAAAGGGGGCCGGGGATGGAATCATCTCGTCGCATGGACGCGCCGCGTCTGCCACTGACCCAGGAACCGGTCGCCGACACCGGTTCCTTTGGCGTGCGGCAAGCGGGTGGCGTGCTCGAACGAGCCCAGCGGATCGCGGACACCCTGCGCGAGCAGGCCGAGCACGAGAACGACGTCGTCCGCGAGGAAGCCGGACGGATCCGGGCCCAGAGCGAGCGGCTGCGGGCCGACGCCGAGGCAGCGGCGCAGAAGCTGCGGACCGACGCGAACGCCTCCGCGCAGCGCCTGCTGAACGACGCCGATCGGGCCGCCGAACAGCTGCGGAACGAGTCCGAGGCCGAGGCTGACCGGGTCCGCGCCGAGGCCGAGGCCACCGCCGAGCGACTCCGCGCCGAGTCGACCGCCGAGGCGGAGCGAGTACGCCGGGATGCCGCGGCCGCAGCGCAGAAGCTGCACGCCGAGTCGACCGGTGAAGCGCAGCGGGTCCGGGCCGAGGCGAACTCGATCGCACAGCGGCTGAAGGCGGAGTCGGAGAGCGCGGCCGAACAACTCCGGGCCGCCGTGGCAGACGAAGTGGCCAGGCGGCGGGCCGAGTCCGAGGCCGCGGCCGAGCAACTGCGGACCGAGAGCCAGGCGGCGGCCGACCGGTTGCGGTCCGAGTCGCAAGCGGCGGCGGACCGGCGGATCGCGGCCGCCGAGGGCGAGGCGGCGCGGCTGAAGGAAGAGGCCGACGAACTGCTCGAGGACGCCCGGATGGCGCGGGAGTCGGCACAGCAGACGATCGAGCGGGCCGGTCGCGAGGCCCAGCAGCTGGTGGCCGACGCCGGCGAGCAGGCCGCGCTGGTCTCGAAGGCAGCGGTGCGCAACGAGGCCGAGCTGATAGCCCGCGCCGAGACCGAGGCGGGCGAGCTGCGAGCCTCGGTGGAGCACGCGGTCGAGGGCGCCCGGGAGAAGGCCCGGGTCGAGATCGCCGCGGCGCACGCGGAGATCGAGCGGCTGCGCGGTGAGAACCGGGCCGAGCTGGAGCGGCGGACCGCCGAGCTCGAGGAGACCGAGCGGGCCAAGCTGGCCTCGATCTCGCTCGAGATCGACAAGCTGCGGGCCGAGGCGGTCGCCGAGATCGCCGAGCACAAGGCCGCGGCCGAGGCCGGCAACGAGCGGCTGATGGCCGACGCCCGCGCGCAGGCCAAGCTGGTCGTCGACTCAATCGAAGCTGATCGCCGGACGGCGACGGCCGAGGCGCAGCGGATCGTCGAGGACGCCAACAAGGCGGCCGAGGCGGCGCTCGCGGAGGCCGAGCGGCAGACCATCTGGAGCAAGCGGACAGTCGACGACCTGATCGGTGCGGCCGAGTCCGAGGCCGAGTCGATCCGGGCGCAGGCCCAGGCCGAGGCGACCGACGTACTGCGTCAGAAGCGGGCGCACATGCGCCGCGTGGTCGGTCGCACGACCAGCCGGCTGAAGCAGACCCAGGACGCCATCGCCAGGGAGAACGCCGAGCTGACCACGCTGGCCGAGACCACGCTGTCGACGGCCAGCCAGCAGGCGGAGGCGACGCTGGCGAGCGCCCAGCACGAGGCGGAGAAGCTCACGGCCCAGGCGCAGAACCGGGCGGACAAGCTGAAGGGCAACGCACAGACCGAGGCCCGCGAGATCGTCGAGCGGGCGACCCGCCGCGAGGCCGAGGCCCAGGCGAGCACGCAGGTACTGCGGGAGCGGGCCGCCAACGATCTGGCCGATGCGCAGCGCCAGTCGCACGACCTGATCCGCAAGGCCCGCGCCGAGGCGCAGCAGCTCGAGGCGCAGGCCCGCGAGCATGCCGACGACCTGCGTGCCCAGGCCCGAAAACTTCTCGCCGACGCCGAGGCGAGGGTCGCGGCACTGAACCAGCGCCGTGATGAGATCACCAAGGAGCTCACCCAGCTTTCGGGTGTGATCGAGGCACTCGCTGTACCGGGGTTCCGTCCAGGTGGTGGAATGTCATCCAGCGAGGGTTCCACGGGGGAATCAGGATGAGGACGTGACAGTCAGATCCTTGTCAGTGACAATGTGTGATCCACCCACCCACCGAAGTGAGCATCAGAAGACATGAGCAGTGAAAGCCCAACCCCGTTCCGGACCGTTCTGCGTGGCTACGAGCCTGCCCAGGTGGACCAGCACATCCGTGAGCTGACCACCTCGCTGACCGCGCTGCAGCAGCAGTCCGAGCAGCTGCAGCGGCACGTCCAGGAGTTGCAGCAGCGCACGGACGCCGCGGAGTCGGCGGTCATCTCCGCGCAGGAGGACAACAAGGACCGGACGCCCACCTTCACCGAGTTCGGTGAGCGGGTGGCGAAGATCCTGTCGCTGGCCGACGACGAGGCCCGCGACCTGGTCACCCGGGCCCGCACCGACGCCGAGGCGATCGTCGCCGACGCCGAGGCGCACGCCAAGAAGGTCCGCAAGGAGGCCGAGCAGTACTCCCTGGACTGGAAGAGCGAGGTCGACGCCGAGGCTGCCCGCATCCTGGAGGAGGCGCGCACCCAGGCCGACGACATGCGTGACGAGGCCGAGCGCGACGCGACCGCGCGCCGCAGCGAGGCCCAGGCGCTGTACGAGCAGGAGCGGGCCAAGTCCGCTCAGGCCGCGGCCGCCTTCGAGACCACCCTGGCCGAGCGCCGGGGCAAGGTCGAGCAGGAGTTCGCCGCCCGGACCGCGCTGGCCGAGCAGCAGCTGGCCGCCGTCACCGACCGCGCCGCCCAGGTGCAGCGCGAAGCCGACCGCTCCCGCTCCGAGGCGGAGCGGCTGGCTCAGCAGCAGCTGGCCGACGCGAACCGGCAGGCTCAGGAGATCGTTGCCGCTGCCAAGGACAAGGCGGAGCGGATCCGGGCCGAGTCCGAGCGCGAGCTCGCCGCCGCGACCCAGCGCCGGGACAGCATCAACGCGCAGCTGACCAACGTCCGCCAGATGCTGGCGACGCTGTCCGGCAGCCCGGCGATGCCGCTCGACCTGCTGGCCGACGACGACGAGCAGGCCACCACCGGCAGCAAGAAGAACTGAAACACCAGGCCGGCCCGAGAACCTCGGGCCGGCCTTTCAGTTCGAGTGACCGGTCGCTCAGTTCGGCAACCGGTAGCGAGCGCGCGGGAGCGGCTCGACCAGGCCGTCGGCCACGAGGCCGTCCAGCGCGCGCTCACGTTGGACCTCGTCATGCCAGCAGACGTCCAGAGCCTTCTTCGGTACGGCGCCTGACTCGGCCCGCAGGACAGCCAGCAGCCGGCCGCGGACCTGGCGGTCAGTGCCTTCGTAGGTCTGCCCTCTGCGCGGCGGACCGTCGTACGGCGGGCTGCCGGCGAGGACCCACGCGCAGCGGTCGCGGATCGGGCAGTCGCCGCACTTCGGCGTACGTGCTGTGCAGACCAGAGCGCCGAGCTCCATCGAGGCAACTGCCCAGCGGGCCGCTGTCGGTTCGTCTGCGGGCAGTGCGGTCACTGCCAACCGATGGTCGGCCGCAGTGGGGGAGGTGGTCGGCTGTGCGACGCCGGTGAGAGTTCTGGCGAGCACCCGGCGCACGTTGGTGTCGACAACCGCGTGCCGCTGGCCGAACGCGAAGGACGCGATCGCTGCGGCCGTGTAGGTGCCCACACCGGGCAGGGCGAGCAGTGCGTCGTGGTCGTCCGGTACTTCGCCGCCGTGGCGCTCCACAATCGCCTGTGCCGCCGCGTGGAGCCGCAGCGCACGCCGTGGGTACCCGAGCCGGTCCCAGGCCCGCACAGCCTCGCCTGGCGGCTCTACAGCCAGGTCCACCGGCTTCGGCCACCGCTCCAGCCAGGCCTGGTACGCCGGCAGCACCCGATTGACCGGTGTCTGCTGCAGCATGAACTCACTGACCATCACCGCCCACGGACCGGCGTCGGGCTGCCGCCACGGCAGCACCCGGGCATTGGCGTCGTACCAGCGCAGCACCGGCTCGTGCAGAGCGGTAGCTGCGGCGGTGAGCGGCGAGCCTGACTGGTCGAGCACAGAGCCGATATTAGGGTGCGAGCATGAGCAGCCTGCTCCGTCCGGTCGGGCATCTGCCCGCCAGCGTGTACTGGTTCCGCCGGGGACTGGTACTCGTCGTTCTGGTGCTGCTGTTCATCCTGGTCTTCCGGCTGTTCTCCGGTGGCGGTGACGATCCGCAGAACTCGGCCGCGTCCGGCCCGCAGCAGAACCCCAGCAGCGCCCCGCCGCCGACGCCGGTCACCACGCCGACGGCGACACCGACCGACACGCCGGCCAAGAGCACGCCGCCGCCGACGCCGCGCGACACCAACTGCGAAGGATCCGACGTCCGCGTCGACGTACTGCCCGCGACCCGACGGATCGTCTCCGGATCCGTGCTGAACTTCGTGGTCCGGCTGGACGCGGTTTCGGACGGGTGCAAGGCGAGTGTCGATCCCGGTCGGCTGACCGTGACGGTGACATCGGGCAACGACCTGATCTGGACCACGACCCATTGTGCGCAAGCGATCAAGCGCGCCACCCTGGTGGTTGCTAAGGGCAAGCAAGCGACCAGTACTGTGGCGTGGAACGGCCACCGGTCCGGCCCCGGCTGCCTGCCGGGGCAGCCGGTGGCCAAGCCCGGTACGTATGTGGTCAACGCCGTCTTCGACGGCAGTCCGTCATCCGCGCAGGCCTTCCAGGTCATTTGATCCCGGTACGTCGGCAGGCCGCACCATGTGCGACGGCTTGACGAACAGCAGCGCCGCGACCAGACCGATCAGCAGGACGGCGCCCGGCAGGATCAGCGACTGAGCCATCGAGTCACTGAATCCCTGCACCAGCGCCGGCGGCAACTTGCCTCCGGCAACAGCACCCTCGCCGGCAGGCGCACCACCTGGCATGGCCGGAAGGTTGTGGGCCAGCCGCGACTCGATCAGTACGGCGATGCCCGCGCTGCCGAGGACGGCACCGACCTGGCGCGTCGTGTTGTAGACACCCGCGCCGGCTCCGGCCTGGTTCATCGGCAGGTTCCGCGTCGCGGTGCTGCCGATCGGGGCCCACATGAAGCCGTTCGCGACACCCAGCAGTGCGATCGGCAGCAGCAGCTCCCAGATCGGCAGGTCCGGCTCGATCACCAGGCTCAGCCAGAACATCGACACCGAGCAGCAGAGCAGCCCGAAGCCCGCGATGAACCGTGGCGGCGTCCGGTCGACCAGCCGGCCGACGAACGGCGCCAGTGCGCCGGAGATGACCGCCATCGGGACCAGCAGCAGCGCGGCCTTCGTCGGGCTCAGGCCACGGACCGCCTGCGCGTACAGCATCAGTGGGAACGCCATCGCGGTGATCGCGAAGCCGACCGTGGTGATCGCGATATTGGCCAGCGAGAAGTTGCGATCCTTGAACAGGCCCAGTGGCAGCAACGGCTCACCGCGGTTGCGGGACTGCCAGATGACGAAGGCCGCCAGCAGCACCAGCCCGGTGATGATCAGCGACCAGACCGAGATCGGTCCCTTGATCTGGCCCCAGTCGTACTTCTGGCCCTCCTGGATCCCGAACACCAGGCAGAACAGGCCGGCCGTGCTCAACGCGACGCCGATCAGGTCGAACTTGTGCGGGTGGGTCTCCAGGTTCGGCACCAGCCGCATGGCCAGCACGAAGCCGACCACCCCGACCGGCGCGTTCACGAAGAAGATCCACTGCCAGCCGAGACCGTCGACCAGGACACCGCCCAGGATCGGGCCGACCAGGGTCGCCACGCCGGCCGTCGCGCCCCACAGACTCATCGCCCGGCCGCGCTGGTTCGGCGGGAAGATCCGGGTGATCACCGCCATCGTCTGCGGCGTCATCATCGACGCGCCGAGACCCTGGAAGACCCGGGCCACGATCAGCATCCCGATCGTGGTGGTGAAACCGCACCAGACCGAGGCCAGCGTGAACAGGGCCAGACCGGTCAGGTAGACCTTCTTCGGCCCGACCCGGTCGCCGAGCCGCCCGGTCACCAGCAGCGGTACGGCGTACGCCAGCAGGTAGGCGCTGGTCACCCAGAGGACGCTGCCGACGTCGGTGCCGAGATCGTCCAGGATCGCCGGGGTCGCGACCGACACGATGGTCGAGTCGACCAGGATCATGAAGAAGCCGAGCACCAGCGCCCACAGCGCCGGCCAGGGCCGAACCTCCGGCCTCACAGTTTCTTGCGGGGTTGCCATTCCAAGTCCTTGCTCTCGATACGTTCGATGACGGTGGCGAGCCAGTCGCGTTCCGCGGCGATCTGACTGCGGACGTAGGCGCCGCCGATCCAGTACGGCTCGTACACCTTCGCCGCCCGGGCGGCGCCGACCACGTCGTCCAGATCGGCCAGCCAGCGGTCCAGGTCCTCGACCCGGCGGCGGAACCGCAGCACCGCGTCCTCGGCGTCCAGGTTGTGTGCCTCGCTCAGCACCACCGGGAAGAGCGGGTACTCGTAGACGTACTTCTCGATGCCACTTTCCACCCGCCGGGTCAGCGCCTCGCTGCCCTCCGGAGTGATCTCGTACGTCGTGCGTTCGGGGCGGTTGCCGGCGCGTTCGGTGCCGATCGCGCGGACGAGGCTCTGTCCGGCCAGCCGCTCGACCGTGTGGTACAGCGAGCCGGGGCGGACCTTGACGATCCGGTCGTTGTGCCGGCTGATCAGCAGTTGGTACATCTCGTAGGCGTGCATCGGCCGCTCCTCGAGCAGCGCCAGCACCGAGATCGCCAGCGGGGTCAGGTCGGCCATCGTCCTCCACCCGGAGTGTTCCGTGCGAAATGTTCCATGTGGAGTATTACTCGTCGTACTCCGGAAACGCAAGCGCCCCCGGGCTCGGTCACGAGCCGGGGGCGCTGGGTGGCAAAGGGTCAGACGTAGCGTTCGAGGATGCTGGATTCGGCCAGCCGGGACAGGCCCTCACGGACCGTGCGGGCGCGGTTCTCGCCGACGCCCTCGACCGTCTGCAGGTCGTCGATACTTGCCGCCAGCAACTTCTGCAGGTGGCCGAAGTGATCGATCAGCCGGTCGATGACGGCGCCCGGTAGCCGTGGCACCTTGGCCAGCAGGCGGTAGCCGCGCGGGGTGACGGCGGCGTCGAGCTGCTCGGCGCCACCCAGTTGCAGGGCGCGCGCGACCTGGCCGATGTCGAGCAGATCCGTGGGGCTGACCGCATCCAGCTCGAGCAGTACGTCGTCGGCCGTCTTGGGCCGGCGGCCCGCGGCCGGCGGCAGGTAGTCGCGAACCACGAGCTCACGTTCGCCGGCGACACCGGCGACCAGCTCGTTCAGCTGCAGGGTGAGCAACCGGCCGTCGGTCCCGAGCTCGACGACGTACCCGTCGATCTCGGTGGCGATCCGGCGGACCATCTCCAGCCGCTGCGCAACAGCGGCCACATCCCGGACCGTGACGAGGTCCTCGATCTCCAGTGCGGACAGGGTGCCGGACACCTCGTCGAGGCGCAGCTTGTATCGCTCCAGAGTGGCCAGGGCCTGGTTGGCGCGGGACAGGATCGCGCCGGAGTCCTCGAGCACGTAGCGCTGGTCGTCGACGTACAGCGCGATGATGTGCATCGACTGCGACACCGAGATCACCGGGAACCCGGTCTGCCGCGCGACCCGGTCGGCGGTGCGGTGCCGGGTGCCGGTCTCGTCGGTGTGGATCGACGGGTCGGGCATCAGGTGCACGGCGGCGCGGATCAGCTGGGTGGCGTCGCGGTCGAGGATGATCGCGCCGTCCATCTTGCTCAGCTCACGCAGCCCGGTCGCGGTGAACTCGACCTCGATCTCGAAGCCGCCGGTCGAGATCGAGTCGACGGTTTTGTCGTGACCCAGGACGAGCAGGGCGCCGGTACGCCCGCGCAGGATCCGTTCCAGGCCTTCGCGCAGTTCGGTACCCGGTGCCACCGCCGCGAGGGTCGCGCGCATCCGGGCGCCGGTGCTGTTCTTGTCGGAGTTCGGAGCCACGGAACCTGAGTCTATGCGGTCACGCCGTTGCGTTCGCGCCGAAGTACCCGGCGACCGGTCGCTCGGCAGCTCAGGTCGCGACGGTGTTCGCCCGTGCGCGTGCAGCCGCCCGTGCATCCGGACCGTGCAGTTCCGGTTCCCCGCGTGAAACCTGACTGTCCGGGTACGGCGTCTGCCGCGTCAGGGGCAGCGGATGACCTGGCCGGCGTACGACAGACCACCGCCGAAACCGAACAGCAGCACGGGCGCGCCGGACGGGATCTCGCGCTTCTCGACCAGCTTGGACAGGGCGATCGGGATGCTCGCCGCGGACGTGTTGCCGGACTCGACGACGTCCTTGGCGACCACCGCGTTGGTCGCGCCGAGTCGCTTCGCGAGCGGCTCGATGATGCGCAGGTTGGCCTGGTGCAGCACCACGCCGCCGAGATCCTCAGGCTTGAGCCCGGCCTTCGCGCAGACCTGCTGGGCGATCTCGGGCAGCTGGGTGGTGGCCCAGCGGAAGACGCTCAGGCCTTCCTGCTGGAACGGGCCTTCGCGGCCCTCGATCCGGACCGCGTCCGACATCTCCGGCACCGAGCCCCAGACCACCGGACCGACCTCGCGCTCGTCGCTCGCGACCACCACGGCCGCGCCGGCACCGTCGCCGATCAGCACGCACGTCGTGCGGTCGGTCCAGTCGGTCCAGTCGCTCAGCTTCTCCACGCCGATCACCAGCGCCTTCGTCGCGTCGCCGGCCCGGATGGCCTGGTCGGCGATCGCCAGTGCGTAGGCGAAGCCGGAGCATGCGGTGTTCACGTCGATCGCGGCCGGATTGCCGAGGCCGAGGCGGGCCGCGACCCTGGCGGCGATGTTCGGTGACCGGTCGATCGCCGTACAGGTGGCGACCACGACGTAGTCGATCTCGTCCTTGTCGAGGCCCGCGTTGGCCACGGCCTTGTCGGCCGCTCGCCAGGCCATTTCGTCGACACTCTCGTCGGCCGCGGCGATCCGGCGTTCGCGGATGCCGACCCGGCTCTGGATCCATTCGTCACTGGTCTCGACCATGGTGGCGAGCTCGTCGTTGGTGAGCACCCGCTCCGGTTGATAGTGGCCGAGCGCGACAACTCTGGATCCGGTCATCTCGAGTGCTCCTGAGGTCATCCGGCAACGCCGGGCGGTATCCCAGGTTCAGCACTGAACCCGGCGGGGGCGCCTCAAGACTACGTTCCGTCCACCGCGGCCCGGCAGCCCGCGTCTCATCCCTTACCGGATCTTGTGGGCAGGGACACACCCCCGGCTCGTCCCGCACCACAACCCCCATCACCGTCCACGCAGTGGCTGGCAGCGCGCGGCGTACAGCTCGACAGGAGGTGTCCGACGAATCCCGGCTGATGAGGACACGGCACGCTGGGGGACGCGCCCGCGGAGTACACACCTCCTGTCGAGCTGTACGCCGAGGTGCCCGCCAGCGGAACGCGGCGGTGCCCGCCAGAGAGGCGCGAAGCCGCGCGCCCGGGAACACGCGGACCCGTCTGGGGACACGCGGGGTGGCGCGGTCCGCGGGCCGCAGGGAAGCCCGGCGACAGGGGAGGGAGAGCGCGGGGTTCGTGTCAGGTCAGGCCGGCGGCCAGGAGGGCAGAGGGGAGGTCGGGGGCGGCGAAGGTGCGCAGGCCGTACTTGGCCTGGATGTCCATCGGCTTGAGATCCTTGCCGCGGTTGGGGACGTCGGCGGGGACGATCGCCTTGGTGAAGCCGAGGCGGGCGGCCTCGGCGAGGCGCTTCTCCAGACCGCCGACGCGGCGCACCTCACCGGCCAGCCCGACCTCGCCGATCGCGATCAGGCCGGGGTGGATCGGGCGGTCCATCACCGAGGACGCGACCGCGATCGCGACGGCCAGGTCGGCCACCGGTTCGGTGATCTTCACGCCTCCGACGGTGGCGACGTACACCTCCTGGTCGGTCAGCTTGAGGCCGACCCGGTTGCCGAGGACGGCGAGAACCATCGCGACCCGGGACGACTCGAGTCCGGAGGTGGTCCGCCGCGGCTGTGGGGCGGCGGACGGCCCGACCAGCGCCTGGACCTCGGCCAGCAGCGGCCGGCGGCCCTCCATCATCACGGTCACGCACGTCCCGGCGACGGGCTCGGCGTGCTCGGAGACGAACAGGCCGGTCGGATCGCTCACCTCGACGATCCCGGTGTCAACCATGTCGAAGCAGCCGACCTCGTCGGACGGACCGAACCGGTTCTTCGTCGCGCGCACCATCCGGAACCCGGAGTGCCGGTCGCCGTCGAAGGCGAGGACGACGTCGACCAGGTGCTCGAGCATCCGCGGGCCTGCGATCGCGCCGTCCTTGGTCACGTGGCCGACGAGCACGACGGCGATGTGCCGCTCCTTGGCCAGCCGCACCAGCGCACCGGTGACCTCACGCACCTGGGTCACGCCGCCAGGAGCGCCGTCCACCTCGGGATGCGCCATCGTCTGCACCGAGTCGATGACCAGGAACGTCGGCTCGACCGCGTCCACCTGGCCGACCACCGCGGACAGGTCCGTCTCGGCCGCTAGGTACAGCTCGTCGACCAGCGCGTCCGTCCGGCCGGCTCGCAGCCGCACCTGGGCGGCCGACTCCTCACCCGACACGTAGAGCGTGCGCTGCCCGCGGCGGGCCGACTGCGCGGCGACCTCGAGCAGCAGCGTCGACTTGCCGACCCCGGGCTCGCCGGCGAGCAGGATGACGGCGCCCGGCACGACGCCGCCACCGAGAACGCGATCGAGCTCGGCGATGCCTGTCGGGCGGGACTCGGCCTCGATGACCGAGACCTTCGCGATCGGCATGGCCGGCGACGACACCGGGCCGGCGCTGATCCGGGAGGCCTTCGGCGCGCCGACCTCGGCGACCGTGCCCCAGGCTTGGCACTCGCCGCAGCGTCCGATCCAGCGCGCCGATGTCCACCCGCACTCGGTGCACGCGAACTGCGGCTTCGCCTTCGTCGTCCCCGTCGCCTTCGCCATGCAGAACAACCTAGGCGAACCCGCCGACAAAACGTCAGCGGCTGAGCGTGAAGTGATCCCGGACCCGGTCGAGCAGCCGGCGCATCCAGCTGACCGTGACCCCGGTCCCGCCGTCGTCGTCGACCTCGGGCGGCTGCCCGTCCTCCTGCGCGGCTTCGAGGTACTTCGTCAGCAGTTCACTCTCCGACGTCCGGAGGTCGGCGCTCCGTTCGAGCAACGCCCGGGCCTGCTTCTTCCGGCCGGCCACGACCTCTGCCGATCCGAGGTGCTGCAGGCAGCGGGCGCGGCCTTCGCTCTCGTCGATCTCCGAGTAGAGGTGTTCCGCATGGCGCCACATCCGCTTGGCCTCGTGCGGACTGCGTTGCATCCAGGCCGCTACCCCCATGAGCTCGGACGCGTGTGCCTGGCCGCTGATGTCGCCGGCCGCGCGGGCACGTGCGACGGCGGGCCGGAGCTGGTCGAGTGCCTCTTCCGGCTCCAGCTGGTACAGGTTCACGATCGCGCGGTTGATGAGGATCGCCACCTCGGCAGCCAGGTCAGGGCCTGGCCGGTTGAGGCGCGCGTCGTCCAACCGGTCCCGCGCGTTCAGCACCGCCTCGACCCGGTCGTTGCCCGCCGGCGACTGTTCCGCCCGGGCCAGGTGCAGCAGCGCCCGCTCGACCTGCCGGCGAGTCGTCAGCGCCGCCGCGGTCCGGCTGTGGGTCGCCACGTTGTCCGAGACGCCCAGCCGCGTGGTCGCGCTCTCCAGATCACCCAGCAGTCGGTACGCCGTCGCCTCGCGAGCCGCAGCGAGTTCCGCGAGGTCGCGGCGGCCGCATGCTTCGGCAACGGCCGACAGGAGTTCGCTGAGCTCCAGCAACGGGAGAGGCTCGGACCGGCGCAGGTACCAGACCTCCAGCGCGTCGCAGATCCGGGCGAAGTCGTCCGCGATGCCTTCGCGTGGCTTCTCGGCCTGCAGGAGTTCGCGCAGTTGCGGCTCGTTCAGTGAGTACCACTCGGCCGCCGCCATACCGCCGGTGTCGGAGCCGAGCGCGATCATCCACTGCTCGGCCTCCTCCGCCGCTGCGCGCAGCTCCGGTGCCGCGACGACTGCTACAGCCTCTTGCCGCCGTCGCTTGTACGCCGCCAGCACGGTCGGCGCGTAGTACGCCGCCCAGATGAGCAGGAACAGGAACGTCAGCGAGAGGCCGACCACACGGACCCAGCCGCCGCTGTCGAGGCTCTGCGACAACCGCTCGCCCGCAAGACCGGACAACAATGCCGAGGCGAGCGCGCTGATCCCGAAGAAGTCACCCCGCCGGCGGCTTTGGCGTGGTTTGTCCTCCAGCTTCGGTTGCTGGTCGCCAGATGTCCCGGATGTCGCAGATGTCCCAGATGTCATGGCCGACTCCCTGCGGTCAGTCCACGCACCACTTTCTGCCAGAACGTCAGCATCAGTACGGCGGGCACAACAGACGCGACCACAGCGGCAGCAGCGACGGTCCCACTGGACGCGGAGAACTGCCGCGCCTCGCCCCACAACACCAGTGACAACGGCGTCGTACCAGGACCACTGATCAGGAATCCGACGATGAAGTCGTTCCACACCAGTGCGAACTCCAGCACCGCCACAGCGATCAACGCCGGCCGATAGGTCCTCTGCACCGTTGCCAGTACGGCGCTCTGTCGCGCAGGACCCAGCAATGCCTCAGAAACCAGGGCCGGTGGCGCAGAGGCGAACGCGGACCGCAGGAGCAGGACAGCGAACGGCAGACCGGCGGCCGCATGGACCAATGCCAACGCGATCCGCGATCCGGCCAACCCCGCTGCACCGATCGCATCCTGCAACGGAGCGGCGTACATCTGAACCGGGGTCACCGCGAGTACGACGAACATGGCCATCACCACGCGGCCCAGCCACTGCGGTAGACCACCCCACGCCACCAGATAGGCCGTCGGTACGGCGATCACCAACAACACCGCTGTGGCTGCGCCGGCGATGAGCACTGTGGACAGCAAGGCCCGGAACAGCCCGATGTTCGCGGCAGCACTGAAGGACGAGAAGCCAAGACCGGACAGCGACCACCAGCCGTGCAGACCGGCCTCGCGCGGCGAGTGGAGAGCAGTGGCGACGAGCACCACGGCAGGGAAGATCCACACCAAGCTGACTGCGAAGCCGACGATCCATCCGAAGCGGCGTACCAGCTTGCTGGGTTTCGGACGGCCCAGCGTCGGATCCGGGGTCACCACAGAGACCGGCATCGCCCAGCGGCGTCGGCGCAGGCCGCGTACGCCGATCACGGCGACAGCTGCCACGATCGCGAACAGCACCACACCCAGCGCCGCCGTGCGACCCGAGTCGGCACCGTTCGCGTTCGCACGCCACCAGTTCAGGCCGAGCACGTCCGCGGAGCCTTGCATGGAACCGGGTACGACGATCAGGACCAGGTCGAAGACCCGAACCGCCGCGATGACGAGGGTCAGCGTCACCACACCGGTGATCGGCCGGAGCAGTGGGATCTCCAACGCGAACAGTCGTCGCCAGCCGGTGACACCCTCGGCGGCGATCGTGCGGGTGACGTCGTCCGGTATCGCGTCCAGGCCGGCGCGGAACAGCGAGACGACGTACCCGAGCCAGGTCCAGCCGAAGGCGGACACCAGTACAAGCCAGAACAGGCCGGGGCCGAGCCACACCGGGCTCGTGCCGAACAGCCGCGTCCAGACCGCGGTCACCGTGCCGCGCTCGGGTGCCGGGTCGAAGATCAACCGGAACGTCGCGCCCGACACCAGCACGGACACCGCGAACGGGATCACCAGCGCAGGCTGCAGGAACGACGTCAGGCCGGGCAGCCGATAACTCAACAGAGCAAGGAAGAACCCGACCACGACCAGCGCGAACGCGACCAGCACCCAGGCCAGACTGTTGCCTACGGCACGCAATGCGCCAGGGTCGCCCATCACCGCGAAGTTGCCGAACCCGAAGCCGCTGGTGGTCCGGAACGCCGCCACCACAGTCACCCCGATCGGGATCAGCAGCAGACAGCTGAGCAACAGTGCGGGGAGCCCCAGCAGATACGGTCCGGCCGGTCGCCGCGGCTTGCCGGCCACGGGACGGCCGCTCACCTCGCGGCCGACGATCTCCAGTGACAGGCCGTTCGTCTGCAAGCCCATCAGCTTTCCACCTCACGCAGTTCGTTCACCGCGTCATCGACAGCCTGCGGTACGACGGCACTGCCGCGATCGCCGATCCTGATCAGGAAGTCGGTGAGCACTCGCCACAGTCCGTTGATGCCACCAACGGGTCCCAGTTGGTCGGACAGGTCGAACTGGAGAAGTCCGTTCGGTGCGGTCAGTTGTTCGGCCAGCCTGGTCAGCTCGGGGGAGTAGCCCGACACCCGTCCGTCGACCAGGAAGCCGCCCTGTCTGATCCACGGGTCCACCGCGGTCGGTGCGGACAGGCGGCGGACCAGATCGACCGCGTCGTCGCTGGAGGGCTTCGGCAGCACCATCACGTCGCCTCCGACCACGACCGGCGCGGCGGCGCCCGGCGCGAGTGCCGGGAACGTGAACACTCCGATGTCGTCCGGATCGGCCGCGAACGAACGCACTACCGGCTCAGCGAAGTCGGACGCCAACACCATGGCGGCTCTGCGATGGCCGAACACCTCGACGATCGCGTCCGGGAACTGCTGCACGAGTGAGCGCTTCACACCGCCGGCCAGCGCACCCGGAGCGGACCACATGGATCCCAGCAAACGAAGGGCTGCGGCGAACTCGGGTCGTCGTGACGGCTGCGGCTCCGTCGCTGTCGCCAGCCCTGCATAGACGGCAGGCGCTATGCCCAGCAGGACGTTCTCGAGAAAGTCGGTGAGCACCCACCCATCACCCGCGGCCAGCGAGAGTGGCCGGACATCCGCATCCGACAGTGTCTTGTTCAGCGTCAGCCAGTCCGACCAGAGTTGTGGTGGCTCGACACCGACCTCCCGGAACACCGAGGGCCGGTACCAGACCGCTGACTTGTGTGCCGTCTTGAACGGGACGCCGTACGTCTTGCCGTCGTACACGAGCAGGTCTTTCCAGAGCCGTGCCCGGCCGGGGTCCGCCACCTCGTCCGGGATGGCCTGGAGGTCGTTGCGCTCGTTGCGTTCGCGCGGGACCAGTCCGGGCTGCGGCAGCATCACGATGTCCGGCCGCCGGCCGGAGCGGGCCCCGAACGCAGTGGAGATGTCGTCGCCCAGCGGCACGACCTCCACCGGATAGTCCAGCTTGCCCAGACCGTCGAGTACGTCGTGGAACGCGTGCAACTCCTGACCGCTCCAGCTCACCGCCACCCGCACACTGCGCCGGAGTCCCAGCACGTCGTTCGAACAACCCGCGACCATGAGCGTCGCGGCGGCTCCCAGGAACGCTCTGCGGCTACTAGGCATCGCGGAAGCCCGTCGTACGGCCGGAGTCGGTGGTGATCAGCAGCACCGCGGCTCCGTACAGCTCAGGGGGTGGTTCCTCGGGCGGGTGGTGAAGCCGGAGCAACGATCCCCACGTCGGCAGACCGGCCGCGTCCTCCAGCACGATCAGCCTCGGGTGTGCGCGGAGTGCACGGGCCACACCGGCCAGCCGGCGACGGCCTGGCGTGATCTCGTGCGGATAGCGATCCAGTACGTCGTCCAGTCCGCAGTCTCCTGCGGTGACGAGGCTCTCCTCCTCCGCGGTCTTGCGGGTCACGCGATGCCTCACGATGTGGCCGTGGACGACGTTGCCGAGCACCGTCAGGTGTGGCAGCAGCCCGCCTTCGGCAGGCACCAATCGGACCGGATCGCCGATCTTCACCACTGCATCGGCCGGTGGATCGTCCGCACCGGTCAGTACATCGACCAGCCGGCGTGCCGCAGCGGCCGACGGCATCACCAGCGCTCGCTGCTCGCCTACGTCGATCCGGACCTTCTCCGGCAAGCCGGGGACCTGTTCGAGCAGCAGACCGTCCATCCCTGGCTGGCGCCTCCCCAGAAGACCCGTCGAGTGGTTCGTCAACCCTATGGGGAGTGGAGGTCGGTTCGCAGGGTCGTCCGGGTGTCGTTTCAGAAGAGGTTCAGAAGGTCCGGCTCCACAGGTTGATCGCGTAGTCGACCTCGACCCCCGAATGCGATGCGATGATGCGCTCCGCGTCGGCCGGCGTGAACTCGATCCGGATCACTGCCTCGAGGTCCTCCCGGCGTTCGAACCGCCAGCCCATGTCGAGTTGCGTCCGCTGCCAGCCGCGCGCGGTCCAGAAGGCCTCGACCTCCGCCGCTTTGATCTTCGGGTACGACTCGGTGAACCAGCGCCCGAATGTCGACCGGCTCCCGTCGTTGTCGATCACGAACGCGGTCCCGCCGTGCCGCATCACCCGGTCCAGTTCGGCCAGCCCCGGTTCGCAGCCCGGCCCGAAAAAGTACGCCCAGCGCGCATGCATCACGTCGATCGACGAGTCCGGCACCGGCAGCCGCTGCGCCGTACCCTGCCGGACCTCGACGTTCGGCAGGTCCTTGGTACGGCGCTTGGCCGCGTCGGCGAGTGCACCATGCGGCTCGACTCCGATGACCCGGCCCGCGGTCGCCGCGAACGTCGGCAGGTGGAACCCGGTGCCGCATCCGATGTCGAGCAGCGTCGCGCCGGCCCAGTCCCGGATCGCCCGCATGGCCGGCTCGATCACCCCGTCGGGATCGACAGCCCGGTTCTCGACCTCGTACACCTTCGGGTGCTGCCAGATGTTGGGACTCGGAATCCCACCTTCCGCGATGCTCACACCGCTAGACACTAGTTGCTGCCGGCACGGGTCTGGTCGTGGCGGCCAGGAGTGCTACCGGGATCAGGAGCATCCCGCAGAGGATGGCGAGCCAGTGGAAGCCGAGTACGGCGAGGATCGGGCCGGCGGCCGTACCGGCGATCGAGGCGAACGCACCCATGGTCAGGTCGGACAGGCCCTGAGCCGACGTGCGGATGTCCTCCGGCACCGAGCGGGTGAGCAATGTGGAGCCTGCGACCAGACAGGCCGACCAACCGAGCCCCAGCAAGGCCAGTGCGGCCGCGGTCAGGCCGTGTGCGCCGTCCGGAGCCAGCGCCGCCACCGTCATGGCTGAGGCAAGCAAAGCCAGGCCGATGCCGATGGTCGGGATGCGGCCGAGGCGGTCCGCCATCCAGCCCATCACGGGGGAGAGGGCGTACATGCCGGCCACATGACCGCTGATGACGAAGCCGACGATGGTGAGTGAAGCGCCGTGGTGGCGCAGGTGCACCGACGTCATCGACATGACTCCGACCATGACCGCATGGGCGACCGCGATGGAGAGCAACCCCAGCCGGGCATGGGGGATCGACATCACGGTCCGGAACGTGGCGGCGAGTGGCTGCCGTTCGACCTTGGCTCTGGGGGTGCTCTGGTGCAGCCGCCGCAGCCCGAACCACACCGTGGCCAGACTGATCGCGAAGGCGATGACCGAAAAGATGTACGGGCCGGCGAGTGCCATGACTCCGAGCGACGTACCCACAGCTCCGCCGACACCGGTGAGGTTGGGCCCGACGACCACGCCGATCGTCGTGGCCCAGACGACCATAGACAGTGAGCGGGCGACGTGTGCCGGGTCCGCCGCGTCGGTGGCGGCGTACCGGGACTGCAGGTTGGACGCGGACCCACTGCCGAACAGGCAACCGGCCAGCAGGAGCAGTGCGAGCGAGTCGATCTGGGCAGCGACGATGCTCAGCAGTGCTCCGGTTGTAGCGATCAGGTAGCCGACCGTCAACGACACCCTCCGGCCGCGCGACCTGGCCAGCCCGGCCAGCGGTACGGCGAGCATCGCGGCGCCCAGAGTGGTCGACGTCGCGGCCAGTCCGGCCATCGACGTGGACCCCGAGATGCTCTCGGCCAGCAAGCCCGCGACCGCGAACCCACTCGCGACCGCCACGCCACCCACGACGTTGCTCACCACCAGCACCCGCAGCGTCGTTCGTTGCAGGTCGGCGGGTGTGGTGTCGGCGGTCACGGGCTCACCTTCTCATCAAGCTGACCGGTAAGGCAGCTCGATATGCTCGCTTATAGAATCGTCCTGACGTAATTCCACCCCCTGCCTTGGAGTTCCGGATGCCCGACATCGCGATCGTCCCTGCCCCGCGTGAACTCACCGTCGACGAAGGCCAGTGGGTGAGCGGGGATCCCGCCGGCGAAGCCATCCGGGACGTGGTCGAGAACCTCGGCGAGACCGAGTACCGGATCGATGTGACCGCGGACGGCGCCCGCCTGTCGGCCGGCTCGGAGGACGCACTCCGGCACGCGGAGTCAACGTACGCGCAACTGCTGGACGCCGCCGAGCCGGCCGAGGACGGCAAGGTCGCGGTGCCGGCGGTGCGCATCGCCGACGCGCCACGGTTCGCCTGGCGGGGCATGATGCTGGACGTCGCCCGGCACTTCATGCCGAAAGAGTTCGTGCTCAAGGTGATCGACGTGCTCGCCCTGCACCGGCTGAACACGCTGCACTTCCACCTCACCGACGACCAGGGCTGGCGGGTCGAGATCGAGGCCTACCCGCGGCTGACCGAGATCGGCGCGTGGCGCGACGAGACCATGGTCGGCAAGATGTCGCGCGGCCAGAAGGACTTCGAGTACGACGGGCAGCGGCACGGCGGCTTCTACACCAAGGACGACCTGCGCGAGATCGTCGCGTACGCCGCCGAGCGCGGCATCACCGTGGTCCCGGAGATCGACCTGCCGGGCCACATGCAGGCCGCGATCGCGGCGTACCCGGAGCTCGGCAACAACCCGGACACCCAGCTGACCGTCCGTCAGTACTGGGGCATCAGCGAAGACGTGCTGAACGTGAACGACGCGACCGTCGAGTTCGTCAAGACCGTGCTGCGCGAGGTGCTGGAGATCTTCCCCAGCCCGTACATCCATCTCGGCGGCGACGAGTGCCCGTCGGTGCAGTGGGGCGTCTCGGAGGAGGCGCAGAAGCGGCAGGCCGAGCTCGGGCTGACCGAGCCGGGGCAGTTGCAGGGCTGGTTCACCGAGCAGGTCGCGTCGGTGCTGGCCGAGGAGGGCCGCCGGCTGGTCGGCTGGGACGAGATGGTCGAGACCGACTGCCCGAAGGACGCGGTCATCATGGCGTGGCGGAGCGCGCAGCGCGGCGAGGTCGCGGTGAAGGCCGGCCACCAGACCGTGATGGCGCCGTGCGAGTCGGTGTACTTCGACTACTACCAGGGCGACCCGGAGACCGAGCCGCTCGCGATCGGCAACTTCATCCCGCTGGAGAAGGTCTACGACTTCGAGGTCGTCCCGGCCTCGCTCACCGAGGAGGAGGCGGCCCTGATCGTCGGCACCCAGTGCCAGATCTGGACCGAGTACATGCCGGACGAGCAGCAGGTCGGCTACATGCTCCTGCCGCGGCTGTCCGCTTTCGCCGAACGCGCCTGGGGCTCCCCGCGGACGTCGTACGACGAATTCCTCACCCGCCTCCGCCCCCACCTGACGCGGATCGAGGCCATCGGCGTCAACTACCGTCCTCTCGACTGAGGTCGCAGGTGCTTCTGCTTCAGTTGCTGACGGGAGAACAAAATCTCCGTAAGCGCTGTGGGCAGGGGTAGACGGACCAGGCCCCGATGGCGACGATGAGGCGTCGGGGATCCCAGGTCGGGAGCGGGAGGGACCATGACCGCGGTGGGACCGCTGGACGCGATGTTCCTGCTCGGTGAGAGCCGTGAGCAGCCCATGCACGTCGGCGGGTTGATGGTGTTCGAGCTGCCTGAGGGCGCCGGACGGGACCACGTGTTCCCGGAAGGTTCCCGGGACTATCTGTCGCAGCTGTACCACGACATGGTCGCGGCGCCGGCGGTGAATCCGTTGTTCGCCCGGCGGGTGCGGAACCGGGCGCTCGACCTCGGCTACTGGTCGTGGGAGCAGGACAACGACATCGACCTCGAGTACCACGTGCGGCTGTCCGCACTGGCGCGACCAGGGCGGTTCCGCGAACTGTTCGAGCTGACCAGCCGCCTGCACGGGACGCTGCTGGACCGGCATAGGCCGCTGTGGGAGATGCACCTCATCGAGGGCGTCGAGGGCCGGCGGTTCGCTCTCTACAGCAAGATCCACCACTCGCTCCTGGACGGAGTCACCGCCCTCCGCTGGATGCAGGACACCCTCACCACCAAGCCCGACACAACAGACATGCCGGCCACCTTCGCCCTCCCGGCGTCTGCACCGGGGCCGATCCCGTCAACCGGGTTGTTGACGGCGGCCGGCCGCCTGCCAGGCAACACCGTCAGGGTGTTGGCTGATCTTGCCGGTCTCACGCCTGTCGGGTTGAAGAGTTTGCTCCGGACTGTGCAGACGGAGCATTCCTCGGTCGCGTTCCAGGCGCCGCGGACGATCCTCAATCAGCCGATCACCGGAGCGCGGCGGTTCGCGGCGCAGTCGTGGCCGATCGAACGGTTGGAGAAGGTCCGCGCGATCACCGGGGCGACGCTGAACGACGTGATGCTGGCGATGTGTTCAGGTGCCTTGCGCAACTATCTGCTCGAGCTGAACGCCCTTCCGGACAAGGCGCTGACGGCGATGGTCCCGGTCTCCCTGCGCGGCGAGGCGGAAGCACCCGGCGGCGGTAACGCGCTGAGCACCTTGATTGCCGACCTCGCCACCGACGAGGCGGACCCCGAGCAGCGGATCCGCCGCATCATGGCCTCCACCAGGTATGCCAAAGGCGTGCTGTCCGAGCTCAGTCCGTTGCAGCGACTGCTGGTCGGCGCTCTCGGGTTCGGCGTCGCCGGTCCCGCAGCGGTTCTCCCCGGCGTGGCCGGCCGTACGACGCCGCCGTACAACGTCGTCATCTCGAACGTGCCCGGCCCGGCCGAGAGCCCGCTGTACTGGAACCGGTCGCGCCTGCTCGGCATGTATCCGGTCAGCATCGTGCTCAACGGCCAGGCGTTGAACATCAGCGTCACCAGCTACGACCACCAGTTGCACTTCGGTCTGACCGGCTGCCGCCGGACAGTCCCGCACCTGCAACGGCTGCTGACGCAGCTCGAGGTCTCACTCGCCGACCTCGAGAACATTCATTAGAGCAGGGCGTCCATCTGGCTGACGCCCTGTTCCAATCCGGTGTCCATCCCCATCTGGATGAGTTGGTCCATCTGCTCGCGGGTGCCGAAGGCAGCCCGCAGTTCCATCCGGGTGCCGCCGTCGTACGCGCCGAGGTGCAGGTGCGTGGTGGTCGCCGGCATCCCGGCGGCCGGGTTGCCCTCGGAGTCGGCGAACGAGTCGACGAACTCCATCGCCGCGGGCGGGTCGACGGCGACGATCTGCCAGCGGCCGTGGAACTTCTCGCCTTCCGGGCTGGTCATGTAGTAGAACACCTCGCCACCCGGCGTCAGGTCGTGCTCGATCACGGTCGCCGGGTACGTCGGTGGGCCCCACCACCGCTCGAGTTTCCGCGGGTCCGCCCACAGCTCCCACACCTGCTCCACAGTCGCGGCGAAGTCCGCGATCAGGGTCAGGGTCAGTGCGTCGAAGTCCTTGTCAACGCTCGTGACACTCATGTGTTGTCCCTTCGCTCCGGTGTGCTCTCGGTCAGCAGGTCCGTCATCCGGTCCACGCGGCCACGCCAGATCGCCTCGAGTTGGTCGAGTGCGTCCCGGGCCCGCCGTACGGCGTCCATTTCACTGCGCACCAGTTGCTCGCGCCCCCTGCGTTCCTTGGTCACCAGCCCGGCCCGCTCCAGTACCGCGACGTGCTTCTGCACCGCCGCAAAACTCATCGGATACGCCTCGGCCAACCGCGACACGGACGCCTCTTCCACCAGACACCGCCGGACGATGTCGCGCCGCGTCGAATCCGCCAACGCCGCCAGCAACCCGTCGACGACACCATCATCTACAACCATTTGGTTGTACGTTAGCCCGGCGACAAACCCCGGTCAACCACACGCCGCGGATCTGGTGCTAGATGCGGACGACGCCGTTGGGGGTCTGGAAGACGGCGGCCACCAGGCCGGGCTGGCCGTTGGGGCCGACCCAGGCGACGTCCAGGTCGTCGAGGAGGTGGTCGGCGGGGTGGCCGATCCAGTCGGTGACTCGGTGGGGGTCGCCGGCGATTTCCAGCGCGGTGAGTCTGACGTCCTTGCCGCCGACCGACGGGTGCTCGGTGAGGTCGTCCCAGTGCACGAAGAACGGCAGCTGCGGGTCGGCGATCAGGCCCTTCACGCCGATCTGCCGCCAGGTCAGGTTCACGCCGTCGGGGCGGTGCCGGTTGCCGGGCGCGGCCTCGCGGCCGAGGCGCTGCTCCATCCGGGCCATGTCGCGGACCGCCACCACCCAGCCGAGCCAGCCGCCGCCCAGCTCCTTGCGGGCACGGACCGCCTGGCCGAACGGCGCCTTGTCCGAGGCCGGGTGGTCGAGCACGTCGACGACCTCGATGTACCGATCGTTCTCCAACGGCAGGATGTGGTTCACCGTGCCGAAGCGCGGGTGCACACCGCCGTCCACGAACTCCGCCCCCAGTTGCGCGGACAACCGCTCGAGCGTGGCCTTGCAGCCGTCAGGGCCGCACGCGTACGACAGATGATCCAGACGCATGCCAGTCATTGTGTCCCCCCCACCGACACTCGTGGTCGCCGGGGTGTGTCGGGGCCACGTTCTAAGCTCTGCACCATGCGTACGGTCGTCATCGGAGGAACTGGCCACATCGGTACTTACCTGGTCCCGGAGCTCGTGCGGCTCGGGCATCAGGTGACCGTGCTCAGTCGTGGCGAGCGGTCGCCGTACCAGAACGATGGCCGCTGGAAACAGGTCGAGTTGGTCCAGGTCGACCGCGCCGCGGAAGATGCCGCAGGCACCTTCGGTGAGCGCGTGGCCGGGCTCGAGCCGGACATCGTGATCGACCTGATCTGCTTCACCGAAGACAGTGCGAAGCAGCTCGTCGAGGCCGTACACGGGAAGATCCAGCACCTCCTGCACTGCGGCACGATCTGGGTGCACGGGCCGAGCATGACCGTGCCGACCACGGAGGACACGCCGCGCCGGCCGTTCGGTGACTACGGCATCCAGAAGGCGGCGATCGAGCGCTACCTGCTCGACCAGTCCCGCCGCACCGGCCTGCCGGCCACGATCATCCACCCCGGCCACATCTGCGGTCCCGGCTGGACTCCGATCACACCGGCCGCCACCTTCAACCTCGAAGTGTACGAGAAGCTCGCCCACGGCCACGACCTGCTGCTGCCGAATCTCGGCCTGGAGACGATCAACCCGGTGCACGCCGACGACGTGGCCGGCATCTTCCTGGCCGCGATCGCCAGCCGCTCGACCGCGATCGGCGAGAGCTTCCACGTGGTCGCGAGCGATGCGGTGACGCTGCGCGGCTACGCCCACGCGGTCGCCGACTGGTTCGGCCAGGAGCCCCGGCTCGGCTTCCTGCCGATCGGCCAACTGCGCGAACAACTGTCGGAGCGGGACGCGGGAGCCATGTGGGACCACGTTGCGCACAGCCCGAACTGCTCGATGGCGAAGGCCGCCAGACTGCTCGGCTTCCGCCCGCGCTACTCGGCGATCGAGGCTGCCCTGTCAGGCATCGAGTGGCTCGTCGACAACGGCAAGATCACTTAGACGCCGGGTGGGGCAGCAACGGCCGGGCTGCTTCCAGATGCTGCCGGCACAGCTCCGCGAGTACGTCGTAGGCCTTGTGGCCCATCAAAGTCTGGAGCTCGACCCGGCTGGACTCGAAGACCGCCTCGACGGCGATGTGCGCCTCGGTGTTGCCGGTGCAGTACCAGTCCAGGTCGTGTCCACCGGGTCCCCAGCCACGCCGGTCGTACTCGCCGATGCCGACCTCGGTGTACGTCGTACCGTCCGGGCGCTCCACCTCGCGGAAGGTCCGGCGGATCGGCAACTGCCAGCAGACGTCCGGCTTGGTCTCGACGAAGTGCACGCCCTTCTTCAGCGCCAGGCCGTGCAGCGCACAACCGCCGCCACCGGCGAAGCCCGGCCGGTTCAGGAAGATGCAGGCACCCTCCCAGACGCGGGTCTTGCGGTCGCCGTCGTCGTCGGTCTCGACCCAGCCGTTCTTGCGGCCCTCCTTGCGGAACTGCCAGTCGTCCTTGGTCAGCTCCTTGGCGTACTGCTTGACCCGCTTCTCGTCGTCATCGTCGGAGAAGTGTGCGCCGAGGGTGCAGCAGCCGTCGTTCGGCCGGCCCTTGTAGATACCGCGGCAGCCACCGCCGAAGATGCAGGTCCAGTTGGAGGTCAGCCAGGTCAGGTCGCAACGGAACACCTGGTCGGGGTCGTCGGGGTCGATGAACTCGACCCAGGCACGGGGGAAATCGAGAGAAACCTCAGGCACCTGGAAAGCGTACGCGCCCCGGCGCACAGACAGTGAATGCAGACTCCGACGCGCGGTACTCCCGCAGTCCAGTAGCGTGTTGGTATGCGGCTCGGCGTACTCGACGTGGGATCCAACACCGTCCACCTCCTGGTGGTGGACGCGCATCGTGGTGCCGCACCGTACCCGGCGTACTCGCACAAGACCGAGCTGCGGCTGGCCGAGCACCTGGACAAGGACGGGAAGATCGCCCAGTCCGGGTCCGACGGATTGGTGTCGTTCGTGAAGGAAGCCTCCGAACTGGCCGAGGACAAGGGCTGCGAGTCGGTGCTCGCGTTCGCCACGTCCGCGCTGCGGGAGGCACCCAACGGCGACAAGGTGCTGGACCGGGTCCGCGCCGAGACCGAGGTCGACCTGCAGGTGCTCAGCGGCGAGGACGAGGCCCGGCTGACGTTCCTGGCGGTACGTCGTTGGTTCGGCTGGTCGTCCGGCCGCCTCGCGGTGTTCGACATCGGCGGCGGTTCGCTGGAGATCGCTGCCGGGTCGGACGAGGAGCCGACCGTGGCGGTTTCCGTGCCGCTCGGGGCCGGTCGGCTGACCCGGGAGGGTCTGTCCCAGGACCCGCCGGGCAAGGACGAGGTCAGGGCACTGCGCAAGCGGATCCGGATGGAGATGGCCGCTGTGGCCGGGCCGGTACTGCGGGCAGGCAAGCCGCAGCGGTCGGTAGCGACCAGCAAGACGTTCCGGTCGCTGGCACGGATCTGCGGTGCGGCGCCGTCCGACGACGGGCCGTACGTGTCGCGCGCGCTCAGCCGCGACGATCTGGCCGAGTGGACGCCGAAGCTGACCAAGATGGCCGCGGCCGAGCGGGCCGACCTGCCGGGGGTCTCGATCGGCCGCTCGTCGCAGCTGGTCGCCGGGGCGCTCGTCGCCGACGCCGTGATGGATCTGTTCAACCTGCCCTCCCTCGAGGTGTGCCCGTGGGCGCTGCGGGAAGGTGTCATCCTGTCCCGGCTCGACCAGTTGCAACCGCGGTGAACCAGATGAACCCCAGCACGACCGCCAAGATCGGCCTGTCCACGGCCTCCGTCTACCCCGAGTCGACCGCCAGCGGCTTCGAGCTGGCCGCCCGGCTCGGGTACGACGGCGTCGAGGTGATGGTCGGCATCGACCCACTGAGCACCCAGATCGACGCGATCTCGCGGCTGGTCGACTACCACCAGTTGCCGGTGCTCGCGATCCACGCACCCTGCCTGCTGATCACCCAGCGGGTCTGGGGGACCGATCCGTGGGGCAAGCTCGAGCGCAGCGCCGAGGCAGCGAAGGATCTGGGCGCCGACGTGGTCGTCGTCCATCCGCCGTTCCGCTGGCAGCGGGACTACGCGCGCGGGTTCGTCGAGGGGATCGCCCGGCTCGAAGCCGAGACCGGCGTCGTCTTCGCGGTCGAGAACATGTACCCGTGGCGCGCGCCCGGCAAGGGCCTGCAGGCGTACGCGCCGAGCTGGGACCCGACCGAGCAGGACTACGCGCACACCACTCTGGACCTGTCGCACTCGTCGACCGCCGAGCAGGACTGCGTCGAGCTGGCCGCGACGATGGGCCGGAGCCTGACCCACATCCACCTGACCGACGGGACCGGCTCTGCCAAGGACGAGCACCTGGTGCCCGGCCGCGGCACCCAACGGGCCGCGGACCTGCTGGCCGGCCTGGCGAACCAGGACTTCCGCGGCCACATCATCATCGAGATCAACACCCGCCGCGCGACCAGCCGGTCCGAGCGCGAGGTCGACCTGGTCGAGTCGCTCGACTTCACCCGCAAGCACTTCGTCCGGACGTCGCGCCGGTCGTCGTTCGCGGTCACTCCCCAAGGCGAGATCTCGGAGCTCACGTCGTGAACGCCCGCGGCGGATCCGGCGGTACGGCGGACTCCGGCGCGGCCCGTACGACGACCGCCGGGCGGGCGGGGCGCCGTCCCGGCGGCCCGGACACCCGCGGCGAAATCCTCCGCGCGGCCCGGGAATCCTTTGCGGACAAGGGCTTCACGGCGACCTCCATCCGCGCGATCGCCCGGGAGGCCGCGGTGGACGCGGCCCTGGTGCACCACTACTTCGACAGCAAGGACGAGCTGTTCATCGAGGCGATGGCCATCCCGGTCGACCCGCGCCAGATCGCCGCGCGGATCATCGACGGTCCGCGCGACGAACTCGGCCGCCGGATCGCGACCGCGTTCCTCGGCGTCTGGGAATCGGCCGAAGGTCAGCAGCGGATGAAGGCGATCGTTCGCAGTGTGGTGAGCAGCGACGAGGTGGCCCGGATCATGCGCGAGGGCATCACCCGGATGATCATTCAGCCGGTCGCCAAGATGCTCGACGTACCCGACGCGCAGCTTCGCGTCACGCTGGTCGCGACGCAGCTCATCGGACTCGCAATGGCGCGCTACCTGATCGAGCTCGAGCCGGTCGCGTCCGTCGACCTGGCCACCTTGATCGACCGGCTCGGGCCTGTCCTGCAACTTCACCTGACCGGTTGATGCAGATCCCGACGGACCGCGAGATCGAGACCCTGCATCGCGATCACGCGCCTACCCGCGACGCCTTCGAGTCCGTGTACGAACACTGCCGGATCGTCTGTCAGCTCGCCTCGCAGTACCTCCTGTCGCTGGACGTCGACGCCGATCTGGTCCGCGCCGGAGCGCTTCTGCACGACATCGGCGTCTACCGTCTCTACACGGCTGGTGTGCTCGACACAGCGGACTATGTGCGGCACGGCGTACTCGGGCACGAGTTGCTGGCGGGTCTCGGGTTTGCGGAGACGATCAGCCGGTTCTGCTCCCGTCACAGCGGGGTCGGCATCACGCGGGACGACGTACTGCGGCAAGGCCTGCCGATCCCGGCGGCCGACTATGTGGCGGAGACGCGGGAGGAGGAGCTGGTCATGTACGCCGACAAGTTCCACAGCAAGCGGACTCCGCCGGTGTTCGTGAGCGGCGCGTCGTACGAGATCGCCGTCCGCCGGTGGGGTGAGGACAAGGCGATCGCGTTCGCCGGCCTGAGGCACCGCTACGGCGATCCGGAGCTGGCGTCGCTGAGTGCTGCCACCGGATACGCGGTGATCTGAGGGAGCCCTGGTTGTTGCCAAGCGTGTGGTTCCGCGCTAAATTCATCACATGATGAAAAACGCGGTGAGTTGCCGGGACGTCGTGGTGGTGCGCGGCGACCGGGAGGTCCTGCACGGGGTCGGGTTCGACCTCCGGACCGGGACGGTGACCGGGCTGCTCGGTCCCTCCGGCTGCGGCAAGACGACGCTGATCCGCGCGATCGTCGGTCTCCAGGCCAAGGTCACCGGCGACATCTCCGTCCTCGGGCTGCCCGCCGGCGCGCCCAAGCTGCGCGGCCGGATCGGGTATGTCACCCAGGAGCCCAGCGTCTACGGGGATCTGAGCGTGACCGAGAACCTTCGCTTCTTCGCCGCGGTGCTGGGGGTCCCGGCCGACGACGTGGGCCGGGTCATCGACGCGGTCGATCTGCGGTCGCATGCCGACGTACGCGTCGATCGGTTGTCCGGTGGGCAACGGTCGCGGGCGTCGCTTGCCGCCGCACTCCTCGGCGACCCCGAGCTCCTCGTCCTCGACGAACCGACCGTCGGCCTGGATCCCGTTCTCCGACGGGATCTCTGGGACCTCTTCCACCGGCTCGCCGACGCCGGCGCGACCCTGCTCGTCTCGAGTCATGTGATGGACGAGGCTTCGCGTTGCGATCGACTTCTGTTGATGCGCGACGGTGAGCTGCTCGCCGACGACACCCCGCAAGCCCTGCTCGAATCGGTCGGCACCAGCGACATCGAGCAGGCGTTCCTCACCCTGATCGAGCAGAAGGCAGGTGCGCGATGACGCTCCGGGTCACTTTCGCCGTCGCCGCCCGGGTGCTCGCCCAGTTGCGCCGCGACCACCGCACGGTGGCGATGCTGATCGTGCTGCCGGCGCTGCTGGTCAGCCTGATGTGGTGGATGTTCATCGACTCACCGACCACCTTCGACCGCGTCGGCGGGCCGCTGCTGGCGGTGTTCCCCGCGATCATCATGTTCATCGTGACCTCGGTGGCGACACTGCGGGAGCGCTCCAGCGGTACGTTGGCGCGGCTGTTCACGATGCCGATGGCGAAGGTGGACTTCCTGCTGGGCTACGCGTTGGCGTTCGCCCTGATCGCGGTTGTCCAGGCCCTCGTGGTCGTGTCGATCGCGCTCTACGCCCTCGATCTGAACATCGAGGGTGCCGCCTGGCAGCTCGGCGTGGTCGCGGTTCTCGACGGCGTTCTCGGTACGGCGCTCGGCCTGTTCGCGAGCGCGTTCGCGGCGACCGAGTTCCAGGCGGTCCAGATGATGCCGGCCGTGATGATCCCGCAGATCCTGCTCTGCGGACTCCTCCTCCCACGCGACCAGCTGCCCAGCGTGCTGCACGCCGTCAGCGACGTACTGCCCCTGTCGTACGCCGTCGACGCCGTCACCGGAGTTGCCCAAGGCAACGGCTTCGGCGCCGGCGCAGGCACCGACGCCCTGGTGGTCACCGCCTTCATCCTGGCCGCCCTGGCCCTGGGCGCCGCAACCCTGAAACGCCGTACCGCCTGAGGGGTACACCCAGTGGTCGTCGTTCCTCAGCCTCCGGTCATCCGGCGAGGTGGGAGACGTTGTGCCAGGCCGGGTCCTCGGTGACCTCGACGGAGACCTGGCCGTGGGGCCAGCCGGTGGTGGCGGCCTGGAGTTGAGCGCCGGCGGGAGTGGTGCCGTCGGCGTAGTAGTGGAGGGTCCGGGTCCCGGCTGAGGTCTCGTGGGCGATCAGATTGCCGGAGCCACCGAGGCGGTCCGTCAGGTGGTCCTCGAAGCGGCGCAGTTCATCCAGCATCTCCGACTCCGGTAGCCCGTCGTCGCGCACCACGGGGTAGCGGATCGAGACCGCGACGTGAGTGTCGAGGTGCGGCCGCCGGATGGACCGCAACGGGTACTCCGCCGTAGCGATCAACCGATGCCCGTCGCGCGTCCCCTCGAGCATCTTCCAGGCCGGACTCCCGTCCTCCAGGGTGTGATCAGCCGCGAACGCGGCAACCGCGGGCAGCAGCGTCTCGATCGGCACAGCATCGGCCGGCGCCTCGACCAACGTGTCGATCGCCCCGACCCAGGTCTCCACCATCTCCTCACCCAGCACGAGATCGAGCATCAGGAGCGTCACCCGCCGCTGCACATCCACCGGCAGTTCGGGAAACGCCGGATGATGGACGCCGACATGGATCGCCGACGAATCCGGCTCCATCGAAACCACGGCCTCGTCGATCGGGATCGGCGGCAGCCCGTCGAACCTGATCGTGAACGCGGGCCCCGGCCGCCGCAGGTCGGCGTACTCCCAGGTCCGGTCCGACGGCGGCGCGGCCCGCAGCCAGCGTCGCGCGACAGCACGGCGGCTCGGGTTCCCGGCCGCCGTGACGATCAGTACGTGCTCGGCGTGCAACCCAGGACCGAGCTCCCACTCCAGATCCGGATCGATCCGCGCGATCAGATCGGTCAGTACGTCGCTCAGGTCCGCCGGCACCTGGCGTGCGATCGCATCGGCCACCAGCGCGGCACCGGATTCGCTCCACCAGGACCAGAACGCGCCGATCGGGTCGGCCTCCACGGCAGTCCGCTTGCGACGCTTGAAGATGGGCATGGACGCATCCTCTCCCGGTCATGGGTGCGTCCGGCCGGTGGTTGCCGGGATTGATGGCGACGTACTGTCACCGACCCGGCGTCAGCAGTGACCGGTGACCGAACCAGTGACCCTGGTGGTGTGGTCCCTGCCACACGATTCGCGAGCCTCAGGTTCAGCCGCGTAGCCTGCTGACACCACTGGCAGATGGGGCCGGGTGGGTCGATGAGGAGGAACACGTAGTGCTTCGGCGAGTCCTGCTGGGCATGTCCCGCAGCCCCCAGATCAAGAAGGCGGTTTCGGCGCTCCCGGTGTCCAGTGGCATCGTCGCGCGCTTCGTCGCCGGTGAGACCGCGCTGGAGGCCGTGCTGGCCACCGAGAAGCTGGTCAGCAACGGCCTGAACGTCACGCTCGACCACCTCGGCGAGGACGTCACCGACCTGGCCGCGGCGACCGCGACCGCGGACGCGTACCTCGAACTGCTCCGCAAGCTGGCCGAAGCCGGCCTGACCAAGAACGCCGAGGTCTCGGTCAAGCTGTCCGCGGTCGGCCAGGCGCTGCCGGGCGACGGCGAGAAGATCGCGCTCGAGAACGCGCGGACGATCTGCCTCGCGGCCCGCAACGCCGGTACGACGGTCACCCTCGACATGGAGGACCACACCACCACCGACTCCACGCTGGGCATCCTGCGCGAACTTCGCCAGGACTTCCCGGAGACGGGTGCGGTGTTGCAGGCGTACCTGCGCCGGACCGAGGGTGACTGCCGCGACCTCGCCCACGCCGGCTCCCGGGTCCGGTTGTGCAAGGGCGCCTACAAGGAGCCCGAGTCGGTGGCGTACCAGGACAAGCGCGGCGTGGACAAGGCGTACGTCCGGGCGATGAAGATCCTGATGAACGGCGCCGGGTACCCGATGATCGCGTCGCACGACCCGCGGCTGATCGCGATCGCCGGCTCGCTCGCCGACCGCGCCAACCGGCAGCCGGGCAGCTACGAGTACCAGATGCTGTTCGGCATCCGCCCCGAGGAGCAGCTCCGTCTGTCCGGCCTCGGCCACACGATGCGCATCTACATCCCGTACGGCGAGGACTGGTACGGCTACCTGGTCCGCCGCCTGGCCGAGCGTCCCGCCAACCTCCAGTTCTTCGCCCGCTCCCTGATCAGCAAGAAGTAACCGGCTGGTGGGCGCTCGGGTCCCCGGGCGGCCCGGATCAGTAGTGTGTTGGCCATGACTAGTCAGGTGGCCATTCTCGGGGCCGGTGTGATGGGGGAGACGTTGCTGTCCGGGCTGATTCGGGCCGGGCGGCGACCGCAGGAGCTCCTGATCACCGAGCGCCGGGAGGAGCGTGCCGCCGAGCTGCGCGAGCGGTACGGCGTCGACGTCGTGACCAACGTGGACGCGGCGGCCAAGGCTGACACCCTGGTGCTCGTGGTGAAGCCGCAGGACATGGCGGATCTGCTCGCCGAGATCGCCCCGGCTGTCCGGGCGTCGCAGACCGTGGTGTCGCTGGCCGCCGGGATCACCACCGGGTTCATCGAGTCCCGGCTGCCTGATGGCGTGGCCGTCGTACGCGTCATGCCGAACACGCCGGCGCTGGTCGACGAGGGCATGGCGGCGATCTCTCGTGGTGCGCACTGCGACGAGAGCCATCTGGAGTTGGCGGAGGGCCTGTTGGCCGCGACGGGACGGGTGATCCGGGTGCCGGAGAAGCAGCAGGATGCGGTGACCGCGATCTCCGGGTCCGGACCGGCGTACCTCTTCTTTGTCGTCGAGGCGATGATCGAGGCCGGCGTGCACATGGGGCTGCCGCGGGGGACCGCTACGGAGCTCGTCGTACAGACCGTTGTGGGCTCGGCGAAGCTGCTGCGGGAGACCGGCGAGCACCCGACCGTACTGCGCGAGCGGGTGACGTCTCCGGGTGGTACGACGGCCGCCGCGGTCCGCGAACTGGAGGACCACAAGGTCCGCGCCGCGTTCCTGTCCGCGATCGAGGCCGCGCGCAACCGTTCGCGCGCGTTGGCCGCCGAGTAACACCTCTGCTACCGGTGGCGTTATTGTTGGCGCCGCAGTTTCCTGCCGTGTTCAAGGGATGAGTCGACTATGGTCCCGCCCATGAGTAATCGTTCGGAGCAGGAGAGCCCCGAACAGGTGAGCCCTGCCCCCGTGCGCGCGGCACAGGTCCCGGACCTGCCGTGGCGGGTGCCGCTGGATCCGGCGCCGTGGTGGGCGTGGGCACTGTTCGTCGCGCCGTTCGTCGTCGTACCCGCGCTGAACTCCTGGCTGTGGATGGGCGCCCGCGACATGCTCGCGGTCGGGCTGCTCACGATCATCGGGGCGTCGGTGGTCCGCGTCGCCGGCGGCGTCGTCCTCTACCGCGTCGAGCTCACCGCGACCGCGCTGCGCGCCCGCACCAGCATGCTGGTCCGCAGCCTCGCCTGGCAGGACGTCGACACGATCGAGGTCGGCGACGACAACGTCGTACTCACCCGCGGCCAGGACGAGAGCGAGATCAACGGCATCCCCCGCGACCGCACCGCCGAGGTAGGCGCCGTCATGGAGGCCATCCGCCACGAGGCCGCCGGCACCCCCACCCACCACCACCGCCCCCGCCCCGGCATCGGCACCCTCCTCGTCCTCACCTACCTCACCCTCTCCATAGGCGCCTTCCTCCTCCGCTGGCACCTCGTCTAGCCGGCCGCCTCCCGCCGCAGACACACCCACTCCTCACCCCTCCGCAGCTCTCGAACAGTTGCCTCGGGCACGTGTTCCGCCCTGCGGACAGGATCCGGGGACCGCGGACAAGAAATACGCTGTCCGCGGTCACCACAACGTGTCCGCGGTCCGCACAACCATCAGACGTTGCTAATGCTTTCCCCAGGGGCCTTCGCCGGTGATCTTGTCGACGGTGATACGGGCGATCATGCCGGTGTGCCAGATGCCTTCGCCGAAAGGGAATTCACCGACGTTCAGGTAGCGCTGGGACATCCGGTCCATCAGGGCCTTGTAGTCGGCGGGGATGTCGGGGCCCTCGAGCTTGGCGGTGCCGCGGATGACGAGGTACTGCGTGATGCCGCGGGAGCTGACGCGGTCGTCCTGGATGACGAGGGTGACGCGGGGATCGCGGTGCAGGTTACGGGTCTTGCGGTGGGGTTGCTGGATGCCGAGCAGTACCTCGTCGCCGTCGCGTTCGGCCCAGACCAGCGCGGCCTGGGGTGAGCCGTCGGGGTCGATGGTGATGACTGTGGCGTCCTTGGGCTCGGTGAAGAGCCGGTGTGCGCTTTCGGGAAGACCGTTCATGGACAGAGACGCTAGGCACCGCCGTGGGAACCTCTGGGTACCCTGACGCCCGTGGACGGTTTGGATCCGGGGAACGTGTTTCTCGCCGACTGCCCGGCACGGCTCGCGGTCGAGGTGATCGCGGACAAGTGGGCCGTGGTGGTCCTGTGGGGCCTGAACGACGGCCCGCGACGCCACACGGAGCTGATCACCCTGATCGGCGGCATCTCCAAGAAGGTGCTCACCCAGACGCTGCGCCGGCTGCAGACGAACGGCCTGGTCACCCGCGAGAACTTCGGCGGCGTCCCGCCCCGCGTGGAGTACGAACTCACCCCGCTCGGCCGCACCCTGATGGGCCCGATCCGGATGCTCACCCTGTGGGCGGAGGAGAACGGCGAAGCAGTCCTGGACGCCCAGGAGCGAACCTAGACACCCACAAGAGAAACTAAGGACATGGATTTCTCTTTGTGGCCCGCGGCCAACCGGACCTGGCAGGAAGTGCTCGACGGAGCGGAGTACGCCGAACGGACCGGCTGGCACGGTGTCTGGATCGCCGACCATTTCATGCAGAACGGTGACGACCTGTCCGTACCGGTCAACGAGTGTCTGGCCCTGATCGCCGGCATCGCCGCCCGCACCGAGCGGGTGCGCGTCGGCTCGATGGTGCTCGGCAACACCTACCGCCATCCCGCCGTCGTCGCGAACCAGGCGGCGACCATCGACCAGATGAGCAACGGCCGGTTCGTGCTCGGGATCGGGGCCGGCTGGCAGGTGAACGAGCACGAGGTGTACGGGATCGAGCTGCCGCCGGTGCGTGAGCGGCTGGCCCGGTTCGAGGAGGCCTGCCAGGTGATCAAGGGCCTGATCAGCCAGGATCGCACCACCTTCGACGGCACCTACTACCAGCTCACCGGTGCCCCGCTGGAGCCGAAGCCGGCCAACCTGCCGATCATGATCGGCGCCGCCGGCGAGAAGGTTGCCCTGGGCATCGTTGCCCGGTACGCCGACGAGTGGAACCACTGGGGCGGCCCGGAACTCGCCGCCCACAAGGGGAAGGTCTTCGCCGAGCACTGCGAGCGCATCGGCCGGGATCCCCGGTCGGTACGCCGTTCCGCCCAGACGATGCTGGAGGTCGTCGTACCGGGGGACACCGAGGCGGCCGAGCGCAAGGAGCGGCTGGAGAGCCGCGGCGGGCACGTGGTCATGGGTTCGGCCCAGGAGGTGCTCGACACAGTCGCGCAGTACCCGGCGGCCGGGATCGACGAGGTCCTCGTCCCGGACTCGATGCTCGGCACCGGCAACCGCCGCTTCGACGCCCTGGAACGCCTCCGCGAAGAAGTCTTCGCCAAGATCTGACCCCGCGACCTCTCGTGGGTTGGCCCACGGGCTGGTTGGCCCCGCGACGGCTCTGGTGGGTCAGCCCACGGGCCGGTTGGCCCCGGGACGGCTCTGGTGGGTTGACCCACGGGCCGGTGGGTTGGCCTATCGCATGCGGTGGGTGAACCCGCCGTCTGGTGGGTCAGCCCACGGGCCGGTTGGCCCCGCGACGGCTCTGGTGGGTTGGCCCACGGGCCGGTGGGTTGGCCTATCGCATGCGGTGGGTGAACCCGCCGTCTGGTGGGTCAGCCCACGGGCCGGTTGGCCCCGCGACGGCTCTGGTGGGTTGGCCCACGGGCCGGTGGGTTGGCCTATCGCATGCGGTGGGTGAACCCGCCGTCTGGTGGGTCAGCCCACGGGCCGGTTGGCCTCGCGACGGCTCTGGTGGGTCAGCCCACGGGCGGGTTGGCCCCGCGACGGCTCTGGTGGGTTGGCCCACGGGCCGGTTGGCCCGGCGACGGCTCTGGTGGGTTGGCCCACGGGCCGGTGGGTTGGCCTGTCGCACGCGGTGGGTGAACCCGCCGTCTGGTGGGTCAGCCCATCGGGCAGGGCGAGACAGGCCGGGGGCGGAGGGCGGGGGACGGGGGACGGTCAGAGGGACAGGGTGGCCATGAGGGGCCAGTGGTCGCTGGGC
Source organism: Kribbella sp. NPDC050281 (assembly GCF_040655855.1). Taxonomy (NCBI): domain Bacteria; kingdom Bacillati; phylum Actinomycetota; class Actinomycetes; order Propionibacteriales; family Kribbellaceae; genus Kribbella; species Kribbella sp. NPDC050281. The sequence continues at coordinate 45,187 of NZ_JBFAKS010000026.1, read as the reverse complement.
AGCCGTCCGCCGGGGCGGTAGTGGGAGACGGCTGCCTCGTCCACGGTCCACCCGGCGCTGACCAGGATGTGGTCGATCCGTTCGTCGTCCTCCGCGCCGGTGAAGTCGTGCCAGCTCCCACCGGTCGCGATCGGTACGGCGTTCCGCAGGCCGGCCTCGGTCAGCACCTTCAAGGCCGGCGAGTCCGGCGTCGCGTTCAGGTCGCCCATCACGATCCACGGCAGCGCACCGGTCGTCCACCGGGCGATCAGCCGCGAGGACTGGAGTTGGGCGACCTCGCCGGCGTGGTCGTAGTGCGCGTTCGCCACGCCGACCGTCGTACCGTTGCGGTGCCGCAGCCAGACCAGCGTCGCGATCCGGGTCAGCTGCGCGTCCCAGCCGACGGATCCCGGCGTGTTCGGGTCGTCGGACAGCCAGCGAGTCTCGTGCCTGTCGACCCGCCAGTCACCCGGCCGGACCATGACGGTGCAACGCTCGCCCGCGTCCATCCCGTCGTCGCGGCCGACGCCGACGATCTCGTACCGCGGGAAGCGCCAGCGCAGGTACTCGAGCTGGTCGGGCAGCACTTCCTGCAGCCCGACCACGTCCGCGTCGAGGTGTTCGATCGCCGCCACCGTCGCATCCCTGCGGACCGGCCAGGCGTTGTCGCCGTCCGGTGCCGAGGAGTTGCGGATGTTGAAGGTGGCGGCGCGAATCTTCATGGAGCAGATCCTGCCAAACCCATCGCGCGCTCCGCCGCCCGGAGCCGGGGCAGGCTCGCTTCCAGCGCCCGGTCCCGGCCCTGCGCGAGCAGTTCGTCGATCGCGCCGGGGTCGGTCGTCAGCCGGGCGTACTCCTTCTGCAGCGGCTCGAGCACGGCCAGCACCGCGTCCGCGACGTCCCGCTTCAGCTCGCCGTACGAGGAGTACGCCGTCGCCAGCTGCACCGGGTCGCCGTCGGTGCAGGCGGCCAGGATGTCGAGCAGGTTGGTGATCCCGGGTTTCGCCGCCTCGTCGTGGCGAACCTCGTTGCCGGAGTCCGTCACGGCCCGCATGATCTGGCGCCGGATCACGTCCGGCGGGTCCAGCAGCCGGATCGTCCCGACCGCGTCGTCGGCCTCGGACTTGCTCATCTTCTTCGTCGGGTCGGCCAGATCCTTGACCCGGGTCGCGTACGCCGCCTTGGCCAGCTGCGGTACGACGAACGTCTCGCCGTACTCGCGGTTGAACCGGATCGCCACGTCACGAGCCAGCTCCACGTGCTGGGACTGGTCGCCGCCCACGGGGACCCGGTCGGCGCCGTACAGCAGGATGTCCGCGGCCATCAGGCACGGATAGGTGAACAGTGAGGCCCGCGTCATCGGCCGGCCCTTGCCCTTCTCCTTGTACTGGATCATCCGGGACAGCTCGCCGACGTACGACGTGCATTCGAGCAGGTACGCGAGCTGTGCGTGGGTGTTGACGTCGGACTGGACGAACACCGTGCCCGGTGCGGTGCCGGCCGCGAGCATCAGGGTCGCGAACTCGCGGGTCAGCGTGGCGAGCCGTCTGGGGTCGTGTCTGGTCGTCATCGCGTGCAGGTTCGCGACGAAGTAGAACCCCTCGGGGTCGGTGAACCGGCGCAGTGCGCCGAGGTGGTTGCCCAGCGTCAGACGGCCGGACGGGGTGATGCCGGAAAGCGTGGTCATGTCGATGCCCTTTCGGTGCGTGGATGCCTCACCGAGGGCATCAAAAAGGCCGCCTCGGCGAGGCGGCCTCTTGGATGCGTGTGAACGCTGGGGACCGCCCTAGACGGCCCACCACAGTTGCAAGTTCGTGTTCACATCATCAGCATAACCGATCGACGGTCCGGTCACTTGGCGGCCGGCAGCGGCGCCACCAGGGACTGGACGGTCAGTTCGTTGCGGGCGTCCTGGCCGAGCGTGATCGAGGTGTGCACGCCGTCGCGCAGGTAGGAGGTGATCCGGCTCGGCTTGGCGGCCAGGTACTCGGCCCAGCGGATGATCCGCAGGTTCGGGTACTTCTTCTGGGCGTCCGACAACTGCAGGTTGACCCAGGCGGAGTTGCGCTGGTCGGCCATCTGCACGGCCGCGGTCTTGGACCACCGGGTGGCGTGCACGTTGACCCAGTACACGTACCGGTTCGAGCCCGCCAGCTTCATCGCCCGGTCGACCTGGGCGGCGAACTTGGGCGGGTCGAAGATGTCGTTGCTGCCGGTCGCCATCAGGATCCGGCGCGGCAGGCCGTACGCCGTCGCCCACTGGACCATCGCGTCGACGGCGCCGGACGTCGGCCGCCCGGACCAGTTGTGCACCGCCAGCTGGCTTCCGTCGCGGCCGATCAGCCGGGTCGCCAGCGTCTTCCCGTCCTGGACGGCGATGCTGTCGCCGAACATGAAGACCCCGTTGGTCGCGAGCACCCGTTTGATCTGGGTCTCGGTCGAGATCGCCTTGCTCATGGCCTGCCAGGCCCCGAGGTCACCGGAGCCGTACGGGCCGCCGAAGGCGGCTTCGGTCGATGTCGCAGTCGAGACAGCCACCGTCGAAACAGCAACCACGGCCCCCGCCGTAAAGATCTGCCGCCGATTGGGTCTCGCCGAGTTCATGGCGTTCCTCACGGGATGGACAGTGAGGCCTAGACCGCCTCGAGTACAACCCTCCGTGACCGAATCGCGGCCTGAATTGCAGGTTCCTGCAATTCTTGTAACACCTTGCAGTGTTTGCGCGATGAAGCACGTACCTGGCACGAGCACGAACGGGACGGGCGAGCGCGGCCTTGGAGGGGTGCCGCGCCCGCCCGTTTCCGCTGTCGGCTCAGCCGGAACCGTTGGCCAGTTCCTCGATGATCGGCCCGGCCACCGCCATCAGCTCCTCGGGTGACGCGTCCAGTCCGTCCAGCCGGACCAGATGCCGCCCGATCACGAGCCCGAGCGTCAACGCTCCGATCACCCCTGAGCGCAGTACGGCGTCCTCACCCGGCAACTGCTCGGCGATCTGTCGTTGCTGTCCTGTCATTGCCGCCCGGACCTCCGCGGCCGCTTCCGGATGACTGAACATCGCCCGCATCGCCGCCAGCGCGGCTGCCGGCTCGTCGGCCAGCTTGGCGGTCAGAGCAGCCGTCAGCATTCCGGCGATCTCCTCGGGCGAACCCGTGATCGGCCCGTCCGGGGGAATGGTCGCGGCCTGGGCGAACAGCTTGTCCTTGGAGCCGAAGTACCGCATCACCAGGCCGGCGTCGCTCCCGGCCGCCTCGGCGACAGCGCGGATCGTGGTCCGGTCGTACCCGTTCTCGCCGAACAATTGCCGCGCCGCCGCCAGGATCCGTTCTTCCGTCCGCCGTCGCTGCTCCATCCTGGTTGTCACGCCAGTCAGTCTACGCATGTTGACTCAGTCGCCGATCCCGCCTAGATTTCAGTCAACACACGTAGACTGAAAGGGCTTGATCATGACACTGGCGATCGTGCTGAGCTTCCTGGCCGGGCTGATGGGGGCGAACGGGATCCCGCACTTCGTCCTCGGCATCACCGCCCGGGAGTACCCGAACCTGACCGGCAACTCGCCGGTCCGCAACGCGGTCGGCGGCGTGGGCGCGTTCGTCATCGCCGGGCTGCTCACCTTCTGGGCGCAGGTGGGCGACCATCCGCTGGCGGCGGCGGGCGCAGCCGTCGTGGGTGTGCTGGTGATGTCCGTGTTCCACGCGCGTGGTGGTGCTTACCGGCTGAACGCCAGATTCGGGAAACCAGTGCCCGTGAAGTGACGGCTAAGGTCGGAGGCATGAGCGGTGAGGCGATGCTGGTCTTCGACGAGGGGCTGACGGCGTACGACTTCGGGCGCGGACATCCGATGAGTCCGATCCGGGTGGAGTTGACGATGCACCTGGCGCGGGCGCTCGGCGTACTCGACGAACTCAAGGTCGTTCCGCCTCCGACGGCTGACGACGCGCTGCTGCGGACCGTGCACTCGGCCGACTACATCGCCGCGGTCAAGCGCGCCGGGGAGCACCCGGACGTGCCGGATCTGGAGCACGGACTCGGCACTGACGACACGTACTGCTTTCCGGGGATGCACGACGTCTCCGCACGCATCGTCGGCGCGAGCGTGGAGGCGGCGCGGGCCGTCTGGGAGGGCGAGGTGCGGCACGCCGCGAACATCTCCGGCGGTCTGCACCACGCGATGCCCGACCGGGCCAGCGGCTTCTGCGTCTACAACGATCCGGCCGTCGCCATCCAGTGGCTGCTCGATCACGGTGCCGAGAGGGTCGCGTACGTCGACGTCGACGTGCACCACGGAGACGGCGTACAAGAGGTGTTCTACAACGATCCGCGAGTGCTGACTGTGAGTCTGCACGAGTCGCCGACCACGCTCTTCCCGGGCACCGGCAGCGCCGGGGAGACCGGTGGGCCTGACGCGGAAGGTACTGCGGTCAACATCCCGTTGCCGCCCGGGACCGGGGACGCCGGCTGGCTGCGGGCGTTCCACGCGATCGTTCCGGACGTGGTGAAGGCCTTCCGGCCGCAGGTCCTGGTGACCCAGCACGGGTGTGACTCGCATGTCGAGGATCCCCTGGCTCACTTGACGAAGACGGTCGACGGGCAGCGCGCGGCGTACCTGGCGTTGCACGACCTGGCGCACGAACTCACGGACGGGAAGTGGATCGCCACCGGTGGCGGTGGGTACGCGATCATCGACGTCGTACCGCGGGCCTGGACTCACCTGCTGGCGATCGTCGCGGGGAACCCGATCGACCCGCAGACCCCGGTGCCCGAGACGTGGCGCGAAGAGGTCCGGATCCGGTTCCAGCGGGTCGCGCCGATGCGGATGACCGACGGCCAGGACGCGTCGTACACGGACTGGTCGACCGGTTACAACCCGGACACCTGGCTGGACCGATCGATCAAGGCGACCCGCGACGCCAGCTTTCCGCTCCTGGGCCTCGACCCCACCTACTAGATCGTCACACGAGTCCCCCTCTTTCCCATTCGTACCAACAGCCACTACGCTCGTTGCATGCACGGACGGAGGTGCCGGAGGGGAAGCCGGCGCACGATCCGTGCTGGAAGTGCGGTGCGCAATGGCATCAAAGAAGTCCGGTGGTGAGCAGCCGCTCGCCGAGGTGAAGTTCCTGACCGTGGCGGAGGTCGCCACGGCCATGCGCGTGTCCAAGATGACGGTGTACCGCCTGGTGCACTCCGGTGAGCTGCCCGCGGTGCGGGTGGGTCGTTCGTTCCGGGTGTCCGAGGATGCCGTGCACGACTACCTCAAGGGCGCCTTCTTCCAGGCCGGATAACCACGAGAAGAGCAAGCGGCCGGATCCCTCGGGACCGGCCGCTTCGCTATGTCCGGGACACGTCGACTGCCTGTCTCACCGCTTGAGCAGAGATCTGATCGCCGTGGTGATCTCTGCGGGCGACTCCTCGGCCATGAAGTGACCTGCGGTCGTGGTCTGGTGGTGAAGGTCGGGAGCCCAGGCTTGCCAGAGCGCCGCGGCGTCGAAGCCGAGGGCGGCTCCCCAGTCCTGCTGGATCACCGTGACCGGCATTCGCAGCTTGTTGCCCTGGGCAAGGTCTTCCTGGTCGTGGGTGACGTCGACCGCTGCCGAGGCGCGGTAGTCCGCGACGATCGACGGCACCGCGGCCCGGCACGCGTCCAGATAGGTGGCGCGGACATCGGGCGGGATCGCGGCGGGATTGTTCGTCCACAGGTCGAGGAAGTGGCCGAAGAACGCGTCCGGGCGGGCCGCGATCAGCTCCTCAGGTAGTCCGGGTGGCTGCGCCATCAGGTAGAGGTGGAAGCCGACGGCGGCGCTCGTTCCACGCATCACGTCCCACATGTCGAGGGTGGGCAGCACGTCCAGGCACATCAGCTGGGTGATCGTGTCCGGGTGGTCGAGGCCGGCGCGGAACGCGACCAGAGCGCCGCGGTCGTGCCCGGCCAGGGCGAACTGACTGTGTCCGAGGTTCCGCGCCACGGCCACGATGTCCGCGGCCATCACTCGTTTCGCGTAGCCGTCGGCCGGCTTGTCGCTCTCGCCGTAGCCGCGGAGATCGGGACAGATGACGGTGTGGTCGGCGGCCAGGTCGGTGGCGACGTGCCGCCACATCAGATGGGTCTGCGGGAAGCCGTGCAGGAGGACGATCGGCGTACCGGAACCGCCGACGGCGACGGTGAGTTTCACGTCACCGGTGCCGGAGATGCGGTGGTAGTCGAAGCCGTTGATCTTCATGCCGGCCAGGATCGCGCGCGCGGATGAGCAGTGGATGAGCGCTACGGTGGCCGGGTGGACTTCGGGGTGCTCGGGCCGGTGGTGGCCTGGGATGATTCCGGGCGGCCGGTGGATCTGAAGGGGCCGCGGCATCGGGCCGTGCTGGCGCGGTTGATCGTTGCGCGCGGACGCGTCGTACCGGCGACTGTCCTGGTGGACGACCTGTGGGTGGATCCGCCGGAGGGTGCATTGAGCGCGGTGCGGACGTTCGTCGCGGCGTTGCGGCGGGCGTTGGAACCAGAGCGGGCGCCGCGGTCGCCGGGTCGGCTGCTGGTGACCGATGGTCCGGGCTATGCGTTGCGGACGGATGCTGTTGACGCGTGGCGGTTCGAAGCGGCTGTCGGTGCGGCGTTGCCGGCGGGGGAGTTGGTGCCGGAGCTGACGAAGGCGCTGGAGCTGTGGCGCGGTCCGGCGTACGCCGAGTTTGCAGACGAGGGATGGGCTCAGGGCGAACGGTCGCGGTTGACGGAGTTGCGGCTGCGGGCGGTGGAGCGGTTGGGGGAGGCGCGGCTGGCGCTGGGGCTTGCTGCTGAGGCTGTGCCTGAGCTGGATGCGCATGTGACCGAGCATCCGTGGCGTGAGGACGCGTGGCGGTTGCTTGCGCTGGCTCTGTACCGGACTGGTCGGCAGGGCGACGCTCTCGCCGTACTGCGTCGGGCTCGGGCGATGCTGGTCGGTCAGCTCGGGGTGGATCCCGGCCCGGCGCTCGATGGGTTGGAGACCGACATCCTCAACCAGGCCGCGCATCTGGAGCCGGCGTCGGCCGGACATGTCTGGGCCGAGGCTGCTGCGGCGTACGACCGGGCGGTTGGGGGCACTCGGGCTCGGCTGGAGTCGACAGTGGGACTGCTCCGGAATCTCGCCGTCACCGGTGGCAGCGGTCTCGAGGCTGCCCGCCGGCACCGTCTCGCGGCGATTGCAGCGGCTGAGGAGCTGGGCGATGCCGATCTCACCGCGCGAGTCATCGGGGCGTACGACGTACCGGCGATCTGGACGCGGTCGGACGATGAGTCCCATGCCGCGGCGATTGTGGCGGCGGCGGAGCGGGTGTTGCCTACGCAGGAGCATCCGGGGGTGCGGGCGCGGTTGCTGACGACGATTGCGCTCGAGTCGCGTGGTTCGCTGGATCCGTGGGTGCGGGAGGCGGCGCTCGAGGCTGAGTCGATCGCGCGAGGCCTGGATGATCCTGTTTTGCTGGCGTTTGCGCTGAACGGCGTCTTCCTGCAGACGTGCTATCGCGCTGGCCTCTCCCGCGACCGCGATGCGATCGGTGCTGAGTTGGTTGAGCTGTCCCGACGCCATGGCCTCTTTACCTATGAGGTTCTGGGCCATCTCATCCGGCTGCAGTCGTCGTGCGCTGTGGCGGACTATGCGGCCGCCGACCACCATGCCGAAGCTGCTGAAGAGTTGGCCGCCCGGCACGAGTTGCCGCTGGTCGCCGTCTTCACTCGGTGGTACTCCGCCCTCCGCGAAGACACTCCCGATGCCTACCGCCAGGCCGGCGCCCCCCTCGACAACTCGTCCATGCCCGGCTTGAGGTCCGGGCTCCTCCCACTAGCCCTGGCCTGCTACGCCATCCGGCACGACCAGCCGGTCCTCGAAGCCGACCATGGTCCCCACAGGCGGTGGGTCCGTCCGCTCGTGCTGCTGTCGCAGAACCACCCCGCCGAAGCAGCCGAGGCGCTCGACCACATACCCGACCCACCACCTGGCCTACTCCTGGAAGCCCACTGGAGCCTCGTTGCCGCAGCGGCGAAGACGCTCAATCACCAGCAACCGCTGGCACGTGCCCGAGCCGCTCTGGCTCCGGCCGCAGCAGAACAAGCAGGAGCCGGGTCCGGCCTACTAACCCTCGGACCCGTTGCGAGCTACCTCTAGTGTCCACACCACGTAGGCCATGTTGGCAGGCTACTCGTCAACGGTTGAAGGCGGACTCGAGTCGGGCGAGGAGGATGTCGGCGCCGTGCTGGACACGGGCGACGAGTTGCGGGCCGTGGCGTCCGGCCAGTACCTCGGCCCGGACCTCGGTGACGATCGATCGCTGGACTCCGACCAACGCGTTGGCAATCGCCCACGACTCCATCCGTCCCGTTCCCTCCGAGCGCAGCAGGGTGGCGAGGGCGTCGGTGGTGGCGGCGACGATCTCGCGCTCGCGGGCCTGCAGCGACGGGCTGCCGGCCACGACCCGGGCGGCGGTGGTGATCAGGTCGACCGCGCCCGGGTCGCCGGCGTGCGCGACGTTCGCGATCGTGAACCGGCGGAACGCGCCGATCGCCGACTCTCCGGCCGGGCGGTCGCCGACCGCGGCCAGCGTCGCCGCCTGGAACTGTTCCAGTCCGCCGCCGAAGAACAGATCGTCCTTGGTCGGGAAGTAGTTGAAGACAGTTGCCTCGGACACCTGGGCCGCCCGGGCCACGTCGACCACGGTGACCGCGTCGAACCCGTGCGCGACGAACAACTCGCGCGCCGCCGCCGCGATCCGCTCCCGCGTCTCCCGCTTCTTCCGCGCCCGCAGTCCGTCCGCGTCCTTCACACGGTCAGGGTAGTGGTTCTAGAGTGACCGTAAATATAGGGTCACCCTAAGAATTCGGAGGCACGACATGTCGGCGGCCGGGATTGCGGAGGTGGGCGAGTGAAGGTCAGTGTGACGGTGACGGATCACGCCTGGGCGGATGGCGTGGACGGGCTGCGGCGGATCGCGTCGATCGCGGACGAGGGTGGGCTGGACACGATCTGGGTGCCGGATCATCTGTTCCAGGCGGACCCGACGAGTCATCCGCAGGCCGAGTTGTACGAGGCGATCACGATGCTCGGGTTCCTGGCCGCGACGACCAGCCGGGCGCGGCTCGGGATGCTCGTGTCGCCGGTGCCGTTCCGGCCGCCCGCCGTGCAGGTGAAGGCGATCGCCACGCTGGACGCGCTCACCCGTGGGCGGGCGTGGTTCGGGGTCGGGATCGGGTGGGAAGGTGATGAGGCGAAGGCGATGGGGATCCCGCTCGGACCTACCAAGGATCGGTTCGAGCAACTCGAGGAGTTGCTGGACATCGCGGACCGCATGTTCGCCGGCGACAGTTCGCCGTACCAGGGCAAGCATTTCCAGCTCGAGGGACCGATCTGCAGCCCGCGGCCGGAACGGCGTCCGCCGGTGCTGATCGGTGGGACGGGCGAGCAGAAGACGCTGCGGATGGTGGCGCGGCGGGCCGACGCCTGCAACCTCTTCGACCTGCCCGACGCAGGTACGACGGTGCGCCACAAGCTCGACGTACTCCGCGCGCACTGCGACGAACTCGGCCGCGGGTACGACGAGATCGCGAAGACCCTGTCGACCCGGCTCACCCCGGACGACACCGTCGGCACCTTCGTTGAACGTTGCCGCGAGCAAGCATCATGGGGTATCGATCACGCGATCGTGATCCGTACCGGACCCTGGACGCCGGAGTCGGTCGGGATCCTCACCGCCGCGGTGCCGGAGGTCGCGGGGCTGTGACTCCCAGGAAGCTCCCAGCTTCCTCCCAGAACGATCGCAGTACCGGCCCTGAGGATGGAATCACTGCCGAATCCATGACCTCCAGGAGCCCACGATGCAGCTCAAGATCGTCAAGACCGTTGCCACAGGCACCATCATCACCCTCGGCCTCGCCGCCGTCGCCTTCACTCCCGCCGCCTACGCCTCGACCACCAACCAGACCGCCACCCCACACCTGGTCGTTCTCACCGAACCCGTCCAGCTCCCGACCCGCAAAGCCGCCTAGAGGTCGAGGGACCAGTCGTTGCAACGCATCCAGTGGCCCTTGGGATACTCGAAGTCGCGATCGCCGAGCAGGACGAAGCCGGCCCTGCGGCACAGCGCGTTGGAAGCGGCGTTCGTCACGCCGGGGTAAGCGTGCAGCGTGCTGTGCTTCGCCGCCGCAGCGGCGACCTTCGCCACCTCGGCTACCGCGGCGGTCGCCAGCCCACGCCCCTGGAACTCCGGCAGGATCGCCCAGCCGGTCTCCCAGACCGTCTCGGCTGCCTCGGTGTGCTCCCAGTAGCCGACCAAGCCGGCCCGGTCGCCGGCGTCGGTGACGATCACGAACATTTGACCCGTGAAGGTGTTCTCGACGTACCGCTGCTGCCTCTCGCGCAGCTTGGCCGGGGTCTCTGGGCCGCCCAAGTGAGCGGTCATCTCGGGCGTGTTGCAGCCCTCGAGCAGGGCGAAGTCCTGCTCACTCCACGAATCCAGCGTCACCATGCCGACCAGTCAACCAGCCGGCACCGACAGCCTGTGCTCAGGTGGAGCGGCGGGCGCGGGCGGCGAGGGAGTGGGGGACGCCTCTTGTGTCCGGTTCCTCGAAGCGTTCGAGGGTCAAGCCGGTGGTGAGGAAGGCGTTCAGGTAGTCGGCGAGCATGAGGTGGTGCATGCCGACGTGCCGCCGGATCCCGTCGCCCCAGTACGGCGACTCCTCGTGCCAGCCCGGCCGGCGGTAGGAGGGGTGGATGAGGCGGCTGCCGTCCTCGTTCCAGACGACGTGCGGGCCGTTGAAGCACGGATGTACGCCGTACACGACGAGCACCCCGTCCGGCCGGAGCACCCGCGTGGCCTCACGCACGACCTGGGCGAAGTCATCCACGTCCGTGGAGATCCACATCACCATCGCGGTGTCGAAGGACTCGTCGGCGAACGGGAGGGTGGCGGCGTCCGCGACCATCAGCGGACCGTCGGTCCGGCTCCGTGCCAGCCGCAACTGGTCGGCGGAGAAGTCCACCCCGACCACATTGCGCCCACTCGCCCGAATGGTCTCGAAGTTGCGCCCGGTGCCACACCCGATGTCCAGGCAGGGACCGGATCCAGGCCCGAGGAGCTCGAGCAGACCCGGCTGATGTGGTTCCGCTCCGGCCACGTATTTCGCGTCGTACCAGTCGGCGAGACCGTCGTACCGGGCCGTCGTACTGCTTGCCATCGGCGCCTCCCCAGGTCACCGCCCAGCCTAGCGAAGCAGCCTGCTTTAGGTTCACCGCCTGACCTGCGGGTAAGCTTTGCCGACGTTCTCTTTGAGTTTGGATGGTCCACTGTGGGTTCTGTTATCAAGAAGCGCCGTAAGCGTATGGCGAAGAAGAAGCACCGCAAGCTGCTGAAGAAGACGCGGGTGCAGCGCCGCAAGCTCGGCAAGTAAGCAGTTCCCGCCGCGCCGGGGGCCGGCGCGACCACTTGTGGGGTTGCTGTCTGGCTGGGGGTTTCTCGTGGCACAGGTAGTAATGGTGACCGGCGTCTCCCGGGACGCCGGTGCTCGCTGTGCCCGCAGACTGGCCGACGATCCGTCGATCGGCACGGTGCTCGGCGTCGACGTGGTGCCGCCACGGGCCGAGCTGGGCCGGGTCCGGTTCGTCCGGGCCGACATCCGCAACCCTGTGATCGCGAAGGTGATCGCCGCCGAGGGCGTCGACACGGTCGTCCACACCGGCGTCGTGGCCACCCCCGGCAGCGCCGGCGGCCGCTCGTCGATGAAGGAGATCAACGTCATCGGCACCATGCAGCTGCTCGCCGCCTGCCAGAAGGCGCCCGGCGTGGCCAAGCTGGTGGTGAAGTCGTCGACCACGGTGTACGGCGCCGGTCCGCGGGATCCGGCCATGTTCACCGAGGAGATGGCGCCGCGGGCGATCCACCAGACCGGGCTGAGCAAGGACGCGGTCGAGGTCGAGGGGTACGTGCGCGGCTTCGCCCGGCGCCGCCCCGACGTCCGCGTCTCCACGCTCCGGATGGCGAACTGGATCGGTCCCAGGACCGACTCCCCGATCACCCGGTACTTCGCGATGCCCGTCGTACCGACCGTCTTCGGGTACGACGCCCGCCTGCAGTTCCTGCACGAGGACGACGGCGTCGAGGCGATCCACCACGCCACCGTGAACGACCTGCCCGGGACCTTCAACCTGGCCGGCGACGGAGTGCTGTCGCTGTCCCAGGCGATCCGCAAACTCGGCCGTCCCGCGCTCCGGCTGCCGTCCTTCACCGCGTCCGGCACGGCGGCCGCCGTACGCCGGGCCCGGCTCGCGGACTTCTCGCCGGACCAGATCACCTTCCTGACCTACGGCCGCGCGGTGGACACCACCCGGATGCGGTCCGAGTTCGGCTTCGAGCCGAAGTACACGACCGCGGCCGCCTTCGACGACTTCCGGGACTCGCTCGGCCCCGGCGCGGTCGCCCGCGCGGCGTCGCTGCTGACGGCCGGACTGGGAGCGTTGCGTGGTTGACGCCGAAGTGATCCCGATCGGTGCCGGCGGGCGTCCGGGCCGCGGATCAGGACGCCGTACGACGCCGTCCGCGGCTGCTCGCGCACTCGCGGGGCCGGGAACGCGGTTGAAGAAGAAGGGCAAGCGGTCGGTGGAGCCGCCCGTGGCGGAGCCGGTCGAGGCCGGACCGCGACCGCAGGAGCCGGTCGTCGAGGCAGCACCGCTGGACTTCGCGGGACTCGAGCGGGTCGTGCACGAGCTGTTCGGCGAGGACGGGGAGCGGCGGGTCGCGGAGTGGCTCGCGTTCCTGCGGCGGCGGGTGAGCGGGGAGTACGAGCTCGACGAGTTCGGGTACGACTCCGACCTGACCGACCAGGTCCTGCTGCCGATGCTGCGGCCGATGGTGGAGAAGTGGTTCCGGGTCGAGGTGCGGGGGATCGAGAACATCCCGGACACCGGCAGCGCCCTGGTGGTCGCGAACCACTCCGGCACGATGCCGCTCGACGGGTTGGTCACCCAGGTGGTCGTCGCGGATCACACGAACCGGCCGCTGCGCACGCTTGCGGCGGATCTCGTGTTCCAGACGCCGTTCGTCGGGGAGTTGGCCCGCAAGGGCGGGGCCACGCTGGCGAGCAACGACGACGCCGAGCGGCTGCTGCGGCAGGGCAATCTGGTCGGTGTCTGGCCGGAGGGTTTCAAGGGTCTCGGCAAGCCGTTCTCCGAGCGGTACAAACTCCAGCGCTTCGGGCGGGGTGGGTTCGTCAGCGCCGCGATGCGGACCGGCGTACCGATCATTCCGTGCTCGATCGTCGGCGCCGAGGAGATCTACCCACTGGTCGGCAACATCGCGTCGCTGGCGCGGTTGCTCGGCGTTCCGTACATCCCGATCACGCCGTTCTTCCCGCTGCTCGGACCGCTGGGGCTGATCCCACTCCCGTCCAAGTGGCTGATCGAGTTCGGCGAGCCGATCCGCACCGACGACTTCCCCGACGGCGCTGCCGACGACCCGATGCTCGTCTTCAACGTCACCGACCAGGTCCGCGAAACCATCCAGCAGACCCTCTACACCCTCCTGATGCGACGCCGCTCAGTCTTCTTCTGACAGACAGCCCCTACACCTCAGCCCAACCAGAAGCCCGGCACACCCGCGCCCGGCTCATGCCACACCAACGGATATCCCTGCCCGTGGTGGGTTCTCCCGTCCTATAGGAGCAGAGAACCCACCACGCGAACGGATCTCCTCTCGAAGGCCGAGCGGCGGGACGGCCGGGGGCACAGGAGCCTGGGGATGAAAGCGCCCCCCGCCGGCTGATGCCCACACCAACGGATAACCCCTGAGGTTGCCCCTTGTCCGGTCGTATTTCGGGCAGAGAACCGGCCATTCGAGGGGATGTCCGCTCACATGCCTGAGGGTCGGTGGGGCCGAGCGGGCGGCCTGTGGGTCGTCGACCGGCGGTGTGCAGGACCGGCGGTGTGCAGCTCGACGGGTAGTGCACCTGCGATACGCCGTACACAGGACGCGCGGGGCGCTCGACTGCACTAGGAACGGCCCGACACCTCCTGTCCAGCTGCACACTGCCTCCCCCAGCTGAACCCGCTTCGCACATCAGACAGGACAAGCACCCGGGCGGGTGGGCATGGAGAAGCCCGGCACATCGTGTGTGCCGGGCTTCTGCGCGTCTGGGCCTACTTCCAGGGTGGGAGCAAGGTCTGGATGACGCCGGGGAGATTGATGAGAGTCGGGATGCTGAGGGTCGGGAAGGGCCAGGGCCACGACGGTGTGCCTGGCGTCGGGAGGCTCGGGACGATCGTGGGAGTCGTCGACGAGTTCGGGGTGTTGGGGTTCGGGGGCGTCTTCAGACTCGGCGGGGGAGTGTTGGACTCCTCGACGATCGTGGTGTTCGGCAGCTTGGTCGGCGACCCACTCGGCTGCGTGGACGCACCGGGCGCCGGCGCGGTGGACGACTTCGAACTGGGCGATCCGTTGGACGGATCGCTCGGCTCGGTGCCCACGCTCGGACCGGCAGGCTGGGTGCCCTTGGCCGGCTTCGGCTGATCGCACTTCGGGCAGGCGGCCGTGGTGTGCTGGGCCAGTTGCTCGATCGTGGCCAGCGCCTCCACGGCGGACTTCAGCGACTCCGGGGGCAGTTTCGGCGCGAGCTCACCAAGAGCCTGGCGGGCGTTCGTGATGAAGGTGGTGATCGCCGTGATCGAACCCTCGTCGCCGTCCTGCTGGTACGACGCGACCAGGCGGGACACGCCTTTGCGGGCCTGCGCCGAGAAGTCGTCCAGAGTGCCGTTGATCGTGCCCACGTCGCCGCCGTGCTCGGCCAGCGCGCGGACCTCGGACAGTCGGGTCATCGCGTGCTCGAGATCGCGCCGGCCGCGGGAGTCGTCCCCGACACCCACATTGGTGGCCACGTTCTCGATACTGCGCTTCATCCCGTACAAGGTGTCGCCGGGCATCGCCTGCTGAGCGGCGGCGGCGGAACCGATGCCACCTCCGAGCAGGACCAGCGCGGCGGTACTGGCCACGAGCCGGATGCGCCGGCCGTGACGATGGCGGATCTGTGTCACGGACGCGTCGACGTCCTCGCGGGTCGGCGGGTCGTCCGGACCGTCGGGAGTGCTGTGCACCACCATCGGAGTCGTCGCCGCGCGGGCAGCCGCCTGTTCCATCAGGCGGTGCCGTAGCTCGGCACTGAACTCCGGACGCGGTGCCACTGCGCCGGCGGTCCTCAGCCGTCCGACCAGCTCCACAGCCTCCACAAGCTCCGGATCATCGCTCAGTCGCGAAGAGTGACGGGGCCCGTGATCGATGGCGTGCGCGAATGACTCCGCGCGCGCTCGAGCCCTGTGCAGGTCACTCATGTGTTCTCGTTCTCCTCAATGGCCAGCCGGGGTCACCGACAGGTCCTCACGAAGGAGAACGAGGAAACTCGCTGACGGGTTACGAAAGACATTCGTTGTCATCCTCCTCACCTCAAGTCCTTGGGGATAACCTTCGCCAAGTGCCGTACGGCCCTCAGTTGCAGTTGCTTGACGGCGCCTTCGGACTTCTCCAGCGCCTTGGCCGTTTCCGCGATCGACAATCCGGCGAAGAATCGCATCGTCAGGCAGTCGCGTTGCTCCTCGGGCAAGGCCGCGACGGCGTCCCGCAGGACCTCGGCGGTGGCGGCGGCCAGTACGTCGACCTCCGGCCCCTCGGTCTGCCGGTCGTGCGTCTCGATCTCGTCCGTGACCACCTCGAGCCGGACCCGTCCGGACTTGTAGTGGTCGGTGATCAGGTTCCGGGCGATCGTCACCAGCCAGGCGCCGAAGTCCCGGCCCTGCCAGCGGAACGAGTCCAGTGCACGCAGCGCCCGGACGAACGTCTCGCTGGTCAGGTCCTCGGCGAGTGCCGAGGACGACACCCGTGTGTAGATGTAGCGATAGACGGTGAGCGAGTACTCGTCGTACAGCTCACCGAAGGCACCGACGTCCCCGGCCTGGGCGCGATCGACGAGCTCCGCACGTCTCATCCCGTCCGGGCTTGGCTCCGGCGTCGTCAAGATTTCTCCCCGTTCAACTGACACGTCGTCTGACACATCCGCGAATGGCCACAGCGGCTGAGACAGCACCGAGCGTTATGCCTTAAGCACTCGCTGTCAACAGCCTGAGGCGTGCCGCCTTCCGTCCGGTCCGAGTCGTCACGAATGCGCCAGCGGGCCGGCACCGGACAACGGCGCAGCCTGCTGCCGGGGGTTAATTGCGCATAGGTACCCCGGGCTGGACGGTTTCTGCAGTGTGAGGTTCAGCAGAAGCTCGCCCACGAGTTCACCTGTATATCGCCCGTCACGCTCTGCTGCAACCGTTCTGAGCGAGCCGAACGCCCCAACCGTGCCGGAAGCACGCACCGGCGACATGGCAGACTCGCCTGGTGAACTTCAATTTCGCTGACATTCTTCGTGACACAGCGCAACGTCACGGTGAACGTCTGGCGCTGGTCGACGGGGACCGGCGGCTGACCTGGCGCGAACTCGACGAGATCGTCGGCGCGACCGCGCAGGGGTTCGCCGCGGCCGGCCTGGTGCCCGGGTACCGGGTCGTCCTGCTGATGGCCAACAGCATCGAGTTCGTCACGTCCTACCTGGGGATTCTCCGCGCCGGGCTGGTCGCCGTACCGCTGAACACCGGGCTGACCGAGCCCGAGATCGCGGCCGTCCTCAAGCACTCCGGAGCCCGTCTCGCGGTCACCGACGGGGACCTTGCCGCGAAGGTCGGCGAGGGGGTCCGGACGGTGCGTCCGGGCGAGCTCCAGGGTAACGCTCCGTTACTTCCGTCGATCGACCCTGAGACACTCGCGGTCCTGCTGTACACGTCCGGAACCAGTGGCGATCCGCGGGCGGCAATGCTCAGCCATCGGGCACTGGCTGCGAACGTGAAGAATCTTTCCGAGCTCGGCGAGGACCGGATGGGACCGGAGGACGTCGTCCTCGGGGTCCTGCCGATGTTCCACGCCTTCGGGCTGAACGCCGTACTGGGCTGGGCCGTCGCCACCGGCGCCGCGCTCGTGATCGACCAGCGGTTCGACTCCGCTCACACGCTCGATCTCATCGGCAAGTACGGCGTGACGCGGCTGCCACTCGCGCCGCCGGCACTGAACGCCCTGCTGGCCCGATCGGACCTGCGGGACGCGCTGAAGACGATCAAGGTCGTGCTGACCGGCGCGTCCACCCTCGACCGCGAGATGGCGGACCGGTTCGAGCGTGAGACCGGCAAGTTCGTGCACCAGGGCTACGGCCTGACCGAGGCCTCGCCCGGTGTCACCACCACGCTGGGGGAGAGCGAGCCGAAGCCCGGCTCGGTGGGCCGTCCGCTGCCGAACGTCGAGCTCCGGATCGCCGACGAGCAGGGTGAGGACGTCGAGGGCGACGACCCCGGTGAGATCGTGATCCGCGGCGGCAACCTGTTCTCCGGCTACTGGCCGGACGGTGCCGAAGGCCCGGACCGCGACGGGTGGTACCGCACCGGCGACGTCGGGTTCCTGGATGCCGACGGCGACCTGTTCCTGGTCGATCGGCTCCGCGAGTTGATCATCGTGTCCGGCTTCAACGTCTTCCCGAGCGAGGTCGAGGAGGTGCTGGTCGGTGCGCCCGGGGTCCGTGAGGCCGCGGTCATCGGCGTACCGTCCGAGGAGACCGGCGAAGCGGTGAAGGCGTTCGTCGTACCGCAGGCCGGCGCGACCGTCGACATCGCCGAGGTCCGGGAGTACGCCGGGACCCGGCTGGCCAGGTTCAAGTGCCCGGTGGAGATCGAGGTGGTCGACCATCTGCCGCACTCGGTCACCGGCAAGGTCGCCAAGGGCCGGCTCCGGGAGGCGGACCGATGAGCAGGGTCACGCTGTACGGGAAGCCCGGCTGTCACCTGTGTGACGACGCCCGGAAGATCGTCCGCGCGGTCTGTGCCGAGCTCGGGGTGGAGTGGACCGAGGTCGACATCACCCGGGACGACCGGCTGTTCACGGAGTACGGCGAACAGATCCCGGTCACGTTCGTGGACGGCAAGCAGCACGACTTCTGGCGCGTCGACCCGGCGAGACTCAGGAAGGCCTTGACCGCGTAGTGCGCTGGGTCACTCCCGCCGATTTTGTTCTCACGTTCACAAGCTCCTAGAGTAAGGAACGGGCCGCCGGCCGTCAGACCGCGGCCGAGCAACCGTTCCCAGGAGAATTGTGACGCGTGCCAGCAGCCGTCGACCGGGCCCGCCGACGAGAACCGAACGCGGTATCCCCGAGGCGACTGTCGCGCGCTTGCCGGTCTACCTGCGGGCCCTGACCGCACTGTCGGACAGCGGGATCGCGACCGCCTCGAGTGAGGACCTGGCCACCGCCGCCGGAGTCAACTCGGCCAAGCTGCGCAAGGATCTGTCCTACCTGGGCTCGTACGGCACCCGCGGCGTCGGGTACGACGTCGAGTACCTGCGCTACCAGATCGCCCGTGAGATCGGTGTCACCCAGGATTGGGCCGTGGTCATCGTCGGGATCGGAAACCTGGGCCACGCGCTGGCGAACTACTCCGGTTTCGGCACCCGCGGGTTCCGGATCGTGGCGCTGCTGGACGCCGACCCGAACCTGATCGGCGAGCGGATCGGCGACATGGAGGTCCGCGACTTCGCCGAGCTGGAGGACATCGTCAAGGCCGACCGGGTCTCGATCGGCGTCATCACCACTCCCGCCGGTCCGGCCCAGGGGGTGTGCGACCGGTTGGTCGCCGCCGGGGTGACCAGCATCCTGAACTTCGCGCCGGTGGTGCTGTCCGTGCCCACCGGTGTCGACATCCGCAAGGTGGACCTCTCGATCGAGTTGCAGATCCTGGCGTACCACGAACAACGAAAGTCCGGAGAGGCGGCGCTCCCCCAGGTGCCCGAGCTACCAGCGATGAACGGTCTGACGGATCTGCCGAGCGTGGGCGGAGGTGTCGGGGCATGAGCTACTTGGTCGTCGGTATCAGCCACCGCTCAGCTGACATCAACGTCCTCGAGCGCGTGGCGCTCGATCCGGACGCGGCGACCAAGCTGGCCCTGGCGGTCAAGAACACTCCGGCTGTCGCCGAGTCCGCGGTGATCGCCACCTGCAACCGGACCGAGGTCTACGCGACCGTCGACCGCTTCCACGCGGGTATGGACGAGGTCACCGCGATCCTGTCCGACGTCACCGGCGTACCGCTGCTGGATCTGGCCGAGCACCTCTACGTGCACTTCGAGGAAGGTGCCGTCGCACACCTGTTCCAGGTCGCGGTCGGGCTGGACTCGATGGTCGTCGGCGAGAGCCAGATCCTCGGCCAGGTGAAGGAAACGCTGCGCGTCGGCCAGGATCTGGAGACCATCGGCACCGACCTGAACGCCCTGCTCCAGCACGCGTTGCGGGTCGGCAAGCGGGCGCACGCCGAGACCGGCATCGACTCGGCCGGGCGCTCGGTCGTGTCGGCCGGGCTGGAAGCTCTCGGCGGGTACGAAGGCCGCCGCGCGCTCGTCGTCGGCGCCGGTTCGATGGCCTCGCTGGCCGCGCAGACGCTGCTCAACGGCGGCGCGAAGAGCGTGACCATTGCCAACCGCAACTATGACCGCGCGGTCGCGCTGGCCGAGCGGGTCGGCGGTACGGCGATCCAGCTCGCGAACGTGCCCGACGCGCTGGCCGAGGCTGAGCTGGTCGTGTCCTGCACCGGCGCACGGGGCGTCGTACTGACCGAGGAGATGATCCGGAACGCGACGGACGGGCAGCCGTTCGGCGTACTGGACGTCGCTCTGCCGCGGGACGTGGCTCCCGAGGCCGCGCGCATCCCAGGCGTCACGCTGGTCACCCTCGCCGACATCGCAGGGACGTCCGGCGGCAGTGAGGCCGACATCGACGAGGTACGCCGGATCGTCAGCGAGGAGACCGGGGCGTTCGAGGCGACCCGGCGGGCCGCGTCGGTCGCACCGACGGTGGTCGCGCTGCGGGCGATGGCGACCGAGCTGGTCGACTCCGAGCTGGCCCGGCTGGAGCGCAGGCTGCCCGGCCTGGACGACGTCCAGCGGGAAGAGGTCACCCGGACGATCCGCCGCGTGGTCGACAAGGTGCTGCACAACCCGACGGTTCGGGTGAAAGAGCTCGCCGCTGATCCGGGCGGGCCGACGTACGCGAACGCACTGCGCGAACTCTTCGCCCTCGATCAGGCGACGGTCGACGCGGTGACCACGCCGAAGGCGCCCGGAGGTGAGCACGCATGATCAGGCTCGGCACCCGGCGGTCCGCGCTGGCGACCGTACAGGCAACCATGGTCGCCGACTGGCTGCGCGAGCTCGGCCACGAGGTCGAGCTGGTGCCGATCGTCACGACCGGGGACGTCAACAGGGCGCCGGTGGAGCAGATCGGCGGTACCGGCATCTTCGTCAGCGCACTGCGCGACGCCTTGCTGGCTGACGAGATCGACATCGCCGTGCACTCGTTGAAGGATCTGCCGACCCAACCTCTCGAGGGTCTGGCCATGGGTGCGATCCCGGTCCGCGAGGACCCGCGCGACGTGCTGGTCGCCCGCGACGGGCTCACCCTGGGAGAGCTGCCATCGGGTGCGCTCGTCGGCACCGGCGCGGCTCGCCGGGTGGCGCAGCTCGATGCGCTCGGCCTCGGCATCGAATGCACCGGGATCCGCGGCAACGTGGACACCCGGATCGGGATGGTCACCGACGGCAAATTGGACGCGGTGGTCCTCGCGAGGGCAGGGTTGTCCCGGTTGGGACGGCTCGCCGAGGTGACCGAGACCCTGGATCCGATCCAGGTCCTGCCCGCACCGGGACAAGGTGCCCTGGGCATCGAATGCCGGGCGGGCGACAGCGAGGTGCTGGCCGCCCTGGCTCCGCTGGACGATGCGGCCACCCGGGCCGCGGTCACGGCGGAACGGCAACTGCTGGCCACGCTCGAGGCGGGCTGCACGGCTCCGGTCGGTGCACTCGCCGAGGTGGTCGACGGTGAGGACGGTCCCGAGCTGTGGCTGCGGGGCGCGCTCGGCCAGGACGACGGCGTACGACGGCTCTCCGCGAACGGGCCGGTGGACGATCCGGTTGCCCTGGGCAAAGCGCTGGCGAACGAGTTGCTGGAGCGAACATGACACCGGCACGGGGAACGACGGCCGCCCACAAGGGGGCCCATGAGACGGCGCACAAGACAAGCAGGACGAGGACGAGGGCGAAGGCAGACGTGAGCAGCGCGAAGACAGCGGCCACCGCAGCATCCAGCACACCTCAGAAAGTGCCGGCGAAGGCCGCCGCCACCAGTACGGTCAAGCAGACCAGACCACTCGGCCATGTCACGTTCGTCGGCGTCGGGCCGGGTGACCCGTCCCTGCTGACCCTGGCCGGCCGCGACGTACTGGCGAACGCCGACGCGGTCGTTGTCGAGGGCCCCGAGCACAACGCGTTCCTGGCGTACTGCCGGCCGGGCGTCGAGGTGATCGACGGGTCCGGCGCCGAGGGCAGCCGGGCGCTGAAGGTCGCCGCCCGGGCCCGACTGGTGGTGAAGACGGCCAAGACCTCGGCGAACGTGGTCCGCCTGCTCACCGGCGACCCGTTCACGTTCTCCAGCGGAGCCGAGGAGGCGTCCGCGTGCCGGAAGGCCGGTATCGGCTTCAACGTCATCCCCGGTGTCAGCGAGGTCAGCGCCGTTCCGACGTACGCCGGCATCCCGCTGACGATGAAGGGTGACCGCGAGGTCACCGTGCTCGACCTGGCCGAGGCCAAGCTCGACCTCGGCCGGCTGAACCCGAAGCAGACGCTGGTGCTGCTGAACGCTGTGGACGTTCTGAAGGACACCGCCAACGCTCTGATCGAGTCCGGCTTCGACGGCGGCACGCCGGTCGCGGTGACCGTCGGCGGTACGACGACCGCACAGACCAGTGTGGTCGGGACCTTGGAGACGATCGTCGCGGACCTGCGCGCCGCCAAGGTGACCGGCGAGGCCGTGATCGTGGTCGGTGCCGTGGTCGAGCAGCGCGAGGCGCTGTCCTGGTTCGAGACCAAGCCGCTGTTCGGCTGGCGGATCCTGGTGCCGCGCACCAAGGACCAGGCCGGGCCGCTGATGGATCGGCTTCGCCGCTACGGCGCGATGCCCGAAGAGGTCCCGACGATCTCCGTCGAGCCGCCGCGCAACCCGCAGCAGATGGACAAGGCCATCCGAGGCCTGGTCGAGGGCCGGTACGAGTGGGTCGCGTTCACCTCGGTCAACGCGGTCAAGGCGGTCCGGGAGAAGTTCGACGAGTACGGCCTGGACGCGCGGGCGTTCTCCGGGCTGAAGATCGCCGCGGTCGGCGACAAGACCGCCGAGGCGATCGGTGCCTGGGGCATCCGTCCGGACCTGGTCCCGTCCGGCGAGCAGTCGGCCGCCGGTCTGGTCGAGGACTGGCCGCCGTTCGACGAGGTGCTGGACCCGATCAACCGGGTGTTCCTGCCGCGCGCGGACATCGCCACCGAGACGCTGGTCGCGGGCCTGACCGATCTCGGCTGGGAGGTCGACGACGTGACGGCGTACCGGACCGTCCGGGCCGCGCCACCGCCCGCGCCGACCCGCGAGGCGATCAAGTCCGGCAAGTTCGACGCGGTCGTGTTCACCTCCTCCTCGACGGTGCGCAACCTGGTCGGCATCGCCGGCAAGCCGCACGCGTCCACGGTGATCGCGGTCATCGGCCCGGCCACGCTGAAGACGGCCGAGGAGCACGGCCTGCGGGTCGACGCGATGGCCGAGACGCCGGCCGCCGAGGAGCTGGCCGACGCCCTCGCCCGGTTCGGTGCGGACCGGCGTGACACCATGGTCGAGGCCGGGGAACCGGTCACCCGCCCGTCCGAGCGGCGCTCGGGCTCACGCAGGAAGAGCTAGGTCCGTGTCTGGTGGTTTCCCGGAGGTCAGGCCGAGGCGGCTTCGGTCGTCGGCGGCGGTGCGCAGGCTGGTCGCGGAGACCACGCTGGAGCCGCGGCAGCTGATCCTGCCGATGTTCATCCGGGAAGGCGCCCGGGAGCCGATCGCGATCAAGTCCATGCCGGGCGTCGTGCAGCACACCCGCGACACCGCGCGGAAGGCGATCGCCGAGGCGGCTCAGCTCGGACTCGGCGGCGTGATGCTGTTCGGGATCCCTGCCGTCAAGGACGAGGTCGGGTCTGGTGCCTTGGATCCGGACGGGATCCTCAACGTCGCGATCCGGGACGCTGTCTCGGAGGCCGGCGACGCGTTGCTGGTGATGTCGGACCTGTGCCTGGACGAGTTCACCTCGCACGGGCATTGCGGCGTACTCGACTCCTCTGGTCGCGTGGACAACGACGCGACGCTGCCGATCTACGCGGAGATGGGCGTCGCGCAGGCTTCCGCCGGCGCGCACGTGGTCGGCCCGTCCGGGATGATGGACGGCCAGGTCGGGGCCGTTCGTACGGCGCTCGACGCGGCCGGTCACCTGGACACGGTCATCCTGGCGTACGCCGTGAAGTACGCGTCCGCGTTCTTCGGTCCGTTCCGCGAGGCGGTGGACTCGTCGCTGCAGGGTGACCGGAGGACGTACCAGCAGGACAGTGCGAACGCCCGCGACGCGATCCGCGAGGTCGACCTCGACATCGCCGAAGGCGCCGACATCGTGATGGTGAAGCCGGCCCTGGCGTACCTCGACATCATCCGCCAGGTCCGCGACCACGTGAACGTCCCGGTCGCGGCGTACAACATCTCCGGCGAGTACGCGATGGTCGAGGCCGCAGCCGCCAACGGCTGGATCGACCGCGACCGCGCGATCCTGGAGACCCTGACCTCCATCCGCCGAGCCGGCGCCGACACCATCCTCACCTACTGGGCAGCAGAAGCCGTAAACCTCCTGAACCACCACTGACCCACCGAGGTCCACCCCGCGCGCACGTTGCGCCCACTCCGGCCGGCCCGTGTCTTCGCTGGGCGGCTTGTGTTGGCTCGGCACGTGAAACGTCTGGCGTGCTGGCTCTCACCAACTGCATCATCAACGGATCAGGCGTGATGGTTCACGCGGGCCGCCGGGCGTCGGTCGCCGTGAAGGTGTCGTCGTCCCACGGACTGAAGTGTGGGGGCGCGCCGGGCGTGGGTGGAGGTTGCGTGGATATGTGTACGGCGGGCTCGGGGCCGTCGTTGGATGGGTCGACGCGTGGGGTTGAGCTTGTGAGTTGGTGACTTGGGGGAGCGGCGGGTGGTCGGTATCTGCCTGGTGGGATCGCGGTGGGGCTGGTCCAGGCGGGGCGGGTGACGCGGACTATGCCGTCGATGATGCGGATGTGCCAATGGCCGGAGTGCAGGGCGTTGTGGTGGCGCTTGCAGAGGAGTACCAGGTTCGACACGGCAGTCACACCACCCTCCAGCCACGGCACGACATGATGGGCCTCGCATTGGATCGGCGGCGCGCCGCACACGACGCAACCCTTGTCGCGGGCGTTCAGCGCGCGCCGCATCGGTCGGGTGACGAGGCGTTGGCTGGTGCCGACGTCGAGGGGCTGCGACTTGGAGCCGAGCACGATCGGGAGGATCTCGGCATCGCAGGCCAAGCGGCGGATGGCTCCGGCCGACAGGTTGTCCCCGAACACCAGGGCACCGGTCGCGTTCGCGGTCGCGGCTCTGAGATCGTCGAAGTCGATGGTCACGCTGAGCTGTGCCTTCGGGCCGAACCCCGGCACGGACCCACCATCCACACCCGGACCATCACCGTCCCCGGCCCGAGTTGGAGCTGACGACGCGGGGTTCGTGGCACGGTCGGTGTGGCGTGCGGGACCGCTTGCCAGGTGTGCGGTGGCGGCGGTGTTCAGGACGGTGGTGAGGGCGTCGGCCTGGCGCTTGGCACGAGGACGCGGGTCGAGCTCACCGTCGACAGTCTTGTGTGGTCTGGCTTGGGCATGGATAAGGGTGCGCAACAGTTCCGCGTTCTCGTTGGCCAGGTAGCCACGGAAGGTGACGCCGCGATCGGCGGGTTTCAGCGTGAGAGATTCGCGGGCGTACGCCGTCTGCTCGTCCGGTTCGGGGCCGTCGGGGTCGAGGATGTCGCGGATCTTCATGCCCGCGCGGCGTAGCTCGGAGGGCGTGTGGGTGGCCGCCAGGCCGATCAGTTGCCGTTCGGCGAACTCGACGTCCTCGGCCGGCACCGTTGAGGGCACCCTGGCCATGACCGACATGATCGCCTCGGCCTGCGCGGGATGAACGCGCCAGGCTCCAACCGTGGAGCCGTCCGGGTCGCTGAGCCCCGCAGTCTCAGTGGCGGCGGGATGGGCGGTGGTCGGGTTGGCGAAGGGGACGCCCGGGTCAGGGAGAGCGGCCGTGGTGGCGGGGTGCCTGGTCAGACGGTTGGCGACGCGGACGTCCCGGTGGGCTTCGGTCGCGTCGATGCGGTAGCGCTGGGACAGCAGGCGGGCGGTGTCACCGGCGCCGAGGTCCTCGGCGTACCCCGATTGGTCGAGGCCGGCGATCAGCTGCCACTTGATTGTCTCCAGCCGAGCCACCTCGGCGACCACCGCGTCGAGAGTCGACAGCTTCTCGCTGTCGCTCATCGACCAGACGGGTCGTTCGCCGAGGATCTCCATGCCAAGAACTCTAGACGGGTCCTCCGACAGTTTCCCACTCCGAAAACCCCTTGTTCTCAAGGGATCCCAAGACACGAGGTTATCCACAGCCGAGCTTCCTGTGGACAATCGATCCCGAGATATTGCTTCGAGCAACGAGTCAGGTGTGGTGTTTCTGGATGAAGGCGAGCGCGGTGTCGGCGACGTGTTCCCAGCCGGAGTCGATGACGAGGGAGTGGCCGCGGGCGGGCATCTCCTCGATCTCGGTGATGGACGGGTTGACGAGCTGTTTGCGGTACGACGCGTTGGTGATGGCCCAGGGGACGGTGTGGTCGTTCTCGCCGGAGAGGAACTTCATCGGGCCGCGGTTCGGGTTGGCTCGGTCGACCGCCGTCTCGCTGCCCCGGTTGAAGTTGGCGACCGCCGCCTGGAACAGCGGCAGCCCGGGCCCTGGCACCGGGAACTCGTCGTACAGCTTCCGGGCCTCGTCCTCTGGTACGGCGTTGACGAAGGCGTACCGGAACTGGCCGTAGGTCAGCATCACGGCCTTCTTCCGGTTCGCGGGATTCCGCAGGGCCGGGAAGGACGCCCGCAGCGCGGACAACGGCAACGGCAGGATGCCTCGCCCTGGCGCCGGGTCGATCGGGACCGCGACAGTCGCGAGGCCCATGCCCGCCAGCTTCTGCGTGATCAGCCCGCCGAACGAGTGCCCGACGATCGCCGGCTTCCGCTCCAGCCGCGAGATCGTGTCCGCGTAGTACTCCGTGATCGCGCCGACCGACTTCCCCGCGAAGCTCGCCGGATTCGCCCGCCCTTCGCCGACGCTCTCCGGATCATCCGGCCAGCCTGGCGCCACGGTCGCGTACCCGGCCGCTTCGAACTTCTCCCGCCACCGCTGCCAGCTCCCGGCCAGCAACCACAGCCCATGCACGAACATCACCACCGGCCGCCCCGAGGTGTTCGCGATCTCGACCTCGCCCAACTCTCGTGCTGTGGCCATCCGCCCGCACCCCCTCTCGCGCAGTAGACCACACTCCTCACGCGCGGAGAAGCGGACGGGCCGCAGGCGATCAGCCCTTCAGGCCGGTCTGGGCCAGGCCTTCGACGAACTGGCGTTGCGCCAGCACGAAGATGATCAGCACCGGCAGCGCCGACAGGGTGGCGGCGGCGAGTTGGGTGTTCCACATCGGGCCGCCGTACGCGTCGACGTACTGGGTCAGCGCCTGTGGGATGGTGAACTTGGACTTGCTGGACAGGAAGACGATCGGCTCCAGGTAGAGGTTCCAGCTGTGCAGGAAGGTGAAGATGGCGACCGCGCCGATCGCCGGCCGGGCCAGCGGGAGGCAGACCCGCCAGAACAGGCCGAAGCGGCCGAGACCGTCCACGCGACCGGCTTCCTCGAGCTCAGCGGGGAGCGTGATGAAGAACTGCCGCATGATGAACGTCGCCAGCACACTGGGCGCACCCAGCATCGGGATCAGGATGAGCGGCCAGTGGGTGTCCACCAGCCCGAGCGTGTCGAACATCCGGTACAGCGGGATGATCGTCACCTCGTTCGGCACCAGCAGCCCGGTCAGCACGATCATGAACACGACGCCGGCGCCCCGGAACCGGATCCGCGCGAAGGCGTACCCGGCCAGCGCGGACACCGCCAGCGTCCCGAGTGTGACCACCGCGGCGATGTAGAGACTGTTCAGATACTGCCGGCCGAACGGCTGCAGCTCGAACACCTGCCGGTAGGCGTCCAGCGTCGGCGACCCCGGCAGCAGCGACGGCGGGAACGCGAAGATCTCGGACAGCGGCTTGAGCGACGTCGTCGCCATCCACCAGATCGGGAACACGAACGGAACACAGCACACCAGCAGTACGCCGTACAGCAGCACCTTCAGCCTAGGACTCATGGAACACCCACCTTCGCCGCATCCGCCACTGCACGACTGTCAGCACGAGAACAATCAGGAACAACAGCAGCGAGAGCGTCGCGCCGTACCCGAAGTGGTGGAACTGGAACGCCTGCTGGTACAGGTAGTAGACGAGCACAGTCGTCGACGTCCCGGGCCCGCCCTGCGTCAGTACGGCGATCTGCGCGAAGACCTGGAGCGAGCCGACGATCGTCAGGATCATCGTGAGCAGGATCGTCGGACTGATCAGCGGGACGGTCACCCGGCGGAACCGCGCCCACGCCGACGCGCCGTCGATCCGCGCCGCCTCGTACAGCTCCGCCGGCACACCCTGCAACGCGGCCAGGAACAGGACCATGTTGAGGCCCACGTTCTTGAACAGTTGGACCACGATCACCGACGCCATCGCCGTACCGCCGGACCGCAGCCAGTTCGGCCCGTCGATCCCGAGTACGTCGAGACGGAGCACATGGAAGAGGGCATTCACCCCGCCGTTGTCCTGGAGCAGGAACCCCCACACGATCGTCCAGGCGACCAGCGTCACCACGACCGGCGAGAAGAACAGCGTGCGGAACACCACCGTGCCCCGGAGCTTCTGATTGAGCAGCACGGCCAGGAACAACGCGAGGCTGAGGTTCAGCACCACCAGACCGGCCGAGAACAATCCCGTTGCCCTGAGCACCGGTCCGAGCTGCTGGTCGTCCGCGAGCGCCGTGTAGTTGTCCGCTCCGATGAAGGTGAAGGATCCGGCCAGCACGTTCCACTCGTGCAGGCTGTACCAGACCACCAGCCCGAGCGGAACGATGACGAAGGCAACGATCCCGGCGAGCTGCGGCGCGACCATCAGCCGTCCGGCCAACTCGTCGCGCCGCCGCATCGTCCAGTACGGCGCTTTGTCCGTCAACGCCGGCGCCCGGGCCGGTTTCTCCAGGAGCAAGGTCATTTCGCCAGCAACGGGTTGAGCTTCGAGCACACCCCGGCCAGCACGGCCTTGACATCCGCGTCCGGCTTCCACAGCGGGTCGAGCGACGCACGGACGGTCTGCTGGATCTCGGCGTACCCGGTGTGGCTGGGTTTGATCGTGCCGCGTTCGATGCCCTGGACAACGACACTGTCCAGCTGCGCCGGCTTGAGCAGGGGATTGGCCTTGCCGAGCGTGTCAGCGTTCAGTTGCGACTTGCGGGGTGGCGGGAAGAACTGCGCGAGCTTGGCCGAGTTCTCCGCGTTGGTGAAGTAGGCCAGGAACTGCTTGGCCGCGTCGGCATGCTTGCCGCGCTTGAACACCCCGATTCCAGCCTGCCCGACGACGGCGTAGTCACCCGCCGGACCCTTGGGGAGCGGGACGAGGTCCCACTTGAACTTCGCCTTCTCCAGCAGCGCGGCCCGGCTGATCTGGGTCAGAATCATCCCGGAGTCGCCCGCGAAGAAGTCCTTCGTCACGCCCGGGCCGGGCATGCCCTTGTCGGTGAAGACCAGTTTGTGCAGGAACGTCATCGCGTCCGCCATCTCCGGCTGGTCGAACTGGCACGTCTTGCCGTCCTCGCTCCACGGCCGCGCGCCCCAGCCGGCCCAGACCGCATTCAGCGTGTCCCAGCCCTTGTAGTCGAAGTCGCCGACCACGAGCCCACCCTTGCTGCCGCGAGCCTGAACCGCTGCCGCCGTCTTCGCGGCCTCTTCCCAGGTCCAGGTCCCGGCTGCGATCTGCTCGGCCGGCGCCGGCCGACCGGCCGCCTTCACCAGATCGGTGTTGACGAAGACCCCGAGTGGCGAGGTGGAGAACGGGTAGGCGTACAGCTTGCCGTCCTTCTCCCAGTTGGCCGTCGTACTGGGCACCAGGTCGGCGTCCTTGTCGATCGGCTCGAGGGCGCCCGAGGTGACGAAGTCGGGCGCGGTGCTCTCGAAGATCCAGGCCAGGTCCGGTACGTTGCCGCCGCCGATCTGGGTGGTCAGGGTGGTCGTGTAGCTGTCGAACGGGATCGGCTCGAACGTGATCTTCCCGACCTCGGGGTGATCCTTCTTGTAGTCGGCCGCGATCTGGTCGAACAGCGCCAGGTGCTTGGCGTTCGCGCTCCAGATCGTCATCCGCAGGTCGACCGGTCCGTCGTCGGCCGAGCCGGACCCGCCACCGCCGCAGCCGGCCAGCGCCAGCAGGGCCGCGGCGGACAGTGCCGCTGTCAGCGTCTTCATCAGATGTCCTCCGTCAGTAGCCGGTACTCAGTAGCCTGTGATGGCCGGCCAGTCGAGTTCGATGCCCTGGGCAATCAGCCGGTCCTGGAACTGGCCGAGCAGGGCGGGGGTGCCGCGAACCGCACGCGGGCTGACGTCGCGGTCCAGGCAGAAGGCTGCGAGCAGACCGGCGGCCTCGCCGACGTTCCACTCGACCGGGTGCAACCGGTAGCAGCCGTTGGTGATGTGGGTGGTGCCGAGATTCTTGTTCGCCGGCAGCAGGTTCTCGACGCGTTGCGGGATCAGCGCGCCGAGCGGGATCCGGAACGGGCTGCTGGCCACGTCGATGTAGTTGTCCCCGCCGGTCGACGGGTGCAGGTCGATCCGGTACATCCCGATCCCGACGCTGTCGTCGTACTCGACCGCGCCGCGGTCGCCGCGAGTGGCGACGGACAGATCCTGCTCGACGATCGTGTACTCCGCCTTGATCCGCCGGGACTCCCGGATGTACGGCGCCTGCGCCAGGCCGTCGGTGGACCCGAGCAGATCGCCGCGCAACCGCAGCCCGGGGAAGCCGGCGCCACCATCGGCCCGCGGCGCCTCGGTCTGCAGCCAGTAGAGGACCGCGTGCGACAACTCCTTGGCCGCGGCCAGGTGTTTCGCCGCGTCCGGTACGTCAATGACCGGGCCCTCGAAGTAGTCGATCATCGGCCAGTTCACCAGGCAGATGTCGCTGTCGTAGGCACCGGGAACGAAGTGCCGGCGGGCCGCGATCCGGCGGAAGGTCCACAGGTTCGTGTCGCCGCCGGTCCGGCGCTGATCGGCGACCACGGCGAGCGGGTCGTCGTCGGGGTTCGGCGTGAACGTACGCCGTGAGCTCTCCAGTGTGCGCGGATTCGGCGCGGTCCAGGACAGCAGCCGATCGCCCCAGAACGACGGCTGGTAGTTCCGCCAGAAGGCGTAGTTGGCCGGCTTGTCCCCGACGTGGTCGCCGTCGACGTGGTCGACCGCGAAGCAGTACGACACCGCCTGCATGTTGAGTGGCTGTGCCTGGGCCGGCGCACTCGGCTCGCCGGTCTCGCTCTGCGCCTCGAACCCGGTGACGTACTCCGTCCCGGTCAGCGGCAGCAGCTCCCCGGTCTCAGTCGCGTCCAGGATGTACGGCGCCGTCACGGTGACCTGCTCGTCTCGGACGCCATGCTGCACGGTCACCGCGGTGACCTGATCGCCGTCGGTGTCAGCGGCCACCGGACGGTACGGCTGCAGGACCTGCAACCGCCCGCTGGCCCGGTACGGCGCGAGCATCGCCTCCAGCACAGCCAGCGCCACCCGCGGCTCGTGACAGAGCTTCGACACATACCCGGCACCAGGGTTGAGGTGGACATCCGCGCGGGACGCCGACGTCAGCGGATAGTGGCGGCGGTAGTAGGCCCGGATGCCCTCCCGCAACGCCCGGTACGACGCCGTGACGCCGAACTGCTCGACCCAGCTGTGCTCGTCCGGCGGGACAGCCTGGCTGGTCAACTGCCCGCCGAGCCAGTCGAACTCCTCGGTCAGGACGACCGAGCGACCGGCGCGCAGCGCGGCCAGGGCTGCGGCGACTCCGCCGAGCCCGCCGCCGACCACGAGAACATCTGTATGCATCAGACCCCTTTGCTGGGTGGAGTGAGGGTGGTGCCGTCGGTCAGTTCGCAGGGGAGCAGCAGTTGGCGCTCGGTGGCGGTGCCGCTCAGGATCGCCTCCAGCAACTCGACCGCCTGCAGCCCCATCGCCCGTCGCGGTACGTGGAATCCGGTGAAGTCGATGTCGCTCTCGGCCGGCCGGGTCGAGTCACCGAGGGCGATGACGGACAGGTCGGCCGGGACCTGGACGCCCCGCGCGGTCGCGGTCGCGAGCAGGGCGACAGCGTCGGCCCGCTCTTCCACGAAGACGGCGGTGACCTTCTGCTCGAGCAGGGTGTCGAGCAGCGCGTCGGGATCGGCACCCGGCAGCCACGGCGCGCGTGCACCGGCGGCTGCCCGGAAGCCGAGCAGCCTGTCGGCCGACGATTCGGCACCGGCCCCTGGGCCGGCGAAGGCGATGCGCCGGTGCCCCAGCGCCAGCGCCTTCTCCACCACGACTCGCGTGGCCTCGACGTAGTCGGCTCCGACGTACGGGACCGGGCCGCCGGCGTCGTCGCGGCGACCGACGGAGACGAACGGATACTCCTCCGCGATCAGCCGGGCCAGCTCGTCGGCCGGGATCTGACGACCGAGGAGCAGGCAGCCGTCGGCGATCCGGAGCCGGTTGTTCTCGTGGAAGATCTGCCGCCGTCCGGACGTCACCGGCGCACTGGTGAACAGCAGCAGGTCCAAGCCCAGCTGCTCCGCGCAGTCCTCGATGCCGGCCAGGAACGGGTGGTAGAAGTCGCCGCTCGCACTCGGGAACACCGACTCGTAGGTGAACACACCGAGGATCTGGTTGCGCTGCTTCAGCATCCGGCGGGCCAGCGGATCGGCCTGGTAGCCGGTCTCGCGGATCACCTTGAGGACCCGGTCGCGAGTCTCGGCAGGGATCCGTGCGGTGGCGTCGCTGCGGTTGTTCAGCACCAGCGAGACCGTGGTCTGGCTGACCTTGGCCAGCCGCGCGATGTCGCGCTGGGTGAGTCGGGTGGTCGCCTTGTCCGGCATCGATCAATCCTCCGCAGTAATACGCATTGCCGTGAACCGTAGAGCAGCCGCCAAACCGTCGTCAAGAGCCCAATAGTGCTGATAATGCGAATTACCATTGCCAGGATCTTGACCAGCGGTGCGGCGGCGAAGAACACTCACGGCAGTCCGCTCATCGCGAGGAGGTCTCCATGCTGAGTCGTCGCCACTTCACCGGTCTGGCCGCCGCAGCCGTCGCAAGCCCTGTCGTGCTCCTCTCCGGCCCGGCGTCGGCGAGCACGGTCGGCGGCGACTCCCACGGGCCCGACCGCGACCCGGTCAGCTTCCGGTCGGCGTACGACGCCTGCCCACCCGATCCGACCGCGGTCGTGCTCGGATCACCAGGCTTCGAGGTGTCCGGTGACGCGACGGCCGCTCTGCAGGCGGCAGTCGACGAGGCTTCCCGGCGCGGGACCGTCAACCGGCTCGGCGACATCCTCGGTGGTGGCCGCGACTTCCCACTCGGCGACGGTGGCGGCATCGTTTTCGTCCCGCCAGGCACCTACCGCCTGTCCGCGCCGATCGACGTGCACGACTCGGTGCGCATCATTGGCTTCGGCCGGCAACGCCCGCGGTTCGTGCTGGCGGAGAACAGTCCCGGGTACGCCGGAACCGCGCCGCGCGACGTGTTCTCGTTCCGGCGCCGGCCGGTCGGTGGGCCGATCACCTACGCGAACAACGACACCTTCGGCTCCGGACTGATCAACCTGGACGTCGCGATCGGCCCCGGCAACCCGCAGGCGATCGCGGTCCGGTTCGGCGGCGCGCAGTTGTGCGTCCTGCAGGACCTCGACCTCGACGTGGGCGACGGCCGGGCCGGGATCGACCACAACGCGAACCTGATCCAGCGGGTCCGCATCCGCGGCGGCGCGGTCGGCTTCAACGCGTACGCCGCCTCGGCCGGGTGGCCGACCACCGTGCTGGACTGCCGCTTCACCGGACAGCGCGAGACCGCGATCCGGGCGAACAACGACGCGAAGCTGGTCCTCGTTCGCACCGTCCTGGGTGGCGCTCCGCGCGGTGTCGAGTGCGTACCCGGCCAGTTCCTCCATCTCTACCTGGAGAACTGCGTGCTCGATGACGTTGCCGAAGGCATCGTCATGAACGACAGCGATCAATTGCCCGGGGCCACCGATCCACGAATCCGGAACAGCAACCAGGTCAACCTGGTCGACAGTGTCGTCCGCAGCACACCGATGCTGCTCACACTGGCTCAGAGCGGTCGGCGGACCCTGGCCCGGGACGGCGTCGTACGAGAACTCACCTACGGTCTGCGGATCACCCGCGGGCTATCGTCGCGGGAGTCGCGTGCCGACGGCGTCGTGGTGTCGCTCGGGTCTCGCGATACGCGGATCGGTGAGCTGCTGGAGTCCGACGTACCCGATCTTCCGCCGGTGTCCACGTGGGTCAGCATCGCCGACGTAGCTGCGCGGATGGGACGGACTGTCGGCTCGGGGGCTGACGATCTTGCTGTCTTCCAAGCCGCCGTGGATCGGCATGAGACAGTCTTCGTGCCGATCGGCGCGTATGTTCTCGCCGGGACGCTGCGACTGCGGACGAACTCCAACCTGATCGGCCTACATCCCCGTCAGACGTGGCTGCGCACACCGGCCGGTACGGCGTACTTCGGTGATCCCGAGCGGCCGCGGGCATTGGTCGAGACCCCTGTCGGCGGGCGCAATATCGTGCACGGTCTGGGGCTGGACACCGCCCAGAACACGCCGGGTTCGGTGAACGTCAGTTGGCGGTCGGGGCGTGGGTCCTACCTGGCCGACATCACCACCCAGTTCGTGAAGTGGCATCCCGACGACGTCGCCAGCGGCGATCCCGGCTACACCTACAAGGGCAAGCACAAGTACGGCGTCTGGGTCCGCGGCGGCGGAGGCGTCCTGTCGAACATCTGGAGTGCGGCCGGCTGGGCCGACAACGGACTCCTGATCGAGTCATCGAGCGTCCCGACATCGGCGTACGAGCTCTCGATCGAACACCACCAGTACCGCGAGGTCGTCCTCCGGCACGTGTCCGGCTGGCGGTTCTTCGGCCTGCAGACCGAGGACCACATCTATGGCTGGCAGTCCCAGGCCGTGGAACTCGACCATTGCCACGACCTGCTCTTCGCCAACTCCGTCCTCTTCCGCGTCGCCACCGTTCTCGGCCCGTCCCCGTACGGCGTCGGCCTCGAGCAGTCCCGCGACATCATGTTCCGGGGCAATCGCGGCTATCGCGACAAGACTCCCGAGTTCACCCAGTGGGGCGCGTCCGCCGCCGATGTCCGCACCGCCCGCGTCGTCCCCGACCCGGAGTTCACCGTCCTGGACATCCGATGATCCGGCAATCCCTAGGCGGTCCGTAGCCTGAGCACCTGACGGGTGGGGATGCGGCCGGTGAGGTACACGCGGAGGCCGTCCGGGGTCAGGTTGCCGCCGAGGTAGGTGTAGCGCTCGCCCGGGTCCATGCCGACCCGGGCGGCGCCCGAGCCAGGGCCGAACTCGATCCGGTTGGAGCCGACGGTGTAGCTGCCGGTGCCGCTCACCAGCTGGTAGTTGCCTGGGGCATCCAAGGCCTCGACGCCGGCCAGCGTGCCGCCGGGCCGGAAACAGAGCTCGATCGCGTACGACGTCTCGTCGCCGTCGAGATCGAAGGTCAGGTCGAAGCCGTTGCCGACCTCGACGACGGTGACCTCGGTCCGCAGCGTGCGGAACTGCTTCGGCCGGTGCGGGAAGTCCATCGATGCGTAGAACCGGCCGTCCGGCGTCAGCGCGTACAGCCCGTCCGTGCGCCGGTACCGCTTGGGCAACGGCAGGTGGTACGGCACCTTCACCTCGTCCGCGAGCTCGAAGCTGCGATCGCCCGTACGACGCAGTCCGTCACTGCGGAAATGGCCGGTACTGAAGAACTGTGGCGACAACCGGACCGAGTCGAGGATCGCGGCACCTTGGCGGAGCTTGAAGAAGGTCGGGTTGGTGGACAGCCCGGACGAGATCACCGGGAGATCGTGGAAGTCGGTC
The DNA here is from genome assembly GCF_040655855.1 of Kribbella sp. NPDC050281. Classification (NCBI taxonomy): domain Bacteria; kingdom Bacillati; phylum Actinomycetota; class Actinomycetes; order Propionibacteriales; family Kribbellaceae; genus Kribbella; species Kribbella sp. NPDC050281. Next base: position 9,917 of record NZ_JBFAKS010000026.1, on the reverse strand, counting down.
CCGCCGAACACGGTCGCGGTCCGATCGCCGCGCCGGATCCGGGCCGACCCCTGGGTCGGGAAGTGCTGGGCGAAGTCGGTCGGTACGGGCTCGGCGGCAGGCAGGGCCGCGGCCAGCTCCGGCCGCTCGAGCACCTCGGCGAGGAAGTCGCCGAGCTCACCGGTCCCGCGCTGCTCGATGCTCTTGGCAACGGTCGTGAACCGTCCGTCCCGGTCGTGCAGCGCGAGCTCGCGGTACTGCGTCAGGTACCACCAGACCTCGCGGATCGCCTTCTGGTCCTGCCGGCGCGACGCGGTCGTGTCGACCTCCCCGTTCGGCTCCAGCAGGTACAGCGTCGAGTCCAGGTTGCGCCGGACGTACCCGAGCAGTTCGGGCTTGTCCCGCAGCCACGCGATCGTCAGCAGACAAGGGTTCGTCACCTCGGCGGCGTACGTCGAACTCCGCTCGCTGTAGAAGCCTTCCGGGGTCGCGTCGATGCCCTCGTCCAGCCAGTCGTCGATCCGGGCGGCGTACCGGCGATCCGGGAACAGGTGATGGGTCCGCGCCAGTGCGGCGGAGACTTCCCAACGGTGGTTGGGCGTGTGCACCCCACCGCTCGCCAGGGCCGGGCCGGCCTTCCGCAGTACCTGCTCGAGGATCGTGCGGTGCGGCAGCGTGGCCGGCTGGTCGTCGGCGTCGAGCAGGGCGTAGAGCATGCAGACGTCCTGGATCGCGAACGCGCTGTCCGGCGGTGAGTGCAGGTTGCCGACGTCGTACAGGCCGTCGTCGTGCTGCCGCGCGGCCAGCTGCTCGACCAGCCACTGCAGCGGCGCCAGCAGCGAGGCGTCATGGTGGTACGACGACCGGCCCCAGACGTACCCGGAGATGAGGCGCCGCGCCTTGCGGGCCACGGTCCGGATGCTGTCGGAGGCGTTCTGGTAGTTGCCGAGCACCAGCGGGATCTGCTTCTGGTTGGCGTTGGTGAGAACGGTCAGGAAGTCGTCGTCCACGGTGGCTCCTGCGGCGTTCGCCGCGGCGGTCGGGTGCTGGGCGGTCGAGTGCAGTGCACCGACCGTGAGAGTGGTCAGCGAACCGGCGAGAAAGGTACGGCGCTGCATCGGGCGGCCTCCATAAAGAATACAGGAAAGCGGTTTCCCGCTGCGCAGAACTGTTGCCTCGGGAGTATGTCCTGTCAAGAGCTCGCAGCTGACCGCATCCGGTCAGTCCGGCCCTCCCCGAGGTCTTGCGTAAACCGGTTTCTCGTACTAGCTTGACCGGCCAAGGCAAACGCTTTCCGGCAACCGCCTGGAGCTTTCCGGAGGGAAGAAAGTATGAGTGCGCTGGGTGAGCTCGGCAGCCTCCGGCGGAAGAAGGTGGCCGGGCAGCAGCCGAACCGGAACCGTTGGACCGGGAAGGTGAAGAAGAAGGACAACCTGTCCGCGTACCTGTTCCTGACGCCGTGGCTGCTCGGGCTGTTCCTGATCACCATCGGGCCGATGCTGGCCTCGCTCTACCTGTCGTTCACGGACTACAACCTGATCCAGGCGCCGAAGTGGATCGGGCTGGAGAACTTCACCCGGATGCTGTCCGACGAGCGGCTGCACAACTCGCTGCGGGTGACCTTCACCTACGTGTTCGTCTCGGTCCCGCTGCAACTGGCGATCGCGTTGCTGCTCGCCGTCGTACTCGACCGCGGCGTCCGCGGGATGGCGTTCTACCGTTCGGTCTTCTACCTGCCGTCGCTGCTCGGCTCGAGCGTCGCGATCGCGGTCCTGTGGCGGCAGGTGTTCGGCACCGAGGGCCTGTTCAACCAGTTGCTCGCACTGGTCGGCATCGACGGCAAGGGCTGGATCTCCGACCCGAGTACGGCGCTCGGCACGCTGGTGGTGCTGAACGTATGGACGTTCGGGTCGCCGATGGTGATCTTCCTGGCCGGCCTGCGGCAGATCCCGACGATGTACTACGAGGCGGCCTCGGTCGACGGCGCCGGCGTACTGCGCCGGTTCTTCAGCATCACGCTGCCGCTGCTCACCCCGATCATCTTCTTCAACCTGGTGCTGCAGATCATCCACGCGTTCCAGTCGTTCACCCAGGCCTTCGTGGTCTCCGGGGGCAGCGGCGGGCCGTCGGACTCGACCATGTTCTTCACGCTCTACCTCTACGACCGGGGCTTCGGCAATTTCGACATGGGCTATGCGTCCGCGATGGCGTGGTTCCTGCTCGTGATCATCGGAGTCTTCACCGCGGCGAACTTCTTCGCCTCGAAGTACTGGGTGTTCTATGACGACTGAGACGATCCGCAGCAGCCTGGCCGCGCGGCGGACCACCGGTGTGAGCTGGGTCCGGGTCCGCCCGGTGCTGATCCACGTCGCGCTGGCCGCGGCCGCCCTGGTGATGCTCTACCCGTTGATCTGGATGGTGGTCAGCTCACTGCGGCCGGGCAACGAGATCTTCCGCGAGCCCGGGATCCTGGTGAGGGACCTGCACATCGACAACTACCGGCTCGGCTGGAACGCGCTGGCCGAACCGTTCACCCGCTACCTGCTGAACTCGGCGGCGGTGGTGCTCGGCGCGATCATCGGCAACCTGGTGTCGTGCTCGATGGCGGCGTACGCGTTCGCCCGGCTCGACTTCAACGGCAAGAAGTTCTGGTTCGCGATCATGCTGGTCAGCATCATGCTGCCGATCCATGTGGTGATCGTGCCGCAGTACATCTTGTTCTCGCAGGCCGGCTGGATCAACACGTTCCTGCCGCTGGTGGTGCCGAAGCTGCTGGCCACCGACGCGTTCTTCGTCTTCTTGATGGTCCAGTTCATCCGCGGCATCCCGCGCGAGTTGGACGAGGCGGCGCGGATCGACGGCTGCGGCCGGGCCGGGATCTTCCTGCGGGTGATCCTGCCGCTGATGACGCCGGCCCTGGCCACCACCGCGATCTTCACCTTCATCTGGACCTGGAACGACTTCTTCAGCCAGCTGATCTACCTGACCGATCCGAAGATGTACACCGTGCCGGTCGCGCTGCGGTCGTTCGTCGACGCGACCTCGAGTACGAACTGGGGGTCGATGTTCGCGATGTCGGTCGTCTCCCTCGTTCCCGTCTTCCTCGCATTCCTGCTCGGCCAGCGGTTCCTGATCAAGGGCATCGCCACCACCGGCATCAAGTAACCCCCTGAAAGGTGCACACATCATGAGGCCGCTCATCCCACCCACCGCAGGCCGGCGCCTGCGGGCCCTGGCCGCCGTCGCGATCGCTTCCACCCTGCTGGCCGCCAGCGCATGCGGTGGTGACTCCGGCGGTGGCGGCGGTGGCGACTCCGCCAACGGTGAGGTCACACTCCGCTTCACCTGGTGGGGCGGCGACACCCGGCAGAAGATGACCCAGCAGGCCATCGAGGCCTTCCAGAAGGACCACCCGAACATCAAGATCAAGGGTGAGTTCGGCGAATGGTCCGGGTACTGGGACAAGCTCGCCACCACCGTCGCGGCCAACGACGCGCCGGACATCATCCAGATGGACGAGAAGTACCTGCGTGAGTACGCCGACCGCGGCGCGCTGCAGGACCTGAAGAAGGCCGACGGCCTGGACACCGGCAAGTTCGAGAAGGACACCCTCGGCGCCGGCGAGTTCGACGGCGGTCTCTACGGGCTGAACGCCGGGATCAACTCGTTCGCCGTGGTCGCCAACCCGGCCGTGTTCAAGGCCGCCGGGGTCGCCCTGCCCGACGACACCAAGTGGACCTGGGACGACTACACGCGGATCGCCGCGGAGATCACCGCCAAGTCGGGCGGCAAGGTGTTCGGGACCGGCGCACCCGGTACCAACGAGGCCGCGCTGAACCTGTGGGCCCGCCAGCACGGCGAGTCGCTGTGGACCCAGGACGGCAAGCTCGGCATCTCGGCCGGTCAGGTGACCGACTTCTACAAGAACCTGCTGAAGATGCGCGACGCGAAGGCGATCCCGTCGGCCGAGTCCATCTCGCAGGACATGAACGCGCCGCTGGACCAGTCCGCGATGGCGACCGGCAAGCTGGGCATGAGCTTCATCTGGAGCAACCAGCTGGTCGCGTTCAGCAAGGCGGCCGGGACCGAGCTCAAGCTGCTGCGGATCCCGAGCACCGACGGCACGGCGGCCGACAACGGCTCGTACTACAAGGGCTCGATGTTCTGGTCGATCTCGTCGCGGTCGAAGCACCAGAAGGAGGCGACCGAGTTCGTCAACTTCCTGGCCAACAGCACCGCCGCCGGCAACATCCTGCTGGCCGAGCGCGGCGTGCCGCCGAACACCGAGATCCGCGCGGCGGTCGACCCGAAGCTGCAGCCGGCCGACGCGGCCTCGTCGAAGTTCATCCAGGACATCGGCAAGGAACTCGGCGACCCGTCGCCGGCGCCGCCGGTCGGTGGTGGTCAGGTGGAGAAGATCACCCAGCGCTACACCACCGAGGTACTGTTCGGCCGGCTCACGCCCGACAAGGCCGCGACTGCGTTCATCGACGAGGTCAACGGGGAGCTCAAATAGTGTTGCTGACGGCAACTGATTGGCCATGACGCCTCGCGTGGCCGTGGCAGGTGTCCACGGCCACGGGGCGTCCCACGTCCGCAACGTCGTCCGACTGGCCGCTGAGGGGAAGGCGCAGCTCGTCGCTGTCGCCGACCCTCGGCCGGCCGAGGATCTGCCCGCAGGGGTTGAGGTCTTCGGTGGGCTGGACGAGGTGCTCGCGTCGACCGCGGTCGACGTCGTGATCATCAGTACGCCGATCCAGACGCACGTTGCGCTGGCCGAGGCGGCGTTGCGGGCCGGGGCCGACGTACTGCTGGAGAAACCTCCGACGGCGTCGCTGGCGGAGTTCGAGAAGTTGTCCGCGGTCGTCGCTGAGACGGGCCGGGCCTGCCAGGTCGGCTTCCAGGCCCAGGCATCTGAGGCTACGTTCACGTTGGCGTCGATGGTGGCCGACGGGCGGCTTGGGGAGATCCGCGGGATCAGCGCGGTCGGTAAGTGGGTGCGGAAGGCGCAGTACTTCCAGCGGGCGCGGTGGGCTGGTCGACGTACGCTCGACGGTGTTGCGGTGGTCGATGGCGCGGTGACGAACCCGCTGGCCCATGCGACCGCGGCTGCGCTGTTGCTCGACGGGTCAACCGGGGCGGACGACGTACGGTCCGTCGAGACGGAGTTGTTCCGCGCGAACCCGATCGAGTCCGACGACACGTCCACGGTGCGGATCGTGACGGGTCGCGGTACGACGATCCTTATCGCGGTGACGCTGTGCGCGTCGGAACATCTCGAGCCGCGCGTCATCGTGCACGGGTCCGCTGGTCGCGCCGAACTGCGGTACACGACGGACACGCTCGAGATCACCGACGCCAGTGGTACGACCGAGACGACGTACGGCCGGGCCGGGCTGCTGGAGAACCTGCTCGATCATCGTGCGGATCCCGGCGTACCGCTGTATGTCCCGCTGGCCGCGACCGGAGGATTCACCCGCGTCGTCGAAGCGGTACGGGTGGCGGACGAGCCGGTCGAGATCCCGGCTGGGCTGGTCCGGTGGGAGGGGGAGGGACTCGAGCGGCGGCCGATCGTGCTCGACGTGGAGAAGTGGGTGGATCGGGCCGCCGACGAACTCGCCGTGTTCAGCGAACTCGGCGCGCCATGGACGAATCCACCGGAACAGGAGATTCGATGACGCAGAACCTCGGCTGCAACCACGCTGTCGGCCGCTCGATCCAGGTCACCGCGGGCGACGGCGAGTTGTTCACCTATGTCTACCGGGCCACGGATCGGCAACTGGAGTCGCCGCGGCCTTACTTCCACCCGATCCGGACGGTCGAAGGCGACCTGGTCAGTGTGTTCCGGCCGCACGACCACGTGTGGCACAAGGGAATCACCTGGTCGCTGCCGCACTTCGGGCACGAGAACTTCTGGGGTGGTCCGACGTTCTCGAAGGACGCCGGGTACCAGCAGCTCGACAACAACGGCTCGATGGACCACGACCGGATCGACGCATTGGACGTGTCGGACGACATGGTGCGCTTCGCACACCACCTGTCGTGGCGTACGCAGGCCGGTCAGCACGTGGTCGACGAGTCGCGGTCCCTGACGACGCGCTTCGCCGATGACGGCTGGGTGCTGGTCTACGAGACCGCGATGACGAACGTCTCCGGCGAGACCGTCCAGATCGGCAGCCCGACGACAGCCGGTCGCCCGAACGCCGGGTACGGCGGTCTGTTCTGGCGCGGACCCCGCTCGTTCACCAAAGGCACGGTGCTGGCGCCGCAGGGCAACGGCGGTGACGAGCTCCGCGGCCAACGGGCGGCGTGGATGGGCTTCAGCGGCAAGCACGACAACAACGGCCGCGCCTCCAGCATCATCATCGCCGACGCAGCCGACAACGTCCGCCACCCACCGGAGTGGTTCGTCCGCTCCGAAGACTTCGCCGCCGTCTGCCCCGCCCCCTTCTTCTCCGAAGAAGTCCCCTTCCAGGCAGGTGAAACGCTCCGCTTCAAGTACGCCGTCCTGGTAGCCGACGGCCCTTCCGACGACCAACGCGCCAAGGCCTTGGCCGCCCAGGCCCAGAAGGCACTCGCCGCCGGGTGAGGTCGAGAACCGCCAGACCATCACAATCGCCACCGGCGCAGGTCTCCTCCGCCTGACGCCGCGGTTGGCTGATGATCGTGATGGCCTGGCGGTTCGGTGAAGCGGGTGTCAGCGCTCGTTCGGGCCGAGCCAGAGCCCGCCGTTGGCTTCGAGGACCTGGCCGGTGACCCAGCGCGCGTCGGCGGACGCGAAGAACGCGATCACGTCGGCGAGGTCGGCGGACTGACCGTGCCGCCCGAGGGCGACCATGCCGGCCACCAGTGCGGCGGAGTTCGGGTCCTGCAGCCAGCCGTTCATGTCGGTCTCGGTGATGCCGGGAGACACCGTGTTAACGGTGATCTGGCGCGGGCCGAGGGTCCGGGCGAGCGAGCGGGTGAAGACGTTCAGTGCTCCCTTGGTCATGCCGTAGCCGATCTCGGGCTGGGCGAACCAGGTGACACCCGACGACACGTTGACGATGCGGCCGCCGTCGGGCATCAGGGGCAGGACCCGCTGGGTGACGAAGAGCGGCGCCTTGACGTTCACCGCGATCAGCCGGTCGAACGCTTCGGGCGTGATGCCGTCGATGCTGTCGGCGTAGTCGATGACGGCGGCGTTGTTGACCAGGATGTCGAGACCGGCGCCGTCGAGTCCGGCGACCAGGCCGTCGTACAAGGCGTCGACGTCGCCGTCGGTGCCGAACTCCGCGCCGACGGCGAAGGCGTCCCCGCCGGCGGCGGCGATCGCCTGCACGGTCTCCTTGGCCGCCGCCTCGTTCGTGCCGTAGTGCACCCCGACGCGCGCACCGTCCGCGGCCAGCCGCTCGGCCGCGGCCCGGCCGATCCCGCGTGATCCACCGGTCACCAACGCCGTCTTTCCCTGCAAGCTCATATCGTGGCCTTCCTCGAAGTGGAACGATCCCTAACATAAATCTAAGGGAACGATCCCTAACATTGCTACCCTGTTTCTCATGAGGACCCGCAGAAGCTCGGACGAGACCCGTGCGCACGTGCTCGAGATCGCGCACGAGCTGTTCTACTGGCAGGGGATCCGGGCGATCGGCGTGGACCGGATCGCGGCCGAGGCCGGCATCGCCCCGACCACGCTGTACCGCCTGTTCGCGTCCAAGGATGATCTGGTCGCGGCGTACGTCGACCGCGCCTACGAGGCGTACCGCGAGTGGTTCCGTACGTCGCTCGAAGGCGGTGGCGACGGTCCGCGCGACCGGGTGCTGGCGCTCTTCTCCGAGCAGAACGCGATGCTCCAGCCCGACATCTGCCGGGGCTGCCCGTTCCTGATGGTGCTGACCGAGTTCCCGGACGAGAAGCTGGCCGGACACCAGCGGGCGATCCAGTTGAAGGAGTGGGTCCGCGACCAGTTCGTTGCCTTGGCCAACGACCTGGAGGCCGATGATCCGGACCAGCTGGCCGCGCACCTCACGCTGATCTTCGAGGGCGCCTACGCCTCGGTCCAGGCGCTCGGCAGCGTCGGGCCGGCAGCCCAGGCGCGCCCGCTGGTGGAGAGCCTCCTGAAGTAGACGAGCGTCAGCGGGGCAGTGCGAGAGTGAAGGTCGTGCTCTCGGGCTGAGACGTGAGGGTGAGGGTGCCTTGGTGGGCTTGGGTGATCGAGTGGGCGAGGGAGAGGCCGAGGCCGGCGCCGCCGGAGGCTCGGGTGCGAGACGTGTCGGCTCGGGTGAAGCGCTGGAAGACGGTGGGTTGCAGGTCGGTGGGGATGCCGGGTCCGTCGTCGTGGATGGTGAGGACGGCGGAGTGGGCGGACGAGGTCAGGGCGACTGTGACCGTCGTACCCGGTGGAGTGTGACGGCGGGCGTTGCCGAGGAGGTTGGTGACGACCTGGTGCAGGCGTTGCTCGTCGCCGATGACGACAACGGGATCCGACGGCAGGCTCAACCGCCACACGTGCTCGGGCGCCACGATCCGCGCGTCGGCGATCGAGTCGTGCGCCAGTCGGCTGAGGTCCACCGGACGACGGTCGAGCGGACGGCCAGCATCGAGGCGAGCCAGCAACAGGAGGTCCTCCACGAGCGCCGCCATCCGGGTCGCCTCGACCATCACCTTGCCCATCGCCTGCGTGTACAACTCGGGATCACGCCGCTGCAGACTCAACTGCGCATACCCGTGAATCGTGGTCAGCGGTGTCCGCAGCTCATGGGAGGCATCGGCAACGAACTGCCGCACCTGAACCTCACTCCGATGCCGCGCGTCCAGCGACCGCTCCATGTGCCCCAGCAACGTGTTCAAGGCGACCGCGACCTGACCGACCTCGGTCCGTTCGTCCGTCAGCCGTGACGGCACCCGCGCGGTCACCCCGATCTCACCGGTGTCCAGCGGCAACCCCGCCACCTCACGGGCCGTCTGCGCGACGCGCCGCAGCGGCCGCAGTTGCCGTCGTACGACGAACACCGCGGCACCGCCCGCGGCCAGTACGCCGACGCCGCCGAACAGGACCTCCCACCCGATCAGACTGTTGACCGTGTCATCGATGTCCTTGGTCGGCAACCCGGTGATGACCGTGACGTCGCCGATCCGGGAAGCGTGCACCCGGTACTGCCCCAGACCCGGAACGGCCACGGTCGCATTCGTGCCACCGGCCGGTACGGTCTCCAGGACAGCGAGGTCTTGGTCGGACAGGGTGGTGACCTCGCCTGCGGTTGTGATCACGTTGCCGATGGCATCCGACGGGCTGCGGTAGACGGTCACCGTGCCGGCGTCCTGCCCGTGCGGAACGTCCGGCGGCGGCTTGTTCCCGCCGCCGTTGGTCAGCACGCCGAGCGCCCGCCCATGCGTCGCCATCACCTTGGTGTCGAGTTGCTTGGTCAGGTACGAGCTGATGGCGGCGGTCGTCAGCACACTGATCAGCACACTCACGACCGCGACCAGCAGCACGACCGCGGCCGCGACCCGTGCGGTCAGCGAGGCAGGCACGAACCGCGTCATGCACCCCAGCATGAGCAACCAGCCCTGGAGGAACCTCCGCGCCGGCTGGGGAATTGCTGTGAGTCAGAGGATCTCGGCCGCGTCCTGCCGCAGTGCCTCGAGTTCGCCAGCGGCCCACCCCTCGGTCCGCGACTCGGTGCCGCGGAACGTCGGCTTGTCGACCAGGTGGAAACGCAGGTTGAAGATCCGGCCGACGACCCGCAGGTACGGGATGGCGGCTTCGTCGGACGCCGCGATCGGCCGCCGCTTCCTGTACCCCGAGGTGAACGACGACCAGTACGGCGTCGACGCGACGCCGGTGAAGTCCGCGGCCCGAGGGCCGATCGCGGCGAGGTCGAAGTCGAGCAAGAGCAGTCCCTGCGGTGTCAGCAAAACGTTGTCGAGAGTCACGTCGCCATGGCAGACACCATGGT
>NZ_JBFAKS010000025.1:0-138268 GCF_040655855.1 Kribbella sp. NPDC050281 | reverse complement strand
CCTGGCTCAACCACTACAACACTCAACGCCCACACACCGCACTCGGCGGCCGACCACCCATCACCAGACTGCAACCAACCTCATGACCGGGTACATCTAGCCCGCGAGGGGAAGAGTGGGGCAGGTGGGGGAGCAGGGGCGGGGGGAGCGGCTCCAGCCGCGGAGGCGGAGGGCGGCGGCGACCTGAGCGGCGGCCTCGCACGGATGCGCGACCAGTTGGTAGCCGAAGCGCAAGGTCACCTTGCCGCTGAGTGCGGCTAGGTTGTCCCGGCCCATGTCGCGCCATTGCGACAGGGAGTCGGAGTGGCCCGCCCGGCCGTCGAGCTCGACGATGAGGTCGTACGGCGTGTACTCGACGTCTCGGTAGAAGACTTGGCCCCCGCCGGTCGACTCGACCCGCGCCTGCCGTGTACCGCGCGGCAGGCGATGGAGGCGCTCGACCCGCCGCAGGTAGACCTGCTCGAGGAACGACTGAACTCCTTCCACCCCGTCGAGGAGGATCTGGCGCAACACCCTCCGGGTCGGCAACTTCGGGAGTACGTCGAGTTCGCCGATCAGACGGGCGGGCGTGGTCCGGCGCTGCCGGCACGCGTCCAGCAGGATCGCCGCCTTGCGCGACACATCCGCGGCCGTACTCGCGGTTGTCAGTAGGGCGACTTCGAGACGCACCATCGGTGGTTCGCGGGACCCTTGGAGCTGCGCCGGCAAGTCCCGATGGCGACTGACGACGACTCCGGGGCGACCGTCGACACGGCGCGAATGCGGGAGTGCAAGATGGATGGTGTCATCGATCCACCTGCCCTCCACGCCGTACTGGCGCAGTGCCGTCTGGCCGGCGAGCGCAGCTTCCGGTCCGTACGCCAGCCAGGCGGCCCACACCCGAGTCCCCCACGGCAGTGGGCCGGTGAAGTCGACGTACACCCCCGGGTGGACCCGCTGGATCTGTAGCGCCCGGCACCTCCGTCCCAGCACCTTGTCCGTGATCCCGTGAGCGAGAGCCTGGGCCCTGCTGAAGGTACCCCGCTGGCGCCGGCGCAGCTCGACGAACGCATCAACCCTGCCGACCCCTTCCGCCATCTCTCACCTCCTCCGTCACCCACAACATGCACCGATCCCCCCTGCCCCCTCCCCACCTCCTCCCCCCTGTGGATAACCGGTCGGTTTGGGGTGGTTCGCTGCCCGATTCGGGGATGAGATCCTCCCCAGTCAGGCATCTCGGGGAGGGTGAGACGGGCGGGGGTGGGGATGCGGGGCTGGCCTAGAGTTGGGGCATGCAATTCGCGACGGTGAGTGCGGGGGAAGTGCCTGGGGTGCCGGGCCTGGATGATCTGCGGGCGCTGAAGCCGCTGCAGCAGCCGGAGTGGCCGGATTCCGCCACGTTGGACCAGGTGATCGGCGAGCTGCGCAAGCTGCCGCCGCTGGTGTTCGCCGGTGAGTGCGACGACCTGACCACCAAGATCGGTGCGGTCAGCCGCGGCGAGGCGTTCATCCTCCAGGGCGGTGACTGCGCGGAGACCTTCGACGGTGTGACCGCGGAGAACATCCGGGCCAAGCTGCGGGTCCTGCTGCAGATGGCCGTCGTGCTCCAGTACGCCGCGAGTGTGCCGGTGGTGAAGGTCGGCCGGATCGCCGGCCAGTACGCCAAGCCGCGGAGCTCCGGTGAGGAGACGCGGGACGGCGTCACGCTGCCGTCGTACCGGGGTGACGCTGTCAACGGGCTGGAGTTCACTCCCGAGGCGCGGAACCCGGACCCGCACCGGCTGCGCGGCGTCTACAACGCGGCCGCGGCCACGCTCAACCTGACCCGTGCGTTCACCACCGGTGGGTACGCCGACCTGCACCAGGTGCACGCGTGGAACACCGACTTCGTGAAGTCCTCGCCGGTCGGGCAGAAGTACGAGCGGCTGGCGTCCGAGATCGAGCGCGCGCTCGCCTTCATGCGGGCCTGCGGCGCCACCGCGGACGAGTTCAAGACCGTCGACTTCTATGCCTCCCACGAAGCGCTGATCCTCGAGTACGAGCACGCGCTGACCCGGATCGACTCGCGCACCCAGCAGCCGTACGACGTGTCCGGCCACCTGCTGTGGGTGGGGGAGCGGACGCGGCAGCTGGACGGCGCGCATGTCGAGTTCCTGGCCTCGCTGTCGAATCCGCTCGGTGTCAAGATCGGGCCGACCACGACCCCGGAGTACATCCGGACGCTGATCGACAAGCTGAACCCGAAGGGCATCGAGGGCCGGCTGACCTTCATCACCCGGATGGGCGCCGGGAAGATCCGCGACGGGCTGCCGCCGCTGCTGGAGGCCGTCCGCGACCACGGCTCACCGATCGCGTGGGTGTGCGACCCGATGCACGGCAACACCTTCGAGACGCCGAACGGATACAAGACCCGCAACTTCGAGGACGTCATGCACGAGGTCCAGGGCTTCTTCGACGCGCACGAGCAGGTGGGGACCTGGCCGGGCGGTATGCACATCGAGCTCACCGGCGACGACGTGACCGAGTGCCTGGGCGGCGGTGAGGAACTGGTCGCCGAGGATCTGGTGAACCGCTACGAGACCGCCTGCGACCCGCGGCTGAACCGGCACCAGTCGCTCGAGCTCGCGTTCCTGGTCGCCGAGCGGCTGCGGGGCGCGCGAGCGTGAGCATGATTGACCTGCGGTCTGACACCGTTACCCGGCCGTCGGCGGGGATGCTGGCGGCGATGACTTCGGCACCTCTCGGGGACGATGTGTACGGCGAGGACCCGACCATCAACCGGTTGGAGGAGACGGTCGCCGGACTGCTCGGGCACGAGGCCGGCTTGTTCACCGTCACCGGGTCGCTTGCGAACATGCTCGGCGTACGGGCGCTGGTGCCGCCTGGCGCGGAGATCCTGTGCGAGGCGAGCGCACACATCGCGCGGGCCGAGCTCGGCGCGCACGCGGCCGTCAGCGGCGTCACCACGCGGACGTGGAGCGCGCCGGCCGGTCAGATCGACCTCGAGCAGATCCGTGCGCTGATCGCGCCGGACCTCGGGTCGTACTTCGTCTCCACCGCGGCGGTGTCAGTCGAGAACACGCACAACTTCGGCGGCGGCGCGATCCAGCACGGGTACGACGCTCTGGCGGACGAACTGGATGGGTTGGGGCTGCCGTTGCATCTGGACGGTGCGCGGCTGTGGAACGCGTCGGTAGCGTCCGGGGTGCCGGTCGCGGCGTACGCGTCGCGGGCGGCTGCTGCCAGTGTCTGCTTGTCGAAGGGCCTGGGTGCGCCGGTCGGCTCAGTGCTGGTCGGCTCGACCGAGCTGATCCGCGAGGCCCGCATCTGGCGCAAGCGCCTCGGCGGAGGCTGGCGCCAAGCCGGCGTACTCGCGGCGGCCGGTCTCTATGCGCTCGAGCACAACGTCGAGCGCCTCGCCGAAGACCACGCCAACGCGCGTCTCGTCGCGTCGGTCCTCGCCGACGCCGCCCCCGGGTCCGTCAAACCCGACCAGGTCGAGACCAACATCGTGGTCGCCGACCTCGCCGCCACCGGCAAGACCGTCGCCCAGGTGGTCGAAGCTGCGCGCGCGGCCGGCGTACTCGTCGGCGGTGTCGGCCACACCCAGCTCCGCGTGGTGACCCACCTCGACGCCTTGACCGCCGACTGCCGCACCGCGGCCGAAACCCTCGCCCGCATCCTTCAGTAGGCGAGGGTTCCGGCGCGTTCGGTCAGCGCAGGTGGTACGCGTCGATCGTGGTCAGGTCAGTCGTGTTCCCGTCCGCGTCGGCCAGGTGCAGCTTGAGCGAGACGGTCTTGCCCTCCTTCGGAGTCGGGAAGATCGCGGTGTACTCTCCGCCGCTGCCAGGAGCGAGCGGTGCCGTACGCCAGGTGGTGCCGCCGTCCGCGGAGTACTGCAGCGTTGCGAAGCGGATGCGAGGCAGCGTGGCGCCGGGCTGAGCCTGGACGACCACGGGCAGCGTGGTGACCGGCGTACGCGCTGCGGTGTTGTTGATGTCGACCGTCGGCTGGTAACGAACGCCCAGGAGCGGAAGGTTCTTGGTGCCCGCCGCCGATGCGAAGCTCCAGCGCGCATCGATCCTGGTGGAGTAGGCCGCGTAGCTCGGTCGTGTGAGCGACGACTCCAGGACGTACTGCGCCTTCTCGGGGGCCAGACCGCCGGCCGTGATGCTCCCGAACGTGGCGGACTCTGCCACCGGCTGCCCGTCCCGCATCAGACGACTGTTTGCCGCGTCGGTCAGGGTGAGGCCGCGGGCGCCAGTGGCGTCGGTGGTCGGTGAGAAGTCGACGGACAGCCGATCGTCCGAGCGGGTCGCGGCGAGTGGGGTCGGGGTGAACGCGGCGACGTTGAGGTGCTCTTCGTAGCTGTGGCCGGCGCGGTAACTCTTCGGTGCCCCGACGGCACCCGCGACCGCGAACCCATCCGCGCCGATCTCATCCACTTCCGTGTCCCAGCTGAACCGTCCGCCCTCGAGGAACAGCCGGCGTCGGGCCGGCAGACTGTAAGTGGGGAACGGCGGCCAGAACTCGACTCTCCGATTGTCCATCCACCCAGTCATCGCCACGCCGCCCAGATCGTGCGACGCACGGTGCAGCGACTGGTCGACGACGGCCAGATCACCGGGCCCGATGTGCCGGGTGAACCCCGTCGGGTAACCGTCGAAGGGGTCCATCGTCTCGTAGACGAAGGGCGAGTCGTCCGGGAACCCGTTCGGCGCAACCTTCGCCCACTCGGTGTGGAACCACGCCCTCCACTGCTCGGCCGGCAGTCGCTCGCCGACCTGGGCGGTGTGCAGGTGCGAGGGCCCGGGGGCGAGGATCCACGAGCTGTAGCCGTCGGGCGACTGCGGCAGTTCGTAGTGCACCACGCTGATGATGGGACTCGCTTCGGGCTCCGGCACCGTCAGATCCATCGGCTTGGTCCGCCGGGCGTCGAGCGTCAGGGTGGTGTCGGCATTCAGCAACGTGCTCGGTTTCACCATCACGTAGGCGTCTTCGGACGTGTACTGGTAGTTGTCGATCAGGTACCGCCCCTTCGGCAGGCGCCGCTTGAGCGTGCCGCTGGCGTCCGCGATTTCGTAGTACCCGTTGTCGATGCCGTAGATGATCGGTTGGGTCACGCCCGGCTCGCCGTCCGGACCGATGAAGTTGAGCCTCAGGGTGTAGCTCTCGACCTCCTTGGTGACCGTGTAGGGCGTGGTGACGGTCGCGCCGGCACCGGTGGCGGTGAGACTGCCGACGTAGCGGCCGTCCGGGCCGTCGTGCCGGGTGTCGGAGGTGACGTCGACCGTCGCGATGCCGCCGGCCGGGATCGTCAGGCTGGTGGTGCTGAGCTTGATCGCCCCGTCGGGAGCAGGCTGGCCGTCCGGACCGGTCGTGGTCGCGCTCAGGGTCAGCGCCACCGGCTGGTCACCGAGGTTGCGGTACGTCACCGGTTTGGTTTCCGGGGTGTCGTCCGTGTGCGGCCACAGGGCGTTGAAGATGAGGTTGGCCGGCGCCGCCGTCACCTGCAGCTGCGTCGCCCGGCCGACGTCGATCCGGCCCGTTCCCTGCTCGTACGGCGTCAGCCCGTCGAGGTGCTTGGTGGACGCCATCATCGCGGCCTTGAAGTCGGCTGCCTTCCAGTCCGGGTGCTCCTGCGCGAGCAGGGCGACCGAGCCGGTCGCGTGCGGTGTCGCCATCGACGTACCGTCCATCGCGACGTACCGCTCGCCGCCCTCGCTGTTCGCGCGGGCTGCGACGATGTCGATCCCGGGGGCGACGACATCGGGCTTCGTCCCGCCGTCACCGAGCCGCGGGCCGCGACTCGACAACTCGGCCAACTGGTCCTGCTTGTCCACCGCGCCCACCGTCAGCGCCGCCTCTGCGCTGCCGGGCGACTCAAGCGAGGAGGCCCAGGGACCGGAGTTGCCCGCCGCGATCACGAAGAGCGTGCCGGTCTCCTGCGTCAGCCGGTTGACGGCCTCCTCGAGCGGGTCGATCTCCGCGGTGTCGGGGCCACCGATGCTGATGTTGACAGCGGTCGCGTGGAGTTCGGTGGCAGCCCACTCCATCCCGGCCAGGATGGCGGAGTCCGAGCACTGCCTGTCGGGACAGACCTTTCCGGCGTACAGCTTCGCGTCGGGAGCGACGCCGCGGTACTTGCCGCCGGACGCCGCCCCGGTGCCGGCGATGGTCGAAGCCACATGGGTGCCGTGGCCGACCGTGTCGCCCGGAGGCTGGTCGGTGAAGTTCTTCGTCCCGGCGATGCGGTCGGCCAGGTCCGGGTGGGTCGCGTCGACGCCGGTGTCCAGTACGGCGATCGAGACGCCCTTGCCGGTGTAGCCGGCCTGCCAGGCGACCGGTGCGCCGATCTGCGGGACCGACTGGTCCAGGCTCACTGTCCGCTTGCCGTCGAGCCAGATCTTGGCCGGACCGGCATCGCGGATTCGGGACAGCACTGTTGCCGCGTCCTTCTTCGCCAGCTTGACCGCGCTGCCGTTGATCGCCGGCAGGTCGCGGGTGGTGGTCACGCCCTCGATCGCGGAGCGCTTGGCGCGGGCGGCGTACGTCACGATCAACGGGATGGCCGTCGTACTCGCGTCGTCGTAGTGGTCCTCGAGCAGGCCGCCGATGTCGAACAACCTGCGGTCGAGTTTGCCGGCGGCAACGTCGGCTTCCACGTCGGACGGGATGACGGTGAGGCGGCCCTTGATCCGGAGGGCTCGGAAGGTGATGTGCTCGCGGCCGGGCCCGCGCCGGATGCTCGGGTTGCTCAGCTCACCACCGCGGAGGGTGATCTGATCACCGGTGATCAAGGTGATGGTCCGGTTCGGTGCTGCCGAGGGCGTGCCGGCGGTCATGGTCGCGGGCGGGCCGGCCGCGGCCGCCGGAAGGCCCGGGTTCTGGGCCGTGAGGCCGATGGACAGGGCGAGCGCCGCGGCGGCGATCCACCGCGGTCTCGGTCTGGAGTGCACCATGTGCTTCCTCGTCAACTGGGCAGAGCCCGTCCGGGCAGACGGGCTCATCCCCTACTTGCCCGAAGGGCGCTCAGCAGTTCTCGCGACCAGATGCCGACCTCGGGCCGGTGGTCCCTGCGGGCCCGGGATAGGCTGCAGGCGTCGGGGTTCGCAGCGTTCGGGGAGAGCCGTGCGAGAGATCGTCGTGTTCAGCGGAAGTGCCCACACTGATTTGGCGGAGCGGATCTGTGCCGATCTCGGCGTACCGCTCGCACCGGTGGAAATCCATCGTTTCAGCAATGACTGCCTGCAGGTACAACTGCAGGAGAACTGTCGGCAGCGAGACGTGTACATCGTGCAACCACTGGTGCCGCCGACGCAGGAGCACCTGATGGAGCTGCTCCTGATGATCGACGCCGCGCGCGGCGCCTCAGCGGAGCAGATCACCGCCGTGATGCCGCACTACGCGTACGCACGGTCGGACAAGAAGGACGCGTCCCGCATCTCGATCGGCGGTCGCCTCGTCGCGGACCTCCTGGTCACGGCCGGCGTCGACCGTGTCCTCACCATGGCTCTGCACGCACCCCAGGTGCACGGGTTCTTCTCGGTCCCGGTCGACCACCTGACCGCGATCGGCGTACTCGCAGACCACTTCCGCGGCCGCGACCTGACCGAGACGGTCGTGGTCAGCCCGGACCTGGGCAACGCGAAGACCGCCACCCAGTTCTCCCGGCTGCTCGGCCTCCCGGTCGCCGCCGGCAGCAAGCAGCGCCTGGCCGACGACCGCGTCATCATCGACGCCATCGTCGGTGACGTAGCCGGCAAGCGCGCGATCATCCTCGACGACGAGATCGCCACCGGCGGCTCGATCATCGAACTCCTCGACCGCCTGAAAGACCGCGGTTGCACCCAGGCCGCCGTCGCCACTACCCACGGACTGTTCGCCGGGAAGGCAGTGGAGCGGCTCCGGTCGCACCCGTCGGTCACCGAGGTGATCAGCACCGACACGGTGCCGCGGCCCGCCGGCTTCCCCGAGCTGCAGGTCAGCTCGGTCGCCGGCCTGTTCGCCGAAGCAATCAAGCGCATCCACGAGGGCGAATCCGTCAGCAGCCTCTTCGACGGCGTAGACCCCACCCACGCCCCACCCCAGCCGAAACTCCCGTTCTAGCAGTACTGCGGCCGACCCACGCGTGCGTGCGACTACTTGGCCGGCGCCCGCGGTCGACGGAACCGTTGCCGGCGGATGGCCAGCAGCTGATCGTGACAAATGGCAGGGTTCGTTGTGACAAATGGCGGGGGTGCGGCGGTGGTCGGGCGCTAGGTTCCCGTTGTGACTACTCGTACTGCGGAACGTAGGCCGCTTTCGGCACTTGCTTTTGGACCGCGGCGGCCGGTGCTGACTGGTGTTGTGTTTCTGGTGACACTGGCTTGCGGGATCGCGCAACTGGTGTACCGGCCGCTGTATGAGCATGTGGTGCGGGACGCGTCGTACATCGACGACGGCCAGTGGTATCGCCTGCTGACGGGCATGTTCTTCCAGGACGGCTGGGCGTCGGGGCTGGTCTCGAACTTGATCCTGCTGGCCGTCGTCGGCTCGGTCGCCGAGCGCGTGTTCGGGCGGTGGCGATGGCTGGTCCTCTACTTCGTCTGCGGATGGTTCGGGCAGCTCATGAGCTACGTGTGGCTCAACCCGGTTGGCGCGGGCAACTCGATGTGCGTGGCCGGTCTGATCGGCGGGCTGGCGACGGTGATCCTCGTGGCTCCGCGCCGGTACGGCGTCACGCCACCACTGCCGCTCCGGATCCTGGCGCTCGCCGTCCCGGTGCTGGCCGTAGTCGACACGATCCTGCACGACAATCACGGCCTGCCCTGTCTGCTCGGCATGGTCCTTGGCTTCCTGCTTTTGCCTCACCCCGAACGCTGATCGGAAGTCGGTTCGGGGGAGGTGAGGTTGTTGGTGGCGAGCCAGTTGTCGATGTGGGTCATGGTGGTCTGGAGGATCTTGCCGAACAGGAGCATGTGGTCGGCGTCGGGGATTTCTTGGTAGGTGGCGTTGGGGTACTTCGAGGCGGTGGCGCGGCAGACTGCGGGGACCACGGTGAGGTCCTGGGCACCGCCGAAGATGAGGACCGGGCCGGAGATCGCGGCGTAGTCGACGCGCGACGCCTTGCGGCGGTCGAGTTGTGGGAAGGCCATCTCGCAGTACGCGCGGCCGGACTCGCAGACGAGGTCCGCGAACCGCGCGCGGGAGTCCTCCAGCGTCTGCGTGATACGCCCGCCCACCTGGAACTTCTCCCAGGTCGGACGGAGCGGCTTGGCCCAGGGCCGCGGCTGGAGGTAGTGACTGAGGAACAGCCGGCTCATGGACGGGTACATGGCGAAGATCCCGGCCGCCGGGGCTGGGCACACCCCGATCAGACCGGCATGCGCCGTCCGGGCCGCGACGAGCTGGGCCAGCAACCCACCCAAGGAGTGTCCGACGATCAGCGGCGGCGAATCGAGTGACTCACACACCTCGACCAGGTCGTCGGCGTAGTCCGTCAGGCTGAGCGTCGCGACCTGCGTCGAACCTTCCTGCAGAGGCAGCTCGTGATGGCGCAACGTCGGCGTATGAACAGCAAACCCACGGGCTTCGAACGCAGCCCGGGCCTCACGGAAGCTGCTCCCGCGACCCCAGGTCCCGTGAATGAGAACGACATGCTCGACAACGCTCATGCCGCCGAAACCTATCCGACCCGAGGGACCTGCCGGGAGGGGTGCCGCGTGGGAGGATCGGGTGCATGGCGGATTCGGTGCGGATGGGTGTTGTCGGGGCAGGGAGCATTTCGGTGCGGGGGATTCTTCCGCATCTGGGGCAGGGGGATCTTGCCGGGCGGGTGACGCTGGCGGCGGTGTGTGATCCGGTGCCCGGGCGGGCGGAAGCGGCGGCTGAGAAGTTCGGGGTGGCGCAGGGGTTCACGGAGTACGAGGACCTGCTGGCTCGTGGGGATGTCGATGCCGTGACGATTGCTTCGCCGATCGGGTTGCACTACGAGCAGGGCAAGCTGGCGTTGCAGGCCGGGAAGCATGTGCACTTCAACAAGACCATGACGATCACCGTCGCCGAGGCGACGGAGCTTATCGAGCTTGCCGCGGCCAACGATCTGCGGATTGTTGCCTCGCCGGGCGAGATGCTGCGTCCGCATCACGTCCGGACCCGTGAGTTGATTGCCGAGGGCGCCATTGGGACGTTGTCGTGGGTGAGTTGTGGCGCGGCGTTCGGCACCTATCACGAGGACGAGGCTGTGCGCGGCGGCAGCGACGTACTGACGAACATCGATCCGTCGTGGTACTTCCGCAAGCCCGGTGGCGGGCCGATGTACGACATGACGGTGTACGGGCTGCACGCCGTGACCGGGATCCTTGGCCCGGCCAAGCGGGTGACCGCGATGTCCGGCGTACGGATTCCCGTGCGGACGAGCGGAGGGACGGAGGTACGGACGGAGGCCGACGACAACACCATCGTGCTGATCGACTTCGGTGACAACTTGTTCTGCGTCGCGACCGGGACCGCCGCAGGAGGGATGCGGGGCGGATTCGGCGGTGCGTACTACGGGACGAAGGGGACGATCGACGGACTGCTGCTCGACGATGAGCCGTTCGACTTCCCCAACCGCAACCCCGCCGAGCTGGCGCCGCGTGGCCCGGGCAACCAGGCACTGCTTCCGCACGTGACCGGTGTGCACCGCGAGATCGAGGAGCAGCACGTGTACGAGGACGTCATGCAGCTGGTCGACTGGGTCCGCGAGGGCAAGCCTTCGATCGTCACCGCCGAACACGCGCGCCACGTGATCGACATCATCGAGGCCGCGTACCGAGCCTCCGCAACCGGTCAGACGCAGAACCTCACGACCACCTTCTGACAGATCACGGAGGCCCGAAGGCGTCAGCCCTCGCAGCACACCCTGTGGAGCCACTCGGGTTCGTGCCACCAGTAGGTGTTGTCGTGTGAGTGCGCCTGCTCCCGGGTGAGCGGAGTCGGCGCATTCGCGGGAGCCGGTACGGCGGCGGTCGTCCGGGCGCCACCGGAGTACGGCGCGAGCAGGTCGTCGACCGTGTGCAGCTTGCCGGCGACCATCACCCGGTCTACCGCGGCGGCGACCCGGATGTCGGCCAGCGGATCGCCGGTCACGAACGACAGGTCAGCCTGAGCGCCCGGCTTGATCACGCCGAGCTTGTCCTCGAGGTTCAGCCACCGCGCCGGGTTGCGCGTAGCGGTCGTCAGAGCCTCGTACGGCGTGAAGCCACCGGCGACCATCGATCGCAGGTTGGCATGCGTTGACACCGCGACGTTGTCGAGCGGGCTGTCGGTGCCGCAGATCACGAATCCACCGCCGCGGTGGATCCGCAGCACCATGTCGACGTTGCCGCGCAGCAACTCCCGCGTGGTCGCCCCCGCTGGTCCTGCCGCGGTGTTCACCTCGGTCTGCAGAGCGGCGTACTCCCAGGAGGGGAACAGGGTGGTCGTCCGCCGGTCGGTGAGCAGGGACGGGTCGTCGACGTGCGCCATCGTCGAGTTGAACAGCGTCGGCGTGACCGACAGCCCGGCCTTCGTGAACAGCGTGACGACATCGGCGTACGCACGGCCCAGCCGACTGACCGTGTGCGAGTAGCCCAGCCGGTTCGTCGCGCCGGTGTGTTCCATGCCGTCCATGCCGAGGTGTTCGGCCGGATAGAGGTAATGCGACGACAGTTGCAGTCCGAGTCGGTGGACGGCGGCGATCGCGCGACGCTGGTAATCGATCGGCAAGCGCACGTACGTCTTCACCAGGTCGTACGCAAGGCCCTCGACCCGGTCGAGCTCCAGACCGAGTTGCCCTACCGACAGCGTCGGCCGCATGAAGTTGTAGTAGACCCGCGACCCGTCGATCGCCTCACCGGTCGCGAAGTACCGCGGCCCGACCAACGACCCGTGGGCGAGCGCCTCCCGCGTCTCCTGCATCTGGTACACCGGATCGCCGGGCGACCGCGTGGTCGTGATGCCGTACGACAGCCACAGGTTGCCCTGCCGCGCACCCCACGCCCGCCCACGCAGGTGCCAGTGGTTGTGCGCATCGATCAACCCGGGCATCACCGTCAGCTCCGACGCGTCGATGTCCGCCCGTCCCTGGTGCGGCCGTACGGCGGCAATCCGCGACCCGTCCAGTACGACGTCGACGTCGCGGCGCAGCGTGGTCGCGCGGCCATCCCACAGGGCGCCGGCGTGGATCGTGACGTGCTGGTTGACAATCGCCCGGCGCCACTGCAGGTCGAGCTTGATGGTCTGCGGGCGAGAGCCGCGCAGAGTCGTGCGCCGCAGCCGGCCGTTGTTCAGGTAAAGCAGGGTCTCGTTGTCCTGCCAGACCGGCGAGTCGGTGACCTCGTCGGTGATCGCCCTCGGCTCGGCGGTGAACCGCCCGCGTTCGTCGACGGGAGCGACGTACAGCAGGCTCTCGACGACGAAGGCGAGCCACTTGCCGTCGGGGGAGAAGACCGGGCCGTCGTCGCCGCGGGTAGCCAGTGAGCGGAACGGCATCGGCTCGACGTACTCCAGTGCTGTCGTGGCGACATCGACGTACAGCAGTTGGCTGGTGCCTTCGCGGAACCGCTTGGAGAACGGCTTGACCGCCGCCAGCACGATCGTCTTCCCGTCCCGCGACCAGCTCACCCGGCCGGGCTGGAACAACGTCGGTGTCAGCTGACGGACCTGGCCCGAGGAGAGATCGAGCACCCACGCGATCCCGTCCTGATCCTGGTAGGCGACCTGCTTCCCGTCCGGGGAGAACCGCGGCGCGGTCTGTGCCCCGGGCAACGACGAGAGCTTGCTGTCGGCACCGGTCTTCAGGTCGTGCAGCCACAGGTCCGCGGTCCCGTCCCGATCGCTGGCGTACAGCAACTTGCTGCCGTCGGGCGAGAAGTCGGGATCCGAGTTGAAATAGCCGTCGGCAACCAGTTGGCGTGGTTGCCCACGGCCACTCGTGGCCGCCAGCCACAACGCGTTCAGGGACCGGAACGCGATCCACTCGCCGTCCGGTGACACAGTCGGGCAGGCGATCCCGAGCACCGGCCGGTGCGCGGTCGACTCCAGGTCCGGCACCTTCGGCCGCGGCCGCTTCGCCGTCACGGGGACGGTCGCGGTGAACGGTACGACGGTGTGCGGGCCGCCGGCGCTGTGCCGCAACACGTGTCCGTCGGCGGTGTAGAAGACGACGCTCGCGGATGCCCACGAGGGCGGTACGGCGAACACGTCCTTCCCACTCGTCACCTTCTCGTCGCCAACGACCAGGTCACACACCGGTCCCGCCAGCCGGACGTAGGCCAGCTGACCGGTCGGGGAGTACGCCGGTCCGTACAAAGTGATCCCGGTCTCTGCGGCGACCAGCGTCGTACGCGCACCGGTGGTGAGGTCGAGCTGGACGATCGACGCGGCGTCGACGGTGAAGGCGATCTTCGTGCCGTCGGCGGAGACGGCGGGCTCGGCCTCATCGCTCGGGTCGTCGGTGAGGGCCACGATCTTGCCGTCGGACACGTCGAGCCGGTGGATGCCGTAGCTGCCGTTGCCGCCCCGGTCGGAGGAGAAGACGATCGACCGGCCGTCGGGCGTGAAATGCGGTTCGCGGTGGTCGTACCGGCCGCTGGTCAGCTGACTGAGACCATGGCCGTCAATCCCGATCGTCCACAGGTGGAAGTTGCCGTCGCGGTACGACTGGAACACGATCCGCCGGCCGTCCGGCGACCAGCGTGGTCTGGTCGCGTCCTGCAGGTCGTCGGTCAGCCGCCGCGACTCACCGCCCGCGGCCGGTGTCACCCAGATCGCGGTGACCAGGTCGAAGGCCAGCCAGCGGCCGTCGGGGGAGACCGAGACCATGAAGTTGGTGCCCTCCGACAGCAGGGCCTGATTGCCGGCCGCCTGCGCAGCAGAGGCGGTCGAGGTTGCGGACGCGGTGGTGGTGACCGCGGCCAGACCTCCGGTGAGTTGCAGAGCGCGGCGCCGCGAGATGCTCCAGGATCCGGGGGTGTGGGCGTCATGAGGCACGATGCGATCCAATCCCTAGGGGGCGGTGGGAGCTCACACAATGTGCCAGGACCGTCGATGGTGCACGATCCTGTCCGGCGGTTGGATCGCCCAACGGCCCGTGCGCTGCGACGAACGGCGAGCGTCTATCGTCTGCGCCATGCCTTCCGTGTCTCCCCGGCTCCGGGCGCTCGGCGCCGCCGTGCTCTGTGTCGTGATCGCACTCGCCGCCGGGCTCGCGCTGGACAGCCGGCTCGACCGGCACTGGATCCTGCGCGGACTGACGCTCCTCCTGGCGTTGTGCTGCGCCGCCTTGCTGCTCACCGACCAGACCCGCCGCATCCGCCAGGTCGTCACGGCGATCGGCCTGGTGATGTTCGGCTTGGTCATCCCGGTGACCCAGACGACCTGGGCCACACCGCCGGAGATCGAGTTCGCCCTCGCGGTAGCCACTGACGCCGAGAACGCGGCCACCAAAGCCGCGCGCAGCGCGGTCACGATCGAGGACGTGAAGTCGGCCGCCGAGTCCCGTGGTGGCGCGATCGGCTCGCTGAAGACCGACAAGGCCCCGGAAGTCCGCGGCGCCACCGCGTTCCCCCTGATTGTCCGCGCGAAGGCCGACCAGGGCCGTCCGTGGGCCTGCGTCTCCTTCGAGCACGGCCTCGACGCCAAGGTCCGCCCCTGCTGATCAACCGGCGTGGTCCACTTGGTGGGCAATCGATTTCTTGGGGACCCTGACGCGGCCTAGGGTCGCGGTATGACTCTTGGGAATCTGTCCGGCATCAGCGCGCTCGCCGACGTCGAGTCGCGGTCCATCAGTGCGGAGAACCCGACCGGCGAGCCCGGGCAGGGTGGCCGGCGGACCGAGGGGACCGGGGCGCGCGCGGCCCGGGATCTCGGTCAGGGCTGGAAGGTGTCGCCGTCGATCGAGATCGGCCCGGGCGAGACCGCCACGCTCGCGGACATCGCCGGTTCCGGCTGCATCACTCACATCTGGCTGACGACGCACGTCGACCACTGGCGGCGGCTGGTGTTGCGCGCACACTGGGACGGCGACGAGGCGCCCGCGATCGAGACACCGGTCGGAGACTTCTTCTGCTCCGGCTGGGGCAAGTTCGCCCAGGTCAACTCGCTGCCGGTGGCGGTGAACCCGAACGGCGGCTTCAACTGCTACTGGGAGATGCCGTTCGCCGAGCGGGCCACAGTCACGTTGGAGAACACGCACGACGAGAAGGTGGTCGTGTACTTCCAGGTGGACTACTGGCTGGGCACCGTACCGGACAAGTCGGCGTACCTGCATGCGCAGTGGCGGCGCAGCAACCCGCTGCAGTCGAAGACCGTGCACACGCTGCTGGACGGCGTGGAAGGCCCGGGCCACTACGTCGGGACGTACGTCGCCTGGGGCGTCAACAGCACCGGCTGGTGGGGCGAGGGCGAGGTGAAGTTCTACCTCGACGGCGACGACGAGTTCCCGACCATCTGCGGCACCGGGACTGAGGACTACTTCGGCGGCGCGTGGAACTTCGACGTGCCCCACCTCGGCGGCTACACGGAGTTCAGTACGCCGTACCTCGGCATGCCGCAGGTGATCCGGCCGGACGGGCAGTACGCGAGCCAGCAGCGGTTCGGGATGTACCGCTTCCACCTGCCCGATCCGATCCGGTTCAAGGAGCGGCTGCGGGTCGACGTACAGGCCCTTGGCTGGCGGTCGGGAGGCCGCTATCTGCCGCTGCAGGACGACATCGCGTCGACCGCGTTCTTCTACTCGGCCAAGACGAGTACGGCGCGCCCCGAGGCGCCGGTGCACGACGTGATGGAGATCTGCTAACCGGGAATCGGTAGCGGCTTGTGCAGTGCCGCGCCGGTGAGGACGACCAGGGCCGAGGTCCAGCCCAGGGGAGCCTCGCCGGCCGGCTCCAGGTCGCGGTTGACCTTCTCCGGCAGCGCGCCGGTGCTGGTCCGGTAGTGGTCGAGCCAGGACAGCAACGATTCAGCGGTCGCCTGGTCTCCGCGGGCCGCCGCGCTCAGCGCGAACAACGCCGTCTGCGGCGTCCAGGCCACGCCGTCGGTGCGCCAGTCCTCGCCCGGCGTCACGCCTCCGTTCGGCTGCGTCAGTACGCCGCGAGTCCGGTCGATCGCCGTGGACACGGCGTCCCGGGCCGGAGCGAACGGTGGTCCGAGCACGGTGACGATCGCATCGGCACCACCACCGATCCCGATCGGCTCGAGTCCCGGCTCCAGGAAGCTCACCGCGTGCGCCGGCGTTCGCGGATAGTCCGGACCGAAGACGCGATCCGTTGCTGTGGACAACTTGTCGAGTGCGGTCTGCCAGCGTGCGGCCTCGTCGCCGTGGTTCTGTTGCGTGGCGATCTGAATCGCGGACCGAAGGCCGGTGAGGAGCGGGGCGACGATGCCCAGCGTCACCGTCGACTCGGGCCGCTCCCAGTAGTCGGGGGACGGCGCGGGCAGTCCGTCCGGGGTCAGCTCGGAAACAATCTCGTCAGCGGACTCGCGGACCAGCTCCCAGTACTTCGCACCGGCCCGGCAGAACCAGGTTGCCCAGAGCACCCATCCCGACCCGTCGAGCTGTGGCTCACGCCCGTCGCGGATCACCGCGCCGGTCGCGGAGTACCGGGCTTCCCAACGGCCCGACGACGGCTTGATGCCGTCGAGGAAATGCAGCACCCGGTCGGCTTGGTCGTACTGTCCGATCGAGCACCGTGCCGCCGCGACGAACGACGCGTCGCGCGGCCAGACGAACCGCCACGGGCCGTCCCAGCCCGCCAGCGTGGCGCCGCTGGGGAGGGTGAGTGCGTCGAGGTCGGCGATCGCGTGCTGCATCAGCTCGCCGCGCTCTCCCGCGGATTGCGCGGCCCCGTGGATCGGTACGCCGTCGGCGACGAGCCGGGGTTGTGGGTTGCGCACGAGGTTGTTCGCCGTACCGGCGGCCAGGATCGTCAGCAGGACGACGATCACGACGGCCGGGAACCACCGGTCGCGTCGCGCGTTGTCGTCCCGCATCGTTCCCCCTACTGGGCCAGGTGTTGCACTTCCGCCTCGAACTTGCGCCGCGGTGCGAGCTCGACCAAGTACATCGCTGACACGACCAATGCGCCACCTACCAGCATGCGCCACGTCACGCTCTCGGACCCGAACAGGACCGCGAAACCGGACGCGAACACCGGCTCCATCGTCATCGCGATCGCTGCCCGGGTCGGGGTGAGATGCGCCTGTGCCCAGGTCTGCACGATCAGCGCGAGCGCGCCGGCGACCAGGGCCATGTAGATCACCCTGACCCAGTCGCCTCCGGTGGGCGGGACTGCGAATCCGCCGGGCAGCGCGCCGATCGCACAGACCATCGTGATGACGATCATCTGCAGCGCCGACAGACCGAAGGCGTTCCGCGGGGTGGACCACGCGCCCAGTCCGATGATGTGCAGGGCGTAGAGACCGGCCGAGGCGAGGGTGAGCAGCTCGCCGGTGCCCAGGCTGAGGCCCTGCAGCGACAGGACGCCGAGCCCGACAGTGGCGAGGAACACAGCGACCCAGGCCCAGCGGCCGATCTTGTGCCGGAGGATGACGGCGGCCAGCAGCGGGGTGAAGACGACGTACATGCCGGTGACGAACCCGGACACGCTCGCCGACGTGTGCCGCAGGCCTTCGGTCTGAACCAGCTGGGCGATGCCGTAGGTGATGCCGAGGGCAACGGCTCGCCCCCGGTCGAGCCGGCTCAGGCGGGAGATCGCCGGTGGGTGCACCAGCACGAGCGCGACGGACGCGATCAGGAACCGCAACGCCAGGTAGTCGGCGACGTCCATCCTGGTGAGCAGGTCCTTGGTCAGGAAGAACGTGGATCCCCACGCCGCCGCGACCGCGAGCAGGGCCAGCACGGCCAGACGTGGGTGGTTCACGCCGGACATCTCATCAGACGCCTTGCACAGAAGGCAAAACGGATCAGAGGACGGTGATCACGATGGTGCTGCCGGGCTGGGCCTTCTTTCCTGCGCCCGGGTTCTGCGCCGCGACGATGTTCAGCCCGAGGTTGAACGGCGCCTTCTCCACCTTCACGATGAAGCCCGCGTCGGTGAGGATCTTCTGCGCATCGGCGAGACTCTTGCGCTTGACGTCCGGAACGTCCTGCAGCGGTGGGCCCTTCGACACCACCAACTGGACCTTGTCCTTGGCGAACAGGGTGCCGGTGTTCGGGGTCTGGCTGATGACGTTGCCTTCCGGCACCTTCTCGTCGTACTGCTCGGTGCGGTCGACCAGGAGGCCGAGCTTGCGCAGCTGCCTGTTCGCGTCCTGGTACGACTTCCCGGTCGTGTCCGGCACGGTGATCGGCTTCTTGCCCTTGCTGACCACGAAGTTGACCGCGTCCCCGGGCTTGACGACCGTGTCGAACTTCGGGCTGAACGCGATCACCCGCCCGGTCGGCACGGTCTCGTTGTACTGCTCGACGATCTGGCCGGCGTTCAGCTTGATCGGGGCCAGCGCGTTCTTCGCGGCCTCCAGCTCCAGTCCGGCCAGTTGGGGCACGCGGTAGCGCTCCGGGCCCTTGGAGACGGTCAGGTTGATCTCGCCGTTCTTCCGGATCCGGTCACCCGCAGCCGGGTCGGTCGACACCACTTGACCCCTGGGCACGTTCTCGGAGAAGTCCTGGTTGGCCAGAGTGGTCCGCAGTCCGGCCTTCTCGGCCTCGGCGGCGGCCACCGCGGGGACCATGCTCACCAGGTTGGGCGTGCTCGTATAGCGGTGGATCCCGTAGTACCAGGCTGCCGTACCGATGCCGATGGCTGCGGCCAGGATCAGGACCAGCGCGACCAGTCCGCGGCCCCGACGCGGCGGCGGCGCCTGGACCCGGGTTGCCGGGCCACCGGTCGGCCGCCCCTTCTCCACCGGTACGACGATCGTGTCGTGGCGCAGGACGTGACCGTTCTCACCCGTCAGCGTCGGCACATCGCGGGTGTAGCCGTCGTCGTAGCCGCTGTCCTGACGGATCTGCTGGATCGGCACCGTGAGGTCGCCGGTGAGCTCCGGGTCGTCCGGCAGGCCGTCCTCGAGCGCACTGCGGACCCGGTGCACCTGCCGGCTCAGCACCCGCGCGTCGGCGGGACGCAGATCCCGATCCCGGGCCGTCGCACGCTGCACCAGCGCATCGACGTACGGCGGGATACTCGGCACCTCGAGCGACGGTGCGGGAACATCGGCGTGCACATGCGCGTAGGCGACCTGGATCGGGGTGTCGCCGGAGTGCGGCTTGTTCCCGGTGAGCATCTCGTACAGCAGGATGCCGGAGGAGTAGACGTCCGAGCGGGCGTCCGCACTGCCGTCGGTGACGAGTTCGGGCGCCAGGTACGAGACCGTACCCATCAGCAGGCCCTGGGTCGCGGTGTTGCCGGTCGCGCTGACCGCCCGGGCCAGGCCGAAGTCGGCGACCTTCACCGCGCCGTTGTCGGCGATCAGCACGTTCTCGGGCTTGATGTCGCGGTGGACGATGCCGGCGTCGTGGGCGGCGGAGAGCGCGGACAGGATCGGAGCCAGCAGGTCCAGCGCCCGGGCGGGCGGGAGCGGCGCCTGCTCGCGGATCACGTCCCGCAGCGTGCGGCCGGGCACGTACTCCATCGCCAGGAACAAGGTGCCGTCGTCGTCACCCTGGTCGAAGACGGCGACCACGTTCGGGTGCGACAGCCGGGCGGCGGCCCGCGCCTCGGCGACGAACCGGCGGGCGAACTGGGCGTCGTCGCCGAGCCCGTCGTGCATCACCTTCAGGGCGACAGTCCGGTCCAGCCGCGTGTCGAGGGCCTGGTAGACGGTGGCCATCCCGCCCTTCGCGACACGCGCGCCGACGCGGTACCGTCCGTCGAGCACTCGCCCGACGAGGCGGTCGCTGACCTGCGTGTCCACGTCGTCCGTCACTTGCGGTGAGCCGCCTCTCGAAGCCGTCCTGCTCAGAGAGTGTAGATAAGGGCTCAGCGTGACGGCGCCAGGCTCACCGCAGTGGGTCCCAGCCGCGTTCGAGCTGTGCCTTGATCCGGAGGACGTTCTTCACATACAGCTTCGTGTCCGGGTACATGCCGTTCTTCGTGACCCCGCCGAGGCCCTGGTAGTACCCGGCGACCGCGATATCGAGCTTCGCGGCGCCGGTCAACCGGTCCAGCAGCACCACACCGGCGGTGACGTTGTCCTGCGGCTTGAGCAGGTCCAGGTTGCGCCCGACAATGCCGGACACGAACCGCCCGGTCGACGGGATCACCTGCATCGCGCCGACGGCGTTGGCGGGGGAGACCACCCGCTGCTTCCAACCCGACTCCTGCCAGCTGACCGCGAGCGCCAGCTCAGGGTCGACGCCGTACCGCTTCGAGGTGCTGACGATCAGGCTGCGCAGCTGCGTCCGGGTCGGCAGCTTGCGCTTCTTCAGGGCGGCCCGGTTGCGGTTGGCCTGGGCGACGATGTGGTCGGCGTACGTGCGGCCGGCGAAGGTGTTGTTCTTCGTCTTGGCCGGTGCCTTGGCCTTGGGTTTCGGCTTGATCGTGACCGGCACCTGCAGCGGTTTCCCGGCGTAGATGCGGTCGCTGACCTTCAATCCGTTGGCGGCCAGCAGATTGGCCTGCGAGCACCGGAACCGCTTGGCGATCCTCGTGATCGTGTCGCCCGGCTTCACCACATAGGTGACCCGGCCGCCCGCGACCGTGCGCTTGGCCGGGTGGCCGGAGGCGGTCCTGGTCTTCTGGCCCGGCACCTTGAGGGTCTCGCCGGCGTAGATGGCGTTCCCGTTGCCGGGGAGGTTGTTCAGGGCAACCAGGGCCTTGACCGTGGTCCCGTAGCGAGCGGCGATGTGGCTGAGGGTGTCGCCGTCCTTCACCTTGTACGCCCCGAAGCCGGGCGAACCTGCGGTGATCACCGCGGCGGCCAGCACTGGAACGGCAAGCCCGGTCACTATCCGTACGACGTTACGCATCGATCCATCTCCCCGTGTGAGCGTCTCTTGACCGTAAGTGCTGGTACGGATGTGACAACAGGGGCGAATGGGGTGCTTGTTACGCCTGTAACTCAATGTTTACAATTCAAAGCTGAACTACATCAATGTAGTTCACAATCTGATGTTGCTCAGGGCAACCGCCGGGCTACAGCACCGCTACAGCGCGGCCCGGCCTTCCAACGGCGACGAGGGATTCGCGTGGTAGCGCTTCGGGATCCGGCCCGCGCGCCGTGCGTTGCGTCCGGCAACTACCGCGTCGCGCATCGCGGCCGCCATCAACGCGGGGTGTTCGGCCCGGGTGACCGCGGTCGCCAGCAGTACCGCGTCACAGCCCAGCTCCATCGCCAGCGCGGCGTCGCTCGCCGTACCGATCCCGGCATCGAGAACGACGGGTACGTCGAGCTCGTCGACGATCATGCTGATGTTGTGCGGGTTGCGGATGCCCAGGCCGGAGCCGATCGGGGAGCCCAGCGGCATCACCGCCGCACACCCGGCCTGGGCCAGCCGGCGGGCCAGGATCGGGTCGTCGTTGGTGTAGGCGAGCACCTGGAATCCGTCGTTCACCAACTGCTCGGCCGCGTCCAGCAACTCGACCGGATCGGGGAGCAGGGTGTGGTCGTCGGCGACCACCTCCAGCTTGATCAGGTCGGTGTGGAACGCCTCCCGGGCGAGCCGCGCGGTCAGTACGGCCTCGCCGGCGGTGAAGCAGCCGGCCGTGTTCGGCAGGACAGCGATGTCGTGCTTGCGCAGTACGTCGAGGACCGAGCCCTGCTGATTCGGGTCGAGGCGGCGCAGGGCGACCGTGGTCAGCTGCGTGCCGGAGGCGACCAGAGCCTCTTCCAGTACCTCGAGACTGGGCGCACCGCCCGTCCCCATCACCAACCGCGACGTGAGCTCGCGTCCGGCAATCAGCAAGGTGTCATCGCTCATGGCCTCACCTTAGGCGCTCGGCGGAGTGGCCGAACCTACTGCCCAGGAACGGCTTTCCGAGCTCCGGAAGGACGCCAGTGCGGACCGTGTCGGCGATGATCTGCGCGGTGATCGGGGTCAGCAGTACGCCGTTGCGGTAGTGGCCGGTCGCCCAGAGCAACCCGTCCAGACCGGACGGTCCGAGGATCGGTGCGTTGTCCGGTGTGGCCGGCCGGAGCCCGGCGATGGACTCGACCAGTTCCAGCTCGTCCGTGATCGGGAGGACGGTCCGTGCGTCCCGCAGCAGCGTGAAGACGCCGCCTGCGAGCACACGCGTGTCATAGCCGAGCTCACTGGTGGTCGCACCAACGACAAGTTCTCCGTTGGGCCGCGGCACCAGGTAGACCGAGAAGCCGCGAGCCGTCGCGCGCACCGTGTGCTTGAGCGCCGGGCGGTACGCCTCCGGCACCCGCAGCCGAAGCACTTCACCCTTCACCGGACGCACCGGCGGCCGCAGTTCATCGGGAACGCCTTCCAACTGCGACGACCAAGGCCCAGTGGCAGCTATCAGGTGCGCAGCCCGCACGGTGTCCCCGTTGTCGAGTTGTACGCCGACAGCCGTCGTACCAGCTGTGATGACATGGGACACGCGCTGGCGGATCACGGTGACGCCGGAGAGCTCGACGGCACGCAGGAGGGCGGCGACTGCCTGCCGATTGTCGACTGAGTGGTCGCCAGGCACCCACACGCCGCCGGAGACGCCGGCTGCGAGCAGGGGCTCGCGTTTGCGGGCGTCCCGGCCGGACAGCTCCTCGACGTCCAGACCGAGTCGGCGCTGGTAGTCGGCCAGTCTGCGCAGTGCTGCTGCGTCATCCACGTCGTACGCCACGGACAAGGTGCCGGTCTGGTGGAGGCCTGCGGGCAGACCGGTCAGCTCTTCGAGCTCGGCCGCAAACGCCGGCCACGCGGCCACGCTGGCGAGGTTGAGGGCCAGTAGGTCGTCTTCGCCGTACTCGACTTCGGTGACCGGTGCGAGCATGCCGGCGGCGACGGTGGAGGTCTGGGTGCCGGGTGTCGGGTCGCATACCGTCACCTGCATACCGTCTGCCGCGAGGCGCCAGGCGGTCGCCAGACCGATCAGCCCGGCGCCGACCACCACCACATCGGACGTGTGCTCAGGCATGCCGTCAAGCCTACGTCCAGCAAGACATGGCAGGCTTTGCGGTGTGACTGAGCACACCGATCGCCTCAACGACGCCCACCTGTACCTCTGCACGGACGCCCGCGAGAAGCAGGGCGACCTCGGACAGTTCCTGGACGCCGCGCTGGCCGGTGGCGTGGACATCGTGCAGCTCCGCCAGAAGGAGATGGAGGCGGCCGACGAGCTGGCCGCGCTGGAGGTGTTCGCGGACGCCTGCAAGCGGCACGGCAAGCTTCTGGCGGTCAACGACCGGGCAGACATCGCGTTCGCGTCCAGGGCCGACGTACTGCACCTCGGCCAGCGGGACCTGCCGGTGCACGCCGCACGAGCCATCACCGGACCGGATCCGATCATCGGGCGGTCGACGCACACGTTCAGTCAGGTGAACGCTGTGGTGGCCGAGCAGGGATCCGACTACTTCTGCGTCGGTCCGACCTGGGAGACCCCGACGAAGCCCGGTCGTCAGGCGGCCGGTCTGGATCTCGTCTCGTACGCCGCCAGCCGGCCGCAGTCCAAGCCCTGGTTCGCGATCGGCGGCATCGATCTCGGCCGGCTCGACCAGGTCATCGAGGCCGGCGCCACCCGCGTGGTCGTCGTCCGCGCCATCACCGACGCGGACGACCCGGAGGCGGCGGCCGCGGAGTTCAGCCGGCGGCTGCGGGGTGCCGGGTGATCAACAACCCGAAGACCGCCCGGATCATCGCCGCGATCCTGATCGCCATGCTGGTGATCACGTTGGCGGCGTCGTTGTTCGGCTGCGCCGCGGCCAAGACCCAGCCGTCGAGCACGTCGAGCACGGATCCGGACAGTGGTCTTCGGATCGTCGCGGTGGCGGACCTCCCGAAGGAGGCGCAGGACACGCTGAAGCTGATCGACGCGGGCGGACCGTACCCGTACAGCCGCGACGGCGTCGTGTTCGGCAACCTCGAGAAGATCCTGCCGAAGCACGACCGCGGCTACTACCACGAGTACACGGTGAAGACGCCGGGAGAGAAGGACCGTGGTGCCCGCCGGGTCGTGACCGGCACCGGCGGCGAGCGTTATTACACGGATGACCACTACGAGTCGTTCCGCCGGATCGCGGAGGACGGGAGCACCGACGGATGACCGACCTGCGCACGCTACTGACTGACGGGGTGCGCCCCGGTGTCTACCGCTGGCAGTCGGACCAAACGCCGGATCAGGTACGCCGTGACGTCGCGGCGGCAGGCTGGGACTTCGTGCTCCTGGACACCAGCGACGTCACCGACAAGGCCGGCTTCCTCGACCAGTGCGCGACCGCGTTCGACCTGCCGCGCTGGTTCGGCCGGAACTGGGACGCGCTGGCCGACTCGCTGAGCGACCACTCCACGGGTGCGCCCGAGATCGTCCTCTGGGAAGGCCTGCACCACCTGCTCGAGCACGACCACGACACCGTCGACGTCGCGCTCCAGATCTTCGCCGAGGACATCACGAACTCGGGCCAGCTCCGCGTCCTGGTCCGTGAGCCCTCGGCCGCCGCCACGCCGGACCTGATCGGCTCGCTACCTGCCCTGTAGCCGATCGGCGAGCTCGTCCAGCTCGGGCACGAAGACCACCGACCGACCGCGGTTGCTCTCCCGCACCCAGTCCCGCAACGGCTCGCTCTTCGCGAGCCGGTCCGTCAGGTCGCCGACTACTGCGAACCCCACGCCGTACTGCACGAACTTCTGCGTGATCGCTCCTGCCCGTCCGGTCCTCAGGTCGAAGAACTCGTCCCCGAGCAGGTCCGCCTCCAGGGCGACCCACGTCGCGTCGTGGTCGTAGACCGCCTGCGAGATCAGATCCACCGCGCCCCGCTCGTCCACCACCTCGATCTCGGTGACGTACACCCGGACCCCGCCTACTTCCTCAACCACTCCAGCACCCTCTCGGTCTGGGCCGGCACCACGTGCCCGGCCTTCGGCAACACCACTGTCTGCTCCGGCAACCGCCGCTTGGTCTCCTGCGCGTCGAGCATCCGGTCGCGCCCTCCGACGATCACCAGCAGGTCGAGCTTCGACAACTGCTCGTCGGTGAAGATCGGGAGCCGCACCCGCCGGGGCCGGAAGTGCTCGTGCACCTGCAGTGCGAACCGTCCGTACTCCGTTGCGTCCCCCGACGGCAACGGGCCTGCGACCAGCCGCATCGTCTGCAACGTCCCCCAGCGCCCGAACGGCTGCAGGAACAGTGCAGGGATGAAGATCAGCGACTTCTGCCGCCCGATCCCAGCCGGTGTCAGCAACGCCAGCCTCTCCACCCGCCCCGGCCGCCGGACCGCGTAGTCGAGCGCGAACCACCCGCCTAGCGATCTGGCCACCATCCGCGTCGGGCCATGAATCCCGAGCCCTTCCAGTACGTCGTCCAGCCAGTCCACCTGCGCATTCAGTGCGGGACGTACCGGCGCGCTCATGCCCGGCTCACCGAGCAGATCGACCGCGTGTACCCGGAAATGCTCGGACCAGGCCGCCACGTCACCGATCCACTCGAGCGTCGTACTGGCCGAGCCGTGCAGGAGGACGAGTGGAGGCGTAGCTACCGGTCCGCTGCTGACGACGAACGTTTCGCCTTCACGCGTCGGCAGCAGGCGCTGATCGCTCGGCACCGGCCAGGTGGCCAGCAGCTCGCGATAGCACTCGTGCAGCAGATGTCTGCCTGCCTCGGAGGTGAAGATCATGGCACTAAACTACCTTAAACTTCCCTATTGAGTCATTTATAGGGAATTCTAAGGAATCGGCCCTAGGCTTGGTGCCCACGACGACGAAGGATGCGGATGCCTCAGGAGCTGTACTCGGTCGAGCAGGTCGCGCAGCGACTCGGGCTGCACGTCCGGACGATCCGGAACTACGTCCGCGACGGCCGGCTGAAGGCGGTCCGGATCGGCAAGCAGTACCGGATCGCGCGCGAGGACCTGGAGGCGTTCACCGGCACCAGTGCGGCTGCGCTGGAGGTGGACCAGCAGACCCGGCACGTGGAGGCGTCCAGCATCGTGCACATCGACGCAGTCGACCGAGCCACCGCAGACCGGATCAGCACGCATGTGATCGGGTCGCTCAATCAGAGCGGGATCGGCCGGCTCCGCGTCGAGACCGTGTACGACGAGGACCGCGCCGTACTGAAGGTGATCATCCTGGGAGACCTCGCTCCGACCGCTGAGCTGCTCCGGCTGATCGAGATGATGACCGCCACCTGACCGCAGGTACGCCGCGGCTGGCCATGGCTACCCGGAAACAAGTCGCCACCTGGAGACGAAAAGTTTCCGGACAGAGGCCCGTCCGGCGGAGGGCAGACGGGGTGTGCTGGGTCGCCGTTGTGCGTGCGGGGCGAACGCCCACGCCATCGCAATCGCGGTGTTTCGGGTGCCGGCCCGCAGGGGAGTCGCCGGGTAGACCGATTGTGATGGTCTCGGCGTCCACCCACGGCCCGGTTTCGCGCCGAAGGTCTCGGTCGGCCTGGGCGGTCAGAGTTGCCGGGAGGTGGCTGCGATCGCGAGGTCTGCGAGCGCCTTGCGAGCGGTGTCGTCGGCCAGGGGAGCGCGGTCGAGCGCGTCGAGGGCGTCCTCGGTCCGCTCGGTGATGAGATCCTCACAGGCCTGCACCGCCCGGGAGTCTTGCAGGATCTCGCGCAGCAACTGGATCTCGTCGTCGTCCAGGTCCGGTCGCCCGAAGAGCCGGTCGAACTCGGTCAGCTGCACCTCCGACGCGTGGTCGACCGCGTACGCGACCAGCACAGTCCGCTTGCCCTCGCGCAGGTCGTCACCGGCCGGCTTCCCGGTCAGTGCCGGGTCGCCGAACACCCCGAGCAGGTCGTCGCGCAGCTGGAACGCCTCACCGACGGGCAGTCCGTACGCCGACAACGACTCGATCAACCGCTGATCCGCACCGGCCAGCGCTGCCCCGACGTGCAGCGGCCGCTCGACCGTGTACGTCGCCGCCTTGTACCGCAGTACTCGCAGGGCCAGGTCCATGTCGGACTCGCCGCTCGCCTGCGCGAGTAGGTCGAGGTACTGACCGGCTGTCACCTCGACCCGAACGGCATCGAAGTACTGCTCCGCTCGTGCCAGCGCGGCCGCGTCGAAGCCAGACGTGTGCAAGAGCTCGTCCGCCCAGATGAGGCACAGATCTCCCAGCAGGATGGCCGCACCGATGCCAAAGCTCAGCGCGTCGCCGCCACGACCGGACTGCTCCGACCGAGCCCGCTGCAACGCCTCGAAGCGGCGATGCGCGGCCGGTGCACCTCGTCGTACGTCGGAGGAGTCCATCACGTCGTCGTGGACGAGGGCACTGACGTGCAGCATCTCCAGACTGGCCGCGGCCTTCAGGATCGGTCGGGCCGGGTCACCACCGGCGGCGCGGAATCCCCAGTAGCAGAAGGACGGCCGCAACCGCTTCCCGCCACTGGTCGCGTCCCGGGCGGCCTGCACCTGCTCGGTCAGCTCCGGCCCGATCGCCTCCAGGCGCCGCTGCTGCAGGTCGAGGAAACCGGTCAGCGCGCGCTGCACCTCGGCGGGGATGTCCACATCGCCATACACGTCTCGGAGCGTAGTCGGTGCGACGACACGGTGGACACCGCGGGTAACCTATCGCCATGGCGAACGGTCTTGCTTCGACGCGTCCCGGCAACCGGCCGACGATCCACGAGCTCCTCGCGAGCGGAGGCCGTTCCTTCTCGTTCGAGTTCTTCCCGCCGAAGACACCCGAGGCCGAGGAGGTGCTGTGGCGCTCGATCCGGGAGATCGAGCAGCTGCGGCCGACCTTCGTCTCGATCACGTACGGCGCCGGCGGGACCACCCGGGACGGCACGATCCGGGTCACCGAGCGGGTCGCCCAGGACACCTCGCTGACGCCACTCGGCCACCTGACCTGTG
This sequence comes from Kribbella sp. NPDC050281, assembly GCF_040655855.1. Taxonomy (NCBI): domain Bacteria; kingdom Bacillati; phylum Actinomycetota; class Actinomycetes; order Propionibacteriales; family Kribbellaceae; genus Kribbella; species Kribbella sp. NPDC050281. The sequence goes on along the minus strand of NZ_JBFAKS010000025.1, from coordinate 110,362 downwards.
TCGCGCACTCACGCGACGAGCTGCGGTCGGTGATCGGTGCGTACGCCGGGTCCGGGGTGCGCAACATGCTGGCGCTGCGCGGCGACCCACCGGGTGGTCCTAACCAGCCCTGGGTCGCGCACCCGGAGGGCATGAACCACGCGATCGAGCTGGTCGAGCTGATCCGGTCGCTCGGCGACTTCTGCGTCGGCGTCGCGGCGTTCCCGGACAAGCACCCGGAGGCCACGTCGCTGGAGGCGGACGCGCAGGTGCTGGCGGCCAAGGCGCAGGCGGGTGCGGACTACGCGATCACCCAGATGTTCTTCGGAGCGGACGACTACTTCCGGCTGGTGGACCGGGCGGCCGCGCTCGGCTGCGACATCCCGGTGCTGCCGGGCATCATGCCGGTCACCAACATCAAGCAGATCCAGCGGATGGCGGAGCTCACCGGGATGGCGCTGCCGACAGCTGTCACCGACCGCCTGCTCGCGGTCGAGGAGGACCCGGCCGCGGTCCGGCAGGTCGGCGTCGAGATCGCCACCGAACTGTGCGAACAGCTGCTGGCCGGCGGCGCTCCGGGCATCCACTTCATCACCTTGAACCGATCGACCGCGACCCGTCAGGTCTTCCTCAACCTGCGATCGTCGGTCGTGTCCTGACCGCGGCACCCGGCCGTATCCTGTGGCGATGGCTGACCCGTCGGATCTGTTGATCGACCGCACCCTCGTCCTGCTCCGGCACGCCAAGGCGGTCCCGCCCGAGACCATGCCGGACCTGCAGCGTCCGCTGGCCGACCGCGGCCGCGCCGACGCCCGCGCGGCCGGCCGCCATCTAGTTGCCCAAGGCATCGAGGCCGGACTGGTCCTGTGCTCGCCGTCGGAGCGCACCCGGGAGACCTGGCAGTGCGCCGCCGAGGGCGGGGCGACCACCTCCGATATCTGGTACGACCGGCGCATCTACAACGCCGACACCGACGAGCTCCTCGATGTCATCCACGAAGTACCGGCCGAGGTCCGTACCGCGATCATGATCGGCCACGCACCAGGCATCCCGTGGCTGGCCGACGAGCTCGCACTGGACGGCACCAGCCCGGAGCGGGTCGAGCTCACCAAGAAATACCCGACATCGGGCCTGACCATCCTCCACCTGACCTGCCGCTGGTCCGACCTGTCCGCGAACGAGGCCGACCTCGTGTCGTACGTCGTACCTCGCGGCTGACCCGCGAGGTACGACGCGCGCTCAGTCGCGGGTGGGCAGCCAGTGCGTGGTGCTGTTGATCGTGATCAGCCGTTGCGTCGCCCGGGTCAGTACGACGTACAGCGCGCGGACGCCACCGAGGGTGTCGTGCACGATCTGGTCCGGTTCGACCACGACCACAGCGTCGTACTCCAGGCCCTTGGACTCGAGGGGGCTGACGGCAACGACCCGCGGATTGCCGATGTCGGCCAGCACCGCGTCGACGGCAGGTCGCAGCTTCGGCGTGACGATGACGCCGACCGTGCCTTCCACCAGTTGGAGCAGCTCGGTGGCCGCGTCCGCGGTGGCCTCGACGACCTTGCCGTCGTCGAAGATCCGATGCTCCGGGTCCACTCCGGTACTGCGGACGGCGTTGGGCAGATCGGCGTCGGGGAGACTCTGCCGGATCACCTCACCGGCGAACGCGTAGATCTCGGCCGAGTTCCGGTAGTTGGTCGACAGCCGGAACGTGTGCCGCCGCAGGTGCGACAGCATCGAGTCCATCGCCGCACGGGCCTCGTCCGGGTCCGGCCACGAGCTCTGCGCCGGGTCGCCGACGATCGTCCAGCTCGCCTGCGGCCCGCGCCGCGTCACCATCCGCCACTGCATGGGGGAGAGGTCCTGTGCCTCGTCCACCAGCACGTGGGCGTACTCCTCCGGCTCCTCGGCCTCTCTGGCCGCCGCTGCCCGGGCGCGCCGCTCCGACGTCGTCAGCACCTCGTTGACGCCGTCCGACAGGCCTTCCAGCCAGTCGAACTCCTCGTCCTTCGTCTCCGAGACCGGAGCGCGTCCCAGCACCGTGTCCAGCTCGTCCAGCAGGGCCACGTCGGCGATGGTGAACTCGTCGGTGCCGCGGATCGCTCTGGCGAGCGCGTCGACCTCGGCCGGCGTCAGGTCGTTGCGGGCCCACCGCTGCAACCGCCGCGGATCACCGAACCACCGCAGTACCGCCTCCGGCGTCAGCACCGGCCACCACTGGCTGAAGAACGACCGGAACGCCGGTGTGTCGGTCACCCGGTCGCCGAACGCCTCACGGTCGGCGTACACGCCGGTCCGCAGGTCCTCCGGGAACCGCTGCCACAGCGCGCCGACCAGAGCCTTGCGGGCTTCGGTGCCCGCCCGGTTGCGTGGCGTACGGCGCAGTGCGTTCCGACGTACGTTGTCCAGCTGGTTGGCGTCCAGCTCGATCGTGGCGCCGCCGAGGAAGACGCGCAACGTGGCGGGCGCCGTCGGCACGCGGTCGCGGGCGGCCCGTGACAGCAGTGCGCTCATCCGGAGCGAACCCTTGATCGCGGCAACCTCCGCCTCGTCGACCGCGGTGGCCTTGACGCCGTCGACCAGCTCGCCGACCGCCCGCAGGGAGACCGTGTTCTCACCGAGGCTCGGCAGCACGCGCTCGATATAGGCCATGAACGCGGCCGACGGCCCGACGACCAGTACGCCGCCCCGCTCGAAGCGCCGGCGGTCGCTGTACAGCAGGTACGCCGCCCGATGCAGAGCCACCACGGTCTTGCCGGTGCCCGGTCCGCCGCCGATCACGGTGACGCCACGAGCCGGCGCCCGGATCGCCTCGTCCTGCTCGGCCTGGATGGTGGCGACGATGTCACGCATCGTGTGACCGCGAGCGCGCGACAGCGACGCCATCAGTGCGCCCTCGCCCATCACCGGCAGGTCCTCAGGAGCGCGCTCCGGGGCGAGCAGGTCGTCCTCGAGGCCGACGATGCGGGCGCCCTTGTTGCGCAGGACCCGCCGCCGGACCACCTTCAGCCGATCGGTCGAGGTGGCGCGGTAGAACGGCTCCGCGGCCGGCGCGCGCCAGTCGATCACCAGCGGCTCGTACTCGGCGTCACGGACACCGAGGCGGCCGACGTACAGCCTCTCCAGATCCGCCGCGGTGCCTGCGGCCGGCTCGTCGTCGCCCTGGTCGGAGTCGAGCCGGCCGAAGACCAGGCCCTCGTGCTCCGCGTCCAGCTCGGCGATCCGGCGGGCGGCGGCGAAGACCAGCACATCCCGCTCGTACAGACCGGTCTGCTCCTCGTCGCGGACCCGGCCGACGTTCTGCGCCTGCCCGCGTTGGTGCCCTTCGACCGCGATGCGCGACGCCGATCGAGCCGCCTCCGCGACCCGGTCGTACACCCGGTCGACGTGGTGCTGCTCCGCCGCCAGCTCGGCCCGCTCGACGTTCTCGTGATCGGCCGACGTAGGGGATTGATCCACCGAGGTCCTCTCTACTGCCGGGCTCCTGCCCCGACACGGAACACATGAACGATCAATCCTACGTGGGTCCGGTGACTGAACCCCACCCGGTATCAGGCCTTGCCGATGGCATCGGCCACGATGGCGGCGCCGAGTGTGGTGGCGGGCACACCGGAGCCCGGGTGAGCGCCCGCACCGACGCAGTACAGGCCTTTCACGGGGGAGACGTTGGACGCCCGGCGCCGGGCTGTTCTGTACCCCTCCCAGGCCACCCCGGCCCACCAGGACGGTGACGTCTGACGGGACACCACCTTGTCCCGGATGTGCAGCCCACGGGCCACGAGCAGGTCGAGTACGTCGTCCGTCGGGTAGCCGTGCACCAGGACTGACCACGCCTGGTGGCCGGCCGGTGCCTGTCCGCCTGTTCGGACGACCACTGTCGGCGTACCGTGCAGCACCGTCTCGAACGGCAGGCTCGGCACAGGCTCCTGCAGCCCGAGATGTACTACGTACGCCGCCTGGGCCTGGTGCGTCGCCAGCACCTTCTTGCGGACCTTCTTGGCCGCCGGGTCGTCCATGAGCTCGGCGTAGAGCTGACGCGGGTCGATGTCGCTGACCACGATGTCGGCGGGCAGCTCGGTCGCATCGGCCAGTCGTACGCCGGTCACACTGCCGTCGGCCGTGGAGACCGCAACCACCTCCGCGCCGGTGCGTACGTTGATCTTCCGCTCGCTCGCACGCTGGGCCAGCGCGTCCGCGAGCGCACCGAAGCCGCCCTCGATCGTCCAGCGGCCGAACGTGCGCTCCAGGTAGGACCACACCCCGACGTACCCGGGGGTGAGCTTGGCGTCCGATCCGCCTTGCGCTGCGAAGTGCCGCAGTACCGCACGGGCCCGGTCGTCCCCCAGCTCGCGGTTCGCCACCTTCTCCAGCGACTGCCAGGGCTTGAGCGACCGGACTGCACGCAGCGACAGCTTGTCGTGCAGCGGTGGCTCGAGTGAGGTCTTCCGCAGGATCTGCCACGTCTCGCCGTAGCCGTCGACCAGAGCGGTCCATTGCTTGGCGGTCTTCTGGTCGGCCAGACCGGTCCATGCCTCCGCCTGCGCACCGCGATCACTGATCGGCAGGTCCAGCACTGACCCGTCGCCGAACATGTGCCGCCGCGGCTCCGTGATCGGCTCGAGCTGGACCAGACTCTCGATCGGGCGGCCGCTCTTGCGGAAGAGGTCCCGCAGCGCCGCAGGGAGCGTCGTACTGGCTGCTCCTGCGTCCCAGCTGAACCCGTCCGCCTCGACCCGACCGAGTACGCCGCCCAGGTGCTGGTCGCGTTCGCACACGGTGACCTCATGGCCGAGCTTGGCCAGCCGGACTGCACTGGCGAGGCCGGCCAGACCAGCCCCGACGACTACAACGCGGGCCATCAGGCGGCACTGCTCCCGGTCACCGGGGCGCCCCGTTTCTCCCGCCACGCCTTGAAGCGCGCGAAGCCACGGCGGATGAACCGGAACGTGAAGTACACCCCGATCAGGCCGAGCAGCAACAGCACGCCGGCGATGATCAGCGCGATCTCCGGGTGGAACACGGCGAGCGCCACCACACTGGCGACGGCGACGTCCTCACCGGACGACGCGGCGATGTTGGTGACGGGCTCGGGGGAGGTGTTGATCGCCAGCCGCAGACTCGACTTCACAGCGTGTGAGAGTAGCGCCACGAGTCCACCGGTGGTCGCGATCACGGCCTGCTGCAGGGTGCTCGCCTCACCGGACAGCAACGCGGCGATGATCACGCCGATGGTCGGCCGGATCACGGTCGAGATCGCGTCCCAGGCCGAGTCGACGTACGGAATCTTGTCGGCGACGAACTCGAAGGCGAATAGAACACCCGCTGCGATCAGAACCGGGGTGGTGGTCAGGGCCGTCGGTACGTCCTCGGCGCCGGCGAAGCGGCCGAGCAGACCGAGAATCAGTACGCAGGCGTAGGCGTTGATGCCGCTGGCCCATCCCGTCGTGAACGCCAACGGCAACGCTTCCATCGTCGATCTCCGTAACGCTCGGTCGCCACCCCGTGAGACGGCATGCTTCGTCAGTATCGAACCTGCGGATGTGAGTTTTGGTTAACCGTTGACATCCGGTCCGCCCCGACCCACAGTGACTAGGCTGCCAGTCTGCGTGACCGGCATCCCCCGCCATCGGGTTCAGGAGATCAACATGCTTCGTCGTCCGAAGATTCTCGCCGCACTGGCAGCGGTCGCGCTGCCCATCACCGCGCTCGGCGTGTCGACCGGAGGCCCACCCGCTGCCGCTGCGCCCCCAGGGCCATCCGCCGCGACCGCCTCCGCCACCGCGGCCTCCGCGTTCAACGCTGCCGCCGCGAAGTACGGCGTACCCGAGTCTGTCCTGCTCGCCGTGTCGTACGCCGAGTCGCGGTGGGACGACCATCTGGGTGCCCCCAGCACGTCGGGCGGTTACGGCCCGATGCACCTGACCGCCGTCGACCCCAGCGAAGTGGCCGACCTGTCCGGCAAGCGCAAGGTCGCCACCGCTGCGTCGCTGCGGACCCTCGACAAGGCGTCCGAGCTGACCGGGCTGGACCCGGCCGCCCTCAGGAACGACACCACTGCCAACATCAACGGCGGCGCCGCGCTCCTGGCGTCGTACCAGCGCTCTCTCGGCCTCGCGGTCGGTGCCAGCACCTCTCCGGCCCAGTGGTACGGCGCCGTGGCGTCGTACGCGGAGGCCGGCGACCGCGTGGCCGCCTCCGGCTTCGCCGACGACGTCTACTCGATCATGGCCCGCGGTGCGGCCCGGACGACGAACACCGGACAGCAGATCACGATGGCTCCGGTCGCAGTGACTCCGGACAAGACGCAGGTCGGCAAGCTGGCGCTGCCCGCGGGGACGAAGCCCGCGAACAGCGACGTCGAGTGCCCTCCGACACTCGGGTGCGAGTGGCTGCCCGCGCCGTACTCGCAGTACGGCCCCGGGGCCGGTGACTACGGCAACCACGACCTGGCGAACCGGCCGAAGACCGGCAAGATCGACTACATCGTCATCCACGACACCGAGGGCAGCTGGCAGACCACGCTGAACCTGGTGCAGGACCCGACGTACGTGAGCTGGCAGTACACGATGCGCTCGTCCGACGGCCACACGTGGCAGCATGTCAAGGCCAACGACGTCGCGTGGCACGCCGGCAACTGGTACGTGAACATGCACAGCATCGGCATCGAGCACGAGGGCTTCGCCCCGCAGGGTGCCACCTGGTTCACCGAGGCGATGTACCGCAACTCGGCCAAGCTGGTCCGCTACCTCGCCGCCAAGAACAACATCCCGGTCGATCGCGCCCACATCATCGGCCACGACCAGGTGCCGGGCACGGTTCCCAGCACGGTGGCCGGCATGCACTGGGATCCGGGACCGTACTTCGACTGGGAGCACTACTTCGACCTGCTCGGCGCCCCGATCTACGGGAACAAGATCTTCCCGGTGAAGGCCGGCTCGATCGTCTCCATCAAGCCGGGCTTCGAGAACAACGTCCAGGTCGTGACCGACTGCACGGGCGCCGGAACCACCTGCGACCCGCAGGGCACCAACTTCGTGTACCTGCGTCAGTCGCCGGACGACGCCGCTCCGCTGGTCAAGGACGTGGGACTGCGTCCGGGTGCGACCGCGAGCACCACACAGGTCTCCGACATCGGCGCCCGCGCCACGGCCGGTTCGCAGTACGTCGTGGCGCAGCGGCAGGGCGACTGGGTGGCCGTCTGGTACCTGGGCGCGCTGGGCTGGTTCAAGAGCCCGGCGTCGGCTCCGGACGCGTTCGCCAAGCCGGGTCTCGTGGTGAAGCCGAAGGCGGGCAAGGCCTCGGTGCCGGTCTACGGGCGTGCGTACCCCGAACAGGCGGCGTACCCGGCGGGTATTCCGTACCAGACCGTCACGCCGCTGCAGTACTCGATCGGTGCCGGCCAGGCCTATCCGGTCAGTGACCTCAACATCGAGACCGACTACTACCGCGCCGTCACCTTCGCCGGTCAGCCTCCGACCGACCACGTGCAGGTGCTCGGCAAGGACCGCTACTACCAGATCTGGTTCGGCCACCGGATGGCTTACGTCCGGGCCGCCGACGTGGACATCAGGCCGGCCGTCTAGCTTGCCTGTTGTGCATGACGAAGCCGTCCAGCAACTGCTGGACGGCTTCGTCGCGTCGGTGCGCCAGGTCGCCGCGGTCGAGGCGATCTGGCTGCACGGTTCGCTGGCCCTGGGCGACTACCAGCTGGGGCGCAGCGACCTCGACGTCGTCGCGGTCGTCTCCACGCCACCGCCTGCTGCGATCGAGAACGTGCATCGCCGGCTGATCGACACGTCCCCGCTGGCCGCCAAGCTCCATTGCTCGTACATGGTCCGCGACCAACTGACCGACGTCTCGATCCGCCATGCGACGTTCGCCCAGGGGCGGTACTTCGACCGGCCGGTGACGCCGGTGACGCGGCGAGAGCTTGCCTTGAGCAATGTCTCGCTCTTCGGTCCGCCGCCTTCCTCGTTGCTGCCGGCCACCAGTGACGCGGAGTTGTCCGCCTTCATTCGCCGTGACCTGCGGGAGTTCTGGCTGCCCGCCGTGGCCCGGCGGACGAACTGGTACGTGGACATCTGGGTCGATCTCAGCTTGCTGACGCTCGCCCGTGCGCACGTCACGCTGACGACGGGGGACCTGATCACCAAGCGGGCCGCCCTCGACGTCCTGCCGTCGTTGGGAGCACCCACGGCCGTGATCGCGGACATCAGCCGGCGCAGGTACGGCCCGGCGACGCGGACCTGGCCGTGGTGGCGCCACCGCCGCGCAGTCCTGACGCGCCGCTTCGTCCAGACCGCGATCCCCACCGTCCTCAGTTGACGGTGATCGGGGTTCCGTTGGCGATGGAGACGAGTTCGGCGTACGTGGTCGGGAAGACCGAGTGGGGGATGCCGGCAGCGGCCCAGATGACGTCGTACTGCTCGAGGGCGGCGTCGACGTAGGTCGGGACCTGATGCGGGTGGCCGACCGGGGCGACACCGCCGATCGACTGGCCGGTGTGCTCCTTGACGAACTCCGGGGTGGCGCGGCGGAGCTTGCCGATGCCGAGCTCGGCGGCGACCTTCGCGGTGTCGACCCGGTGCGCGCCCGAGGTCAGGATCAGGACTGGTACGCCGTCGCCGTCGAAGATCAGGCTGTTCGCGATCGCGCCGACCTCGCAGCCGAGCTCGGCGGCAGCGGCCGCCGCCGTCGGCACCGCCTCGTCCAGGATCACGATCTCACCGGTGGCACCGGCCGCCTTCAAGGCATCGGCCACCTTCTGCACATTGGGATGACTGCTCACCCTCGGCACCTTATGCGGGCGCCTTGACGCCGGTCACGCCGGTTTCAGTTCGGCTGCTCCGAAGGACACGTTGAACCGGTCGCACCAGATGGCCACGCTGCGGAAGTCGCCGAGTGTCAAGCCGGCCGGGACCGGATAGTTCTGGTTGCCGTGGTTGCCCTTCAGGCTGCCCAGACTGCGGTAGCGCCCGTCGTCGAACAAGTGCCATCCCGCTCGGCCCGGAACGACGTTCGCATCGCTCAACCACACTTTCAGATCGGGACCGTCCGAGGTGTCGAGGTTCTCGATCCTCAGCACCCGGCTGCCGTCGGACAGCCGGAGTACGGCGACTGTGCCAGACGTCTCGTGTTCGTGCGTGATCAACTTCCCGGTCAGGAGAACCTCTGTCGTGGGCGGGACCTGCTTCGGTGCGACGGAAACTGTCGGTGGCGTCGTCGACGATGTCTGTGTGGAGATCGGAACAGCGCCGGGTAGCGCCTCGTCGACCACCGTGTCGGTGAAGAGCCGCCACGGCTGGAAGAGCGGCAGCGCGACTGCCGCGACCACGACGGCAACGGCCGCCGCGGTGACCAGTGCTGCCCGCTTCTTCACGGTCCGTCCCTTCGTCAACGCCTCGGTGCACCCAGTCTGGCGGCCGGATCGGTCGCGCGGCGGCGCGCCGGGCTTACGGGCCGTTGACGATTGTCGGCGGGCGGCGATACGCTTCCAGTGTTCGAACAGATGTTCGATTACCTCCGACCCGGCTTCGTCGGGAGGCCGGCCGGAGGTGACCCGGACAGCTGGACGGCTCCGGTGCGGAGTTGCGGCCGCATCGGGATCCGGTGGTTCCGGCGGGCCGGGCACCGAGGTGGACCTCGACCCCCACCTCGCGCCCACCCGCCGGGCCTCCGACCAGGCCGTCGACCAGGGGAAGCAGCAGTTCGTACACAGGAGGCGATGGACCATGTGGGAGTTCGACGAAGCCGTCGAGGTGCGTTCGGGTGTCGTGGACGGCGTCGAGACCCCGGAGCAGTTCCTCTGGCGTGGCCGTCTGTGGCGTGTCTGCTCCGTCCAGTCTCACTGGACGGAGACCGCTGCCTGGTGGGAACGCGGCATCATCGGCACCCCGATCCATCGCGTGACCGACTGGCATCACGCCGAGGCCGCTCCGGCCGTCGCCGAAGCGCCTGTCCTTGCCGGTGCTGCCCCGACCAGCGGCGCAGCGAACGGCGCGGCGGTCGGCGTACTGGATGCGGACTGGGGACCGCGGCGCGCGGTGTACCGGGTGGAGGCCGGGTGCGGCCGGCACGGTCGGCGTGAGCTGTTCGATCTCGCGCACGACCCGGACTCCGGCCGCTGGCAACTGGAAAGGGTGACAGACCGATGACCGTTTCACCGGTGTCTCCGGCGGCTGCCGGCGCGGCGAGCCGGGAGTTGTCCCGCGCCCGAGCCGCCCTGGCCGAGGCGTTGGACACGAGCGACCATCTGATCCGCTACTCGAGTGCGCATATCGCGGCTCTCCGGGTCGCGGCGGCGGTCTTGGCCGTGCGCGCCCGGCCGGTGCGCTCCGGCGCTCGCCGCCGCATCCAGCGGAATGCCTGGGTGCTGCTGGCTGAGGTCGCCCCAGAGTTTGCCGAGTGGGCTACGTTCTTCTCGGCCGGTGCGTCTCAGCGGGCTGCCGCCGAAGCCGGCCTGGAGCGAGCCGTCACGACCCGCGAGGCCGATGACCTGATCCGCGCAGTGGAGACCTTCTACGGTCTGGTCGAGTCCTCGCTGCGGCTGTCCAGCACCGCCACCTTCACCGCCACCACAGACCCTCAGTCGGTCCTCACCCAGTCCTGGATGCAGGCCAGCTAGCAACAGCCCACGACGGCAGTCACTCGGAGAGAAACGACATTGAGTCAGGTACGCAGAGGTGTCGGCCATGACCTGTGCGGTCGCGTGCATGCAGTGCTCGGGGTCGAGTGCTATCTGGCCGACACCCACTACCCGAGCCCGCATCAGTCGCTCGAAGGCGAGTCCTGGGACGACGGTCTGTGCAGCAAATGCGCGGGCGGCGGCCTCCTGGCCGGCTACACCTGCGACCGCTGCAACGGCGCCGGCTTCGAGCCCGTCGAGCTGATCGACCCCGAAACCTACCAACCCGGCTAACCCCGCACCTCCGGCGGCGCGACGCGGCGGCAGGTGGGCGGGGTGGTGACCGCCTCCTCCGCCCCGCGGTGGCGCCACGCCGCGGCAGGTCGGCAAGTGGTGACCGCCTCCTCCGCCCGCACACCTACCCGGACGGCGGTGAGCTACCGGGGTGGGAAGTAGGGTGTGGCGGACGTGGGGTGGTTGGTTGGGGGACTGCTAGGAGGGTCATGACGATGGTCGATCGGCGGCGGCGTTCGCTGCGGACGGCGCTGGTGGGCGAGGCTCTGCGGGTTGCCCTGGCAGGGCGGGCCCGGACCGATCCGGGTGCCGGGCTGGACATCGTCGACCTCGGTGGCGGCACCGGCGGATTCGCCGTACCGCTGGCCGTCGAAGGTCACCGGGTGACCGTGGTCGACCCGAGTCCCGACGCGTTGGCGTCGCTGGAGCGGCGGGCGCGGGACGAAGGCGTGAGCGACCTGGTCCGCGGCGTCCAAGGCGATGCGGCCGAGCTGCCCGGCCTGGCCGGCGAGTCAAGTGCGGATGCCGTCTTGTGCCACGGCGTACTCGAGGTCGTCGACGATCCGGTGCAGGCCCTGCAGGCCATGGCCTCGGTACTGCGCGAAGGCGGCGTACTGAGCTTGCTCGTTGCCCAACGCAACGCTGTCGTACTGGCGCGGGCCCTCGCCGGTCACCTGGCCGAGGCGCGGGTCGCACTGCAGGACCCGGACGGTCGCTGGGGTGCGAACGATCCGATGCCGCGGCGGTTCGACGAGGCCGGCATCATCGCGCAGTTGGCCGACGCCGGCTTCATGGTCCACACCGTCCACGGCGTCCGTACGTTCGCCGACCTGGTCCCGTCCGCTTTCGTCGACGCCGAGCCGGGCGCCGCCGACTCCTTGGCCGAGCTGGAACGCGCTGCCAGCCAGCACCCCGACTTCCGGGCGCTCGCCACTCAGCTGCACATCCTCGCCACCCGCTGACCACCCGGACAGCGCCGGGGACGTCCACGAGGTACGACGTACCGCCTCAGACGCGCGTGTCGCGGCTCACAAAGACAGCCCGGAACGCCCGAGGGCGACGGAAAGTGACGGGCTGGCGACCGTATGCTGGAACAAGGTTTCGGCTGGTCGCGCCGTGGCTCGGGAGCGTCCGTCGAGGCGGGGAGTTTCCGGACCGTGACGCGCTGGACAGGCGGCCAGGGTTTCGTGTGAGGCACGCGCGTCCTAGACTGATGGTGGCCTATCGAGATCGCGCTCACCATGGAGGGATCGACGGTGCCCCTCTCGGAAGAAGAGCAGCGCCAGTTCGAGCAGCTCGAACGCGCCCTCGCTGCGGAAGACCCGAAGTTCGTCTCCGCCATGCGAGGGACCAATGTGCGCTTGTATTACAAGCGCCGGGCAGTGCTTGCCGGCGTTGGATTCGTGCTGGGCATCGCGGTCTTGATGGCCGGCGCGATCATCCCCAACACCATCATCGGAGTCATCGGCTTCGTGATGATGGTCGCCTGCCTCTACATCGCGGCGCTCAGCATGAAACGGATCAGCAACGCGGGGGACTCGGACGACATCCCGCCGCCGCCTCCGCCGTCGAAGCGGCATCGGACCAAACACGACTCGTCCGGAAGTTTCATGGAGCGCATGGAGGACCGCTGGCGGCGTCGCCGCGACGAAGACCTCTGACCGGCCGCCGCGCCGGCTGAGCGCGAGACCAGTCGAAGAACCACACCCGTGCCCTGGTGGGGCGGGTGTGGTTCTTTATGTGCGCGGTCTGGTTCGAGATCTGTCCCAGGTGGGAAGCCACCGCCCTCGGCCGCGCACCCCGGGTGGGTCGGCCGCGCACCCCGAGATGGAATGCGCGGCCGAGGTCCACTGTGCGGCGAAGGCCTGGTCGTCAGCTGCGGCCGAGGCGCGGCTGTCAGTTGGCGTGGCGCCCGCGGAGGACCAGGGACCTGAGCCGGGCGAGCAGAAGGTCGAACTCGTCCAGGAGGTCGGAGGCCTCTGTGCTGCCCCGGTTCAGGTACCAGCGCCAGGACGGTGGCAGCAGCCGCGCCCGCCAGCGGCGGACCTGCCGCGCCTGGGACCACAGCGCCTTGCGTACGGCGGCCGCCTCGGCCCGGAGGTCCGTGCTTGGGTTCACGTCACCGGAGTACCGCAGAGCCTCGATGCCACGGGCCAGCCGGAGAGCCTGCGGATGCGTCTCTGTGGGCAGCTTCGTCAGCAGCCATTCGCCGGACTGGCGTGGTGTGGAGATCTCCGACCAGTCGAGACCGAGGTCCCGGGACGTGTCGCGGATCTCCGCCCAGAGCCCTTCGGCTCCGGCCCGGCCTGGCGGCCGGGAGAACCGGCGGCGTCTGGTCAGACTGCGGATCAGCCACGGGATGCACAGCAACAGGATCACGCCCGCGCTGATGCCGATCGCCTGGCCGCCTCCGTTGGTGAACCAGTTGCCCTGGTCGAGGACCGCGACGCCGCTGTCGTTGGGCAGGTTGCGGTCGCTGTTGGGCTTGTCGATCAGCGGGTCCTCGGTGCCGCCCGGGGTGATCGGCGCGGTGCTCGGCGCCGTCGACGGGTTGATCGGGTCAGAGCCGGTGCCGACCGTCCAGCTTGGTGCGGCCGCCACCCGGGCCGGCGGGGTCGGCTCGAACCGGACCCAGCCGTAGCCCTGGAAGTACAGCTCGGGCCACGCGTGCATGTCGTGCATCCGCACCGTGTACTGGCCGTCCTTGTCGGATGTCCCGGGCAGGAACCCGATACCGACCCGGGACGGGATACCGAGGATGCGCGCCATCAGCGCCATCCCGGTGGCGAACTGCTCGCAGTACCCGGTCTTGTTCTCCAGCAGGAAGTCGCGCAGCGCCGGCATCCCGCTGCCGCGCGCGTTGTCGGTGCTGTAGGTGAAGCCGCCGCCGCTGCGGAACCAGCTCTGCAGCAGCACCGCCTCGTCGAACTGGTTGCCCTTGGCATCGGCAGTGACCTCGTTGGTGAGGTCCTTGATCTCCTGCGGGGTACGCCGCGGCACCCGGCTGGTGTACTCGTCCGGCGCACCGCCCTGGAGGGCGTTGTGCAACTGGTCCGGGTTGGGCTTGAGGTCGTACGCGCTCAGGTTGTACTTCTTGCCGCCGACGACCTGCCCGTTCGACGACACCACGTCGAGCGCGCCGGCGTCGTACCGCCAGTCCCGCTTGAGCGAGATCGTCCGCAGCGGATAGGGGACCGGCGCGAACTGGGACCGGAAGCTCCGGCTGACGCTGATCTCCATCTTGGTCTGCGGGGCCTTGCTCAGGTCGCCGTTGTACCCGGGTGGCGGCGCGAGTTCGCCGTCGATCTTGCGGTTCTCCGGCCGGGGCGCGATCCGCCAGGTGTTGCCGTCGAAGCTGTCGAGCGCAGTCAGCCGCAGGTAGGTGCCGGCGTCCGGACCGCCCTTGTAGGTGAGCGCGACCACGTTGTCGCCGCGCTTGAGGTTCTTGCCCATGTCCAGCATCGGGTCGGTCGACGAGATCGACGCGCCGACGCCGTTACCGGGACCGCTACCCGCCAGGCCGTTGCCAACGACACCTTCCGGCAGCGCCGGCAGCAACGCCGGCAGAAGTGCGGCGAGCGCAACCACGCTCAGACCGATCCGCCGGCCCGCCTGGCCGAGCGCGGACGCCTCGACCGGCTCGGCAGCGTCCAGGTGCGACACACCGGAGATCCGGCGGCCCCATCGGCTCAGCCTGCTGCGGCCCTCGGCCGACAGCAGCACGATGTAGCCGATCGCCGGCGGGATGAACAGCAACGCGGGCAGTCCGCCGTGCACGGTCGCGGCCGGCACGGTGTACATGATCAGGAGCAGCAATCCGGCCCAGGCCGCCTGCCGAAGCTGCACGGCGACGACGTGGATCAGCAGTCCGGTCGCGGAGATGACCGACACGGCGAACAGGGTCAGGTGCGAGTCCGGCGGCAGCGGCGCGCTGAACCGGTTGATCGAGTCCATCGCGTTGACCAGCTGCTGGTTGAACTCGATCGCTGTCGCCTTCCACGGGAACAGCCCGAACTTCAGCGTGCTGTTCAGGAAGAACAGCGACAGCAGTTCGATCAGCACCAGTAGTTGAACCAGCGGTACGACGATCCGCGGGGCGCGCAGGTTCTGCAACAGCACTCCGACGCCAGTGACAGCCCCGCACAGAAACGCACTGATGAACAAGAACGGCCCCGAGAACACGGGCGTCAGCACGAGCGACCCCAACACGGTCGCTCCCCAAGCGGCGAGAGAGATCCTCACGTGACCGGTCATGCGATCCTTCCGCTCCGCAGCCCGAGGCCGGACCACACGGTGGGTAGGTGGTCGCCGCGCCGGACTCTGGCGACCCGCCAGCCGCTCCGGCGCAGTTCGTTCTCAGTGGCGTCCGCGGCGGCGGTCAGCCGGGCCGCCTTCTCGGTCGCCTCGGCGCCGACCGCCCAGCTGGCCGCGTCGAGCAGCAGCGCGACGCCGATGGCCTGGCTGGTCCGCCAGCGGTTCAGCGAGGTGATGTCCTCGGAGCTGCACGCGCCGAGGATCGCGATCACCAGGCTCGGGTCGTGGGAATGCCGGTCAACGGTCAGCAGCGGACCGATCTCGGCGTACTTGTGTTCCTCGACGGTCGCGCACTCGGTCAGCAACTGCTGCGTGGTGAGCGGCTGGTGGACGGAGGCCGAGGTGCGGTGGGTGATCGCCGACAGTGTGGTCGGGCCACCGAGCATCGTGGTCGCGTAGCCACGGCGGATCCGGTCGATGCCGACCGAGGCGGCCGCGCTGACGGCCCACTCGAGGCTGGACGACGGGCCGTGGCCGTGGTGCGAGATGACCCGCGCGTCCAGGAACATCGCGCACCGGCTCTGCCAGGGCTGCTCCTCCCGCCGCACCATCAGCTCGCCGCGGCGGGCGGTCGACCGCCAGTGCACCCGGCGGAGGTCGTCGCCGTCGCGGTACTCGCGAACAGTCGCGTCCTCCTCGCCGGCCGACGCGATCGCCCGCGGCCGGTTCTCACCGGAACCGGCCCGGTCCGCACCCAGCCGGATCTCCGGCAGCCGGTAGACCCGCGGCGTCACCAGCAGGTGCTGGCTGCGGGTGAACGTGCGGCTGGTCTCGACCAGACCGAACGGGTCGGCCACGGTCAGCATCAACGGCCCGACCTGGAACAGGCCGCGGACGTCGGACTTGACCGAGTAGGTGACCGTACGACGCCAGTTCGGACTGACCCGGTCGACCACGAAGCGCGGCCGGTGACCCAGCACGTAAGGGATCCGGTCCTCGAGCAGGAGCAGACCCGCGGGCATCCGGCCTTGGTTGCTCAAGGCAAGCTCCACCGTCGCCTGCGTACCCACCGGCACCTGGTCCGGCGCGAGGCTGCGCCGTACCTGCAGTCGAAGCCTGGTTCGTCCGACGACGAGCGCCGCGACCAACGGCAGTGCGACCAGCAGGATGCCGACGCGCAGCAAGTCCTTCTGCCCGAGCAGGAGTGCACACAGAGAGGCGGTGATGCCGGCCGCGACGAACGCCCGCCCTCTGGTGGTCAGCCCGCGCAGTGCCTGCCGCATGTCTCAGTCCCGACGAGTGCGGGGGAGTGCCACTGTGGACACCAGCCCGGAGATGATGTCGGCTGCACCGCGCCCACCGAGATGCGCCTCAGCCGCAGGAAGAACACGGTGCGCCAGCACGGGCACCGCGAGCTCTTGAACATCGTCCGGGAGCACGAACTCCCGGGAGTCGAGCGCCGCCGCCGCGCGGGCCGCCCGGATCAGGTGCAGGGTGGACCGGGGGCTCGCACCCAGCCGGAGCTCCTGCGACCGACGGGTCGCGCCGACCAGGGCGACGGCGTACTCCTTGACGCCCTCGGACACGTGCACCGACTGCACCGTCTTCACCAGCCGCAGGATCTGCTGGCCGTCCGTGACCGGTTGCAGGCTCTTCAGCGGGTCGTCGGCGGCGTGACCGTCGAGCATCCGCAGCTCGGCGGCCGGCTCCGGGTACCCCATCGAGACGCGGGCCATGAAACGGTCGCGCTGCGCCTCGGGGAGTGGGTAGGTGCCTTCCATCTCGATCGGGTTCTGGGTCGCGATGACCATGAACGGCGCCTCGAGCTGGTACGTCGTGGTGTCGACGGTGACCTGGCGCTCCTCCATCGACTCCAGCAGCGCGGCCTGGGTCTTCGGCGAGGCACGGTTGATCTCGTCGCCGACCACGATGTTCGCGAACACCGCGCCGGGCTTGAACTCGAAGTCGCGGATCTCCTGGTTGAAGACCGAGACGCCGGTGATGTCCGACGGCAGCAGGTCCGGGGTGAACTGGATCCGGCGCACGGTGCAGTCGATCGACCGGGCCAGCGCCTTGGCCAGCATCGTCTTGCCGACGCCCGGTACGTCCTCGATCAGAAGGTGGCCTTCGGCCAGCAGGACCGTGACGGCGACCTCGACCACGTCGGGTTTGCCCTCGATCACCTGCTCGATGGCCCGGCGGACTCGTCCCGCCACCTCGGCCAGTTCGTCGAAGTCCCCGGCTCCTGCCAGTGCCGAGCTGGTCGCGGTACTGCTCACCCTGAGTCCTCCCCATTCGTTGACGGCCGACACATTCTCACCCGCTGTAGGGGCCGGGCCTAGAGCATCGGAAGTTTCGTTACCTGGCGTTTCGGTGTTCATCGGCACAGGCCCTCACCGGCTGGGTCGGAAAGTCGTCCCTCCAAGCGTACGGGCGGCGAAAACAAACTGCCGGGGGTTACGACGGCTCTGGGCGCCGAATGGTTCATCCCGATGCGGAGCGGAGTGGCATGAGCACCGAGTGGAGCGAAGTGGCGGATGACCGGGTGGAGCGAGGTGGAGAAGGCCGGTGGAGGGGAGTGGATGGGCCGGTGGAGCGAAGCGGAGGAGAGGCAGGCGCCTGACCGGGCAGCGACACGCGGGAACGCCGGGTGGGATTCGCGGCGCGGGTGGGGGGAAACGGGCGGAAGTTGGTTGACGGTGGTGGAAAGTGGAGTAAGGTGGAGCGCAGTGGAACCGAAGTGGTGGATACAGCTCGCCTGAGACGGAGAGTCCGCAACGGGGAGGTGGAGCGTGTTCCTCGGAACGCACTTCCCCAAGCTCGACGACAAGGGACGGTTGTTCCTGCCGGCGAAGTTCCGCGACGAACTGGCCGACGGCCTGGTGATCACGCGTGGACAGGAGCGGTCGCTGTCCGTGTGGCCCGAGCGCGAGTTCATCCAACTGACAGAGCAGCTGAAGCAGGCGCCGATCACCAACAAGGGTGCGCGGGACTATCTGCGGATGCTGTTTGCCGGAGCCTCGAACGAGGTGCCGGACAAGCAGGGCCGGGTCACCATCCCGCCGATGCTGCGCGATTACGCGGGACTGGATCGCGACTGCGTCGTCATCGGGGCGATGAACAGGGTGGAGATCTGGAACACCGAGAACTGGAACAGGTACTCGCAAGAGCAGGAGCAGGCCTTCGCGGACCTCTCCGAAGAGGTATTGCCAGGGATCTTCTAGCTGAACAGTGGGCGAGCAGGACCGAGAGCACACCGACCGTCCGGTGAGATCACGGGTCCGACTTCCGACCTCAAGCCCTTGGCGCCACTTCCCCGGCGCCAAGACCGACGAGGTACTTCCCCGGAAGGCGTACCCGCGATCTGACCGGACGGTGTCACTCGAAGCACCGCGCCACAGCGACACCCTCCACCCCGCCCCACCGCAGGACACGTACGACGGCGAACCGCCGGACCGGATCCGCGACATCCGGAGCGGCGACCAACCGGAAGGCCGGCCCGGACGGCAGGCCTGACGGGCAGCACAGCAGTACAGAACCTGCGGGGGCAGGGTCGCTCCCGCGGCGACGGGAAGGGTCGAGGATGAACGCTGCGGAGCGGCATGTGCCGGTGATGCTGGAGCGCGTGGTCGCGCTGCTGGCGCCGGCGCTCGCGCACCCCGGCGCGGTCCTCGTCGACGCGACCCTCGGCCTCGGTGGTCATTCCGAGGCGTTCCTGCGCAGCTTCCCCGACGTCCAGCTGATCGGCTTCGACCGCGACCCCGCGGCGTTGCGCCTCGCCGGTGACCGGCTGGCGCCGTACGAGGAGCGGATCACCCTCGTGCACGCGGTGTACGACCAACTCCCGCGGGCGCTCGCGGACCTCGGCGTACCGGCGATCGACGGGATCCTGTTCGACCTGGGCGTCTCGTCGATGCAGCTGGACGAGGCCGACCGCGGGTTCGCCTACGCGCAGGACGCGCCGCTGGACATGCGGATGGACAGCACCGGCCCGACCACCGCCGCCGACATCGTGAACACCTACAGCGCGGCCGACCTGGCCCGGATCCTGTTCCAGTACGGCGAGGAGAAGTTCGCCCGGCGGATCGCGGACCGGATCGTGCGGGAGCGCGAGACCGAGCCGTTCACCACCAGCGCGCGACTGTCCGAGCTGGTGCGGAACGCGATCCCGCAGGCTGCCCGGCGTACCGGCGGGCACCCGGCGAAGCGGACGTTCCAGGCGCTGCGGATCGAGGTGAACGGCGAGCTCGAGGTACTCCGGCGGGCGTTGCCGGCTGCGCTCGCGGCGCTGGCGCTGCACGGGCGGATCGTGGTGATGAGCTACCAGTCCCTCGAGGACCGGATCACCAAGCAGACGTTCGCTGCCGCCACGAAGAGCGACGTACCTGACGACCTGCCGGTCATTCCGGCCGGGCACGAGCCGTACCTGAAGTTGCTGACCCGCGGCGCCGAGCGGCCGACCGAGGAGGAGGTCGCGGCGAACCCGCGGGCCGCCTCCGCTCGCGTGCGAGCCGCCGAACGAATCCGGGAGAAAGGGCTGGTGGCCTGATGAGTACTGTCTTCAGCCCGTCCAAGGCACGGGTCACGCCGGCGCCGGCCAAGCGGTCGGAGCCGAAGCTGCGGGTCGTCTACGGTGCGCCGTTCCGGCCACCGCGGATGCCGTTCGTCATCTTCGTGGTGTCGCTGCTGGCGGCCGGCCTGGTCGGCCTGCTGCTGCTCAACACCGAGCTGCAGGGCGGGACCTTCCAGGTCACCGAGCTGAACAAGCAGGCCGATCAGCTGCGGGACCAGCAGGAGCAGCTGGAGAAGCAGGTCCGCACGCTGGAGTCGCCGCAGAACCTGGCCGACCGGGCGCTGAGGATGGGCATGGTGCCGAACCCGAACCCGGTCTTCCTGCGGCTGTCCGACGGGCGGGTGCTCGGGGTGCCGCAGGAGGGCAAGGCCGGGACCGGTGCGGCGATGTTCGGTCCCGGCGCGGCGCCGAAGCCGGCCGTCACGCCGAATCCGCCGGTCGTCACGCCCAAGCCTCCGCCAGCGACGGTGAAGCCTCCGGCCGGCACGGTGAAGCCTCCGGCCGGGACGGTCAAGCCGGGGACGGTGACGCCGGGTACGGCTACCGCACGGACAGGAACCGCCACGGGTAACAAGCCGCCCGCCACCACGAACTCCCCGCGCACCGGTACGACGACAGGGGCGCAGGGCACCACGACCACCGGGGGATGATCGGATGACGGACCGACGGGGCAGCGAGCCGCCACGCAGGCGTGGCACCGAGCCGGGCCGGGGCGGCACGCCCCGCAAGGCCCAGCCTCGCCGTCCGTCCGTCACCGACAGCAATCGCTCCACCCCACAGCGTCCCGAATCCACCCGAGACCGCCTCCTCCGCCAAGCCCGCGAGGAGCAGGAGAGTGCCGCTCAACCGAGTCCCGCTCCGCGCCGTCCTGTGAAGAAGGCGCAGCCGAAGAAGCGGGTGAGCTCGAACGGCGCGCGCCCGACACCCCGCCGGACGACTGGTGACACCGACCCGCGGAAGAGGCCGGTCAAGAAGGCGCCGGCCAAGAAGGCTGCTGTCAAGAAGTCGGGAGGGAAGAAGAGGCCTCCGCAGAATCGGCCGGCTCCTCGGCCCAGGAAGCGGAAGGTCAAGCGGCCGCCGCGGACTTTGAAGTTGGGGCGGCCGACGTTGCGGCTGCGGGTGACGTTCGGGGTGATGGCGTTCGTGCTGTCGCTGTTCGCCGGGCGGCTGGTGCTGCTGCAGGGCGTGGACCCGGACAGCTATGCCCAGGCGGCCAGCCGGGAGAACACCAAGCCGTTCCCCCTGTACGCCTCCCGCGGCGCGATCGTCGACCGCAACGGCGTCCCGTTCTCGGTCTCCGAGGACGCGGTCGCGATCACCGCGGACCCGACCCAGACCGGCCCGGTCGCGACGCAGCTGGCCGCGATCATGGCGCCCAAGCTGTCCGGTACGACGTACGACAAGCTCGTCACCGCGATGACCGGGAAGGGCCGGTACGTCCGTCTCGCCCGCCAGGTCGCCCCGCAGACCTGGAACGAGATCCAGGCCGCGATGAAGCAGGGCAACGCCGGCATCAACGAGCAGAACAAGGCCAAACCGCAGGACCAGAAGGCCCCGCTGCTGGCCGGCCTCTACACCGAGGACGACCCGGTCCGCAGCCACCCCAACGGCACCATCGCCGCGAACGTGGTCGGCGTGGTCGGCGGCGACGGCAAGGGGCTGTCCGGACTCGAGTACGGGCTGAACGACAAGCTGTCCGGTCAGGACGGCAAGGCGATGTACGAGGTCGACACCAAGGGCAACAAGATCCCGAACGCGAACCACACGGTCGAGGAGCCGAAGCCCGGCGTCGGCGTACAGCTCACCCTGGACGCCGACCTGCAGTGGTTCGCCGAGAAGCGGATCGAGCAGACGGTGAAGCAGTACAAGGCCAGCGCCGGCACCGTGGTCACGATGGACGTGAAGTCCGGCGAGATCCTGGCGATGGCCAACTACCCGAGCTTCGACCCGAACAAGAGCATCACCTCGCCGAGCCAGTTGACGAACCCTGCGCTGGAGCGGACCTACGAGCCGGGCAGTGTGCAGAAGGTGGTCACCATGGCCGCTCTCGCCGACGCCGGCCTGATCGACCTGAACACCAAGCTCCGGGTCCCGGGCAGCATCGAGGTGCAGCGGCGCACGATCAAGGACCACTGGGACCACGGCACGCTGAACCTCACGATCGCCGGGGTGGTCGCGAAGTCGTCGAACGTCGGCACGATCATGGCCTCACAGCAGATGCGGATCCCGCAGTTCGTGAAGTACCTGCACGACTTCGGTTTCGGCGCGCCGACCGGGCTGAACTACCCGGGCGAGAGCAAGGGCCTGATGCCGCCGGGTGACGAGTGGAGCGAGCTGACCCGGTCGAACGTCGCGTTCGGCCAGGGCCTGTCGGCGAACGCGGTGCAGATGACCGCCGCGGTGAACGCGGTCGCGAACGGGGGCGTCTACGTGCCGCCGAAGCTGGTCCGCAACTACGTCGACGCGAACGGCACCACCACACCGAACCAGACCGCCCCGCCGCGTCGGGTGGTGAGCGAGAAGGCCGCCAAGGAGGTCGCCACGATGATGGAGGCGGTGACCGCGAAGAAGGGCACCGCACCGCAGGCGGCGATCGACGGCTACCTGGTGGCCGGCAAGACCGGAACCGCCCAGGAAGTCGACTCGGCCTGCGGGTGCTACCGCAAGTGGGCGACTTCTTTCGCCGGATTCGCCCCAGCCGACAACCCACGGTTCGTGACGTACGTCGTACTGCACGACCCCGTGGGTGCGCGGGGTGGTGGCTTCCAGGGAGGACCGGTGTTCCGAGACGTGATGAGCTACGCGCTGCAGAAGTACGTCGTCCCACCGACGGGGGCGAAGCAGCCCGACGTTCCCATCACCTGGTGACGCAGGGTCAGGTAGGACTCACGGTGCCCGGAGCGGTAGCCTCTGGGCCCGTGTCCAACCCTTCCGCCGCAGGCGGCGCCGTCGCAGCGATCAGGCCACGGCACATCGTGCCGGTCGACCTCGCCGAGGTCGCCAGGGTCGCCCACGCGCGGACCCCGGCAGCGTCGGCCGACATCACCGGTGTCTCGCTCGACTCGCGCTCCGTCCTTCCTGGTGATCTGTACGCCGCTCTGCCGGGTGCGATCACGCACGGTGCGGCCTTCGTGGCGAAGGCACAGCAGTCCGGAGCGGTCGCCGTGCTGACCGATCCCACCGGTGAGGAGCGGGCGAACGCGACCGGTCTGCCGGTGCTGGTGGTCGACAAGCCGCGGGACGTGCTCGGCGCGGTCGCTGCCCGGATCTACGGCGAGCCGACCAGTGAGCTGCGCCTGATCGGTATCACCGGCACGAACGGCAAGACCACGACCTGCTTCCTGCTGGACGCCGTACTGCGTCGGCTCGGGCAGGCGGCGTTGATCGGGACGATCGAGACGCGGATCGGCGACGAGGTGGTGAAGAGCGTCCGGACCACTCCGGAGGCGACCGATCTGCAGGCGCTGTTCGCCGTCATGCGGGAGCACGCTGTGGCGTGGTGCTCGATGGAGGTGTCGAGCCACGCACTGGCGATGGGCCGCGTGGATGGCGCGCGGTTCGCGGTGGCCGGGTTCACCAATCTCACCCAGGACCACCTGGACTTCCACAACACGTTCGAGGAGTACTTCGCCGCGAAGGCCTCACTGTTCACCCCGGAGCGGTGTGATGTGGCGGTGGTGACCATCGACGACGAGTACGGACGCCGGCTGGCCGCGCAGACCGTCGTACCGTTGGTGACTGTGTCCACGACCGGCGAGGCCGACTGGACCGTCGCGAGCCGGCACCAGTCCGAGCACGGCACGACCGTTCTCGACATCCAGGGGCCGGGGGAGACGCTGACCGTCGAGATCGCGCTGCCTGGTGACTTCAACGTGGCCAACGCGCTGCTGGCGACCGCGATGCTGCGGCAGGTCGACGTACCGGCGGAGGCGATCGCGGCCGGACTGCGGACCGCGACCGTGCCGGGGCGGATGGAGGCGTTCACCCGTGAGGACGGCCTCGCGGTGATCGTGGACTACGCGCATACGCCGGACGCGGTCGAGCTCGCGCTGAAGGCGGCGCGCGGCGCGACGAAAGGCCGGCTGTTCGCGATCGTGGGCTGCGGCGGCGACCGCGACGCGGGCAAGCGCCCGCAGATGGGCGCCGCGGCCGCGCGGGCATCGGACGTCGTCATCGTCACCGACGACAATCCGCGCAGCGAGGACCCGGCGGCGATCCGGGCCGCTGCGCTCGAGGGTGCCCGGCAGGCGGTCCCGGGCGTCGACCTGCACGAGATCGGTGACCGGAGGCGGGCCATCGCGACCGCGATCGAGCTGGCCGGACCCGGCGACACCGTCGTCGTACTGGGCAAGGGCCATGAGACAGGCCAGGACGTCGGCGGTGTGATCCACCCGTTCGACGACCGCCAAACCGTGCGTGAGTTGCTGGAGGCTGAGCGGTGATCGGAGTCAGGTGCGGTGAGATCGCCGAGGCGGTCCACGGCGAGCTGGTGGGTGTGGACCCGTCGGCCGTCGTCGACGGTGCGGTGGTGATCGATTCGCGAGCAGCCGCGCCCGGCGGGCTGTTCGTCGCCCTGCCCGGTGAGCGGGTCGACGGGCACGACTTCGTCGGTACGGCGTCCGAGGCCGGCGTCACGGCGTCACTCACGACCCGGCCGATCGACGGTGCACCCTGCATCGTCGTCGCCGACACCCAGAAGGCGCTCGGCGATCTGGCCCGGCTCGTGGTCAGCCGGCTGCCCGAGCTCGTGGTGATCGCCCTGACCGGCTCGTCCGGCAAGACCAGCACCAAGGACCTGATCGCGCAGCTGATCCGCCCGTACGGCGAGACGGTGTCGCCGGAGAACTCGTTCAACAACGAGATCGGTCACCCGCTCACCGCGCTGCAGGCGACCGAGAGCACGAAGTACCTGGTCGCCGAGATGGGCGCGCGGCACATCGGCGATCTCACCTACCTGTGCGGGATCACGCCGCCGCGGGTCGGACTGGTGCTGAACGTCGGGACGTCACATATCGGCGAGTTCGGCTCCCAGGACAACATCGCGCTCGGCAAGGGTGAGGTGATCGAGGCCGTCGTCCCCGGTGGTACGGCGATCCTCAACGCCGACGACCATCGGGTCGCGGCGATGCGGAGCCGGACAAAGGCACGAGTGCTGACCTTCGGCGAGGCGCCGGAGGCGGACATCCGCGCGGAGGGCGTCAAGCTCGACGCCGAGGGACGCCCCGCGTTCACCGTGCACCTCGGCGACTTCGCCGGCGAAGTGCAGTTGCAACTCATCGGCGAGCACCACGTGTCGAATGCGCTGGCCGCGGCGGCTGTCGCCTCGGCAGTCGGCCTCACCCCCGAACAGATTGTGGCCGGGCTCAACTCCGCAGGCCGCGTGTCGGCGGCGCGGATGGAGCTGGTCGAGCGGGCGGACGGTGTCACGATCATCAACGACGCCTTCAACGCCAACCCGGACTCGATGCGCGCGGCACTGAAGGCGCTGGTCGCGATCGGCCGCTCGCGCGGTGCGCGAACGTGGGCGGTGCTGGGCGAGATGCGCGAACTCGGCGACACCTCCACCGACGAGCACGACGCGATCGGACGGCTCGTGGTCCGGCTCGACGTCAACCGGCTCGTCGTGGTCGGGGAGGGTGCGAAGCCGATCCACCTCGGTGCGTCGCTCGAAGGTTCCTGGGGCAACGAGTCGGCGTTCGTCGACACCATCCCGGAGGCGCTGGAGATGCTGCGGTCCGAGCTGCGTCCGGGTGACGTCGTACTGGTGAAGTCCTCGAAGGCGGCGAAGTTGCGCAGCCTCGCCGATGCTTTGCTGGAGGGCGCGCAGTGATCTCGATCCTGTTCGCCGGCGCCGTGTCGATGGTGCTGACGCTGCTCGGCACCCGCTGGGCGATCACGCTGCTGTCGCGGCGTGGCTACGGCCAGGAGATCCGCGACGACGGCCCGACCTCGCACCACACCAAGCGCGGTACGCCGACCATGGGCGGCACCGTCTTCATCGTCGCCACCATCGTCGGGTACTTCGCGGCGAAGCTGTTCACGATGATCAGCGGCCACGGGAGCGCGCCGACCGCCTCTGCGCTCCTGGTGCTGTTCCTGTTCGCCGGCATGGGCGCGGTGGGCTTCCTGGACGACTTCATCAAGATCGTCCGCCAACGCAGCCTGGGCCTGCGCAGCAAGGCGAAACTGGCCGGCCAGACGGTGGTCGCGGTCTCCTTCGCCGTCCTCGCGCTGCAGTTCCCCGACGAGCGCGGCCAGCGTCCGGCCTCGCCGTTCATCTCGTTCATCCGCGACATCAACTGGCTGCACCTGGCCGGGATCCTGGTGGTGATCTGGATCCTGCTGCTGATCGCCGGCATGTCGAACGGCGTCAACCTGGTCGACGGCCTGGACGGTCTGGCCACCGGCGCGTCGATGATGGTGTTCGGTGCGTACACCCTGATCTGCATCTGGCAGTTCAACCAGAGCTGCGCGTCGTTCCCGACCGCCAAGTGCTACGAGGTCCGCGATCCACACGACCTGGCCGTGGTGGCCGCCGCTCTGACCGGCGCGCTGTTCGGCTTCCTGTGGTGGAACGCGTCGCCGGCGAAGATCTTCATGGGCGACACGGGCTCGCTGTCGCTGGGTGGTGCGCTGGCCGGGTTCGCGGTGATGACCCGGACCGAACTGCTGGTGCTGCTGCTCGGCGGGCTGTTCGTCATCGTCACCGCCTCGGTGATCCTCCAGGTCGGCTACTTCAAGCTGACCGGGGGCAAGCGATTGTTCCGGATGGCGCCGCTGCACCACCACTTCGAGATGCTCGGGTGGGAACAGGTCAATGTGGTGATCCGGTTCTGGATCATCCAGGGCCTGTGTGTCGTGATCGGTCTCGGGCTGTTCTACGCGGAATGGGTCGCCGGATGAGTCTCGAAACACGCACCTCCGACGGTTGGGCGACGACCCGGTTCGTTGTGCTCGGCTTCGGTACGGCGGGCTACGCGTGCGCCGACTCACTACTGCAGGCCGGCGCCGAGCACGTCACGGTGCTGGACGATCGGGACAACGAGGCACTGCGCGAGAAGGCGCAGATCCTCGAGACCCTCGGCGCCGCCATCACCCTCGGCCCGGGCAGTACGGCGGAACTCCCGAAGGATGTCGACATCGTGGTGACGTCGCCCGGCGTCCCGCCGTACGCGCCGCTGCTCGCGCAGGCCGACGAGCGCGAGGTGCCGATCTGGAGCGAGATCGAACTGGCCTGGCGGCTGCGGGACCCGGCGAATGCCGCGCCGTGGCTGTGCATCACCGGGACCAATGGCAAGACCACGACCGTGCAGATGCTGACCGCCATGCTGACCGCGGCCGGCCACCGTGCCGTTGCCGCGGGCAACGTCGGGCTGCCGCTGCTGGAAGTCGTGATGGACCCCGAGCCGTACGACGTGATCGCGGTGGAGCTGTCCAGCTACCAGTTGCACTTCACCCACTCGATGTCCGCGCACTCGGCCGCCGTACTGAACCTCGCGCCCGATCACGTCGACTGGCACGGGTCGATGGAGGCCTATGCGAAGGACAAGGGCCGGATCTACGAGAACTGCCAGATCGCGTGCGTCTACAACGTCGCCGACCCGGCCACCGAGCAACTGGTCGTCGACGCCGAGGTGATCGAGGGCTGCCGCGCGATCGGCTTCACCCTCGGTACGCCGGGACTGTCGATGGTCGGCCTGGTCGAGGATCTGCTGGTCGACCGCGCCTTCGTCGAGCAGCGCGAGACCTCCGCGCTGGAGCTGGCGAAGCTCGACGACATCACGCCGGCGGCACCGCACAACGTGGCGAACGCGTTGGCCGCGGCGGCGCTCGCCCGGGCGTTCGGCGTACCCGCGACGGCGGTGAGGGACGGGCTGCGCGGGTTCACCCCGGACAAGCATCGGATCGCGCATGTGGCGGAAGTTGCCGGGGTCAACTATGTCGACGACTCGAAGGCGACCAACCCGCACGCGGCGCAGGCGTCGCTGCTGGCGTACGAGCACGTGGTCTGGATCGCCGGCGGTCAGGCCAAGGGCGCGACGTTCGACGAACTGGTGCTCGCGGCAAGGGAACGGCTGCGGGGGGTCGTGCTGCTCGGCCAGGACAAGCAGGTAATCGCCGAAGCACTTGCCCGACACGCACCGGATGTCCCGGTAATCACTGTCGAGGCAACGGACACTGGAGCCATGCAGATCGTGGTGGGGGAGGCGGCGAAGCTGGCACAGGTGGGTGACACCGTGCTGCTCGCGCCTGGCTGCGCATCCTGGGACATGTTCGCCAACTACGGAGCCCGTGGCGACGCCTTCGCCGAAGCCGTGCAGCAGTTGACCTGGGAGTGATCGCGTGACGTCGATCGCGGATCAGCCCAAGAAAGCGCAGGACGAGCGGCCGTGGATTGCCGCCATCCGCGAGGTGCTCGACCGGCCCCTGACGTCGTACCACATCCTGCTCGGTGCGACCGGCCTGCTGCTGGTGCTCGGGCTGCTGATGGTCCTGTCGGCGTCCAGCGTCCTGTCGCTGCGTGCGAACGGGAACAGCTACACGATCTTCGTCCGCCAGTTGATCTGGGTCGGCGTCGGCCTGCCGATGGCGTATGTCGCGTCCCGGATGACGCCTCGGCACTTCCGCATGCTCGCGTACGTCGCGCTGCTCGGTTCGGTGTTCCTGCTGGTGCTGACCTACGTGCCCGGCCTCGGTGTCGGGGTGAAGGGCAACACGAACTGGCTGAACCTCGGTGGACCCCTGCAGATCCAGCCGAGTGAGTTCGCCAAGCTGGCGCTGGTGATGTGGTGCGCGGACCTGTACGCGCGCAAGGAGAAGTTGCTCACCCAGTGGAAGCATCTGCTGGTCCCGATGGTGCCGGTCTGCGGTCTGGTGATCGCACTGGTCGTCGGACAGCACGACCTGGGTACGGCCCTGGTGCTGATGGCCGTGATGATCGGCATGATCTGGGTGGTCGGCGCGCCGACCAGGTTGTTCATCGCGACCATCACGGTGGTCGGCACGATCGCGTCGTACTTCGTCATCACCGCGAAGCACCGGATGGACCGCGTCTCGTCGTTCCTGGATCCGTTCACCGACCCGTCCGGTGTCGGCTGGCAGGCGTACCACTCGTTCTACGCGCTCTCGACCGGCGGCTGGTGGGGTGTCGGAATCGGCAACAGCCGGCAGAAGTGGGGCAATCTGCCGGAGGCGCACACCGACTTCATCTTCTCCGTGATCGGTGAGGAGCTCGGCCTGTTCGGGTCGCTCACCGTGCTCGCCCTGTTCCTCACCCTGGCCTATGCCGGAGTGCGGATCGCGACTCGGAACACCCAGCCGTTCGTCCGCTATGCGGCGGCCGGGATCACCGTCTGGATCATGGCGCAGACCCTGGTCAACCTGGGTGCCGTGATCGGACTGCTACCCATCGTGGGGATTCCGCTCCCGCTTTTGTCGTACGGTGGTTCCGCACTGCTGCCGACGCTGATCGCGATCGGCATGCTGCTGTCCTTCGCGAAGGCCGAACCCGGCGCGCAGGCCGCCTTGAAGGAGACCAGGCGGTCGCGGTTCGGATGGCTGCCTTCGCGGCGTACGCCCTAACGAGAACACGCGGGAGCGTTGAAAGCTGTGCCCAGCATCGTCCTGGCCGGTGGAGGATCCGCCGGCCACACCTCACCCCTGATCGCCACCGCCGACGCACTGCGCCGCATCGACCCGACGGTCGAGATCCTCGCCCTCGGCACCGAGCGTGGCCTGGAGACCCGCGTGATTCCCGAGGCCGGCTACCGGCTCGAGTTGATCCCGCCGGTGCCGCTGCCGCGCAAGCCCACGCCCGCCCTGCTCGCCGTCCCCGGGAAGATGCTCGCCTCGGTCGGCGCGGCCCGCAGGGCGCTCGACGAGGCGAAGGCCGACGTCCTGGTCGGATTCGGCGGCTACGTCTCCACACCCGCGTACGTCGCGGCGTGGCGGCGGAAGACGCCGATCGTCGTCCACGAGGGCAACGCGATGCCCGGGATCGCGAACAAGTTCGCCGCCCGCTACTGCACGCGGCACGTGAAGACATCCTTCCCGGGCACGGACCTTCCGCACGCGGAGTACGTCGGCCTGCCGATCCGGCGAGCGATCTCCACGCTGAACCGGGCCGCGCTGCGCGCCGAGGCTCGTCAGTTCTTCGGACTGGACCCGGACGCGCCGACGCTGTTCGTGACCGGTGGCTCGCAGGGCGCGCAGCAGATCAACCAGGCCGTCTCCGGCGCCGCCGCGGACCTGCAGGCAGCCGGGATTCAGGTGCTGCACGCGATCGGCCCGAAGAACACCCTCGAGGTCCCGCAGACCGGTCGCTACCCGTACGTCGTGCTCAACTACGTCGACCGGATGGACCTCGCGTACGCCGCGGCCGACCTGGTCGTCGGCCGCTCGGGTGCGAACACGGTCACCGAGGTGTCCGGTGTCGGCCTGCCCGCGATCTACGTTCCGCTGCCGATCGGTAACGGTGAGCAGCGATTGAACGCGAAGCCGGTGGTGGACGTGGGTGGAGGTGTGCTGATCGACAACGCGGAGATGACGACGGACTGGGTCCGGGCCAACGTGCCGCAACTTCTGCACGACCGTGAGCGTCTGACAGCCATGTCCACAGCAGCGACCGGCGTGATCCGTACGGATGCCGACGAGCGATTGGCGCGGATCATCCTGGATGTGGTGGGGTCTGCTTCGTGATCGTCACCGCTCCTGACACAACGCTGCCCGCGGAGAAGCTGGGCAGGGTGCACTTCGTCGGTATCGGCGGCGCCGGTATGTCCGGGATCGCCCGGATCATGGCGTCCCGCGGCATCGAGGTGTCCGGCTCCGACGCCAAGGACAGCAAGGTGCTGGCCGCGCTGCGCGCGCTCGGCGCCACCTGCTGGGTCGGCCACGCCGCCGAGCACGTCGCGGCCGTGGACACCGTGGTGGTGTCGACCGCGATCCGCGAGACCAACCCCGAGGTGGTCGCGGCACGGGCCGCCGGGATCCAGATCCTGCCGCGGGCCGCCGCGCTCGCCTCGGTGATGGTCGGTCGCCGGACGCTGGCGATCGCCGGCACACACGGCAAGACGACCACGACCTCGATGCTGACCGTCGCGTTGCAGCACTGCGGAGCGGATCCGTCGTACGCGATCGGCGGCAACCTGAACGAGTCGGGCTCGAACGCCCACGACGGCAGCGGTGACCTGTTCGTCGCCGAGGCGGACGAGTCGGACAAGTCGTTCCTGACGTACACGCCCGAGGTGTCGATCGTCACGTCGGTCGAGCCGGACCACCTGGACAACTATGGCGACGAGGCCAGCTACCGGAAGGCCTTCGAGGAGTTCTGCGGTCGCGTGCTGGCCGGCGGCTTCATGGTGATCTGCCACGACGACGCGGGTGCGCGCCGGCTGGCGGCGTACGCGCAGGAGCAGGGGATCGACGTCCGCACGTACGGCGAGTCGGAGGACGCGGACCTGCGCGTCACCGAGATCACCGCCACCGGGGCGACGCAGTCGTTCGTGCCGGTGTACCGCGGCCGCAAGCTGCCGATGGTGCAGTTGCAGCAGGCGGGCAAGCACAACGCGCTGAACGCGTCGGCCGCGCTGACGGTCGGCCTGGGCCTCGGGTTCTCCGCGGCCGACCTCGCCGAGGGGTTGGCGTCGTTCACCGGCACCGGGCGGCGGTTCGAGTTCAAGGGGCTCGAGGACGGCGTACGGGTGTTCGACTCGTACGCTCATCACCCGACCGAGCTGGCCGTCGACCTGACCGCGGCCCGACAGGTCGCGGGGGAGGGCCGCGTGGTCGCGTGCTTCCAGCCGCACCTGTTCAGCCGGACCAGGATCTTCGCCACCGAGTTCTCGGACGCGCTCGCGCTGGCCGACGAGGTCGTCGTGATGGACGTGTTCGCCGCCCGTGAGGACCCGGAGCCTGGTGTCACCGGTGCCCTGATCGCGAACCACGTGCCGTTGAAGCCGGAGCAGGTCCGCTTCGAGCCGTCCTGGTCCGCCGTACCTCAGCTGGTCGCCGACCTGGCCGAGCCCGGCGACCTGGTGGTCACCCTGGGCGCCGGCGACGTGACCCTGATCGGGCCGGAGGTCGTTGGTCTGCTGGCCGAACGCGCCGCCGCCCGCGAGTCTGCCGCGGAAGCCCTTGCCCCTGTGGTGGAGTAATTGCGTGGGGTTTGTTGAATGAGCCAGAGCGCTGATCTGGCTCGGGCACAGCAGCGGTTCGCGCGCCGGCAACGGCTCGTGCGGTGGCGGAGTTGGCTGCCGT
The DNA here is from genome assembly GCF_040655855.1 of Kribbella sp. NPDC050281. NCBI lineage: Bacteria > Bacillati > Actinomycetota > Actinomycetes > Propionibacteriales > Kribbellaceae > Kribbella > Kribbella sp. NPDC050281. The sequence continues at coordinate 78,386 of NZ_JBFAKS010000025.1, read as the reverse complement.
GGGCCATCGGCGGCGCACTGGTCGTCGTGGCCGGCGTGATCGTCTGGTTGTTCTACTACTCGTCCGCCTTCGCAGTCGACGGCGTCCGGGTGAGCGGTGCGGACACGGTGCCGGTGGCAACGATTCAGAACGTCGCCGAGGCACCGGTCGGGACGCCGCTGGCGAAGGTCGATCTGCGCTCGATCGCCGACCGGGTCCGGACCATTCCGGCGGTGGCGGACGCGCAGGTGACCCGCGCCTGGCCGAACAAGGTCGTGATCGTCGTCACGGAACGGGTCGCGGTGGTGGTCGTCACCGACGGGTCGCGGTTCGAGTTGGTCGACGCGACCGGTACGACGTTCAAGACCGTGCCGAACCGGCCGGCCGGGCTGCCGGAGGCCAAGGTCACCGGCTCCCGGCGCGACGTCACGATCCGTTCGCTGGTGACGGTTTCGGCGGCCCTGCCGGACACGTTGCGGGCCCAGGTCGGGTCGATCTCGGCGGAGTCGCCGGACTCGATCACCCTCAACCTCGGCTCCGGGGTGAAGGTCGTGTGGGGCAGCTCCGATGACAGCGAGCGCAAAGCGGAAGTACTCAGCGTACTGATGAAGCGCAAGGCGAAGGTGTACGACGTCTCGGCACCCGATCTCCCTGTCACCAAAGGGGAAAAGCGGTGAGGGATCACATCACGGGAGTGTGCGGCGAGGCGCGTGGACTTTGGCTGGAAGCGTCCCGTACCGTGCGTCGTAATCTAAAGTTGACATAAGTCTAAGCATTCAGTTGAGGTTCAGTCTTTTCGCTGGACAACGGGAAACGAACGAGGCGAGAGGCGCGGACGTGGCGGCACCGCAGAACTACCTGGCACTCATCAAGGTCGTCGGCATCGGCGGAGGCGGCGTGAACGCCGTCAACCGGATGATCGAGCACGGTCTGAAGGGCGTTGAGTTCATCGCCATCAACACCGACGCGCAGGCGCTGCTGATGAGCGACGCGGACGTCAAGCTCGATATCGGCCGGGAGGAGACCCGGGGCCTCGGCGCCGGCGCGAACCCGGCGATCGGGCAGAAGGCCGCCGAGGACCACGCGGAGGAGATCGAGGAGGCGCTGAAGGGCGCCGACATGGTCTTCGTCACCGCGGGCGAGGGCGGCGGCACCGGCACCGGTGGCGCGCCGGTGGTGTCCCGCATCGCGCGCTCGCTCGGTGCGCTGACGATCGGTGTGGTGACCCGGCCGTTCTCGTTCGAGGGGAAGCGCCGTGCGACCCAGGCGGAGGACGGTATCGCCGCCCTGCGCGAAGAGGTCGACACGCTGATCGTGATCCCGAACGACCGGCTGCTGACGATCTCCGACCGCGCCGTGTCCGTGCTGGACGCGTTCAAGCAGGCCGACCAGGTGCTGCTGCAGGGTGTTTCCGGCATCACCGACCTGATCACCACGCCCGGCCTGATCAACGTGGACTTCGCCGACGTCAAGGCGGTCATGTCCAACGCCGGATCCGCGCTGATGGGCATCGGCTCGTCCCGCGGCGAGGACCGCGCGGTCGCGGCGGCCGAGGCGGCCATCTCCTCGCCGTTGCTCGAGGCAAGTATCGAGGGTGCGCACGGCGTGCTGCTGTCGATCGCCGGCGGCTCCGACCTGGGCCTGTTCGAGATCAACGAGGCGGCCCAGCTGGTCTCGGAGTCCGCGCATTCGGACGCGAACATCATCTTCGGCGCGGTCATCGACGATGCCCTCGGCGACGAGGTGCGGGTCACGGTGATCGCGGCCGGGTTCGACGGCGGGATGCCGAAGCGCCGTGAGCAGGCGATGAACTCGGCCCGCCCACAGACCACGCGCCCGGCGACCGACGCGTCGACGTACTCGGCCCCGATGTCCGGGACGACGAACCCGCCGGCACAAAGCGGTCAGCCTGCGACTGGGCAGCCGGGTCAGCCACCGGCAGATCAGCCTGGCGCCGGCCAGTCCGCATCCGGTCAGCCGGCCGCGGGCCAGGGCACCGCGGGGCAGAACGGCGGTCCGGCTCAGCCGGCCTCGGGCACCCCGGCCGGCCAGGCCACGACTCCGCCTGCTCCGACCGACGACACCGTCCCGGTGCCGGCCCCGACCGAGGGCCGTCCGGGAGCAGGCACGACCAACTCGGCCCGCCCGCAGGCCGGTGACCCGGTTCGCACCGTGCCGTCGCAGCCCGCGCCGCACACGCCGGCCACTCCGACCTCGCCGCACTCGTGGCCGACCAACGGTCCGAGCAACTCGCCGACCGGCGGTTCGACGTCCGGTTCCACCTCCTCGCAGCCCGCGCCGGCCCGCCCGGTCCGCAAGCCGGAGCCGGAAGAGGACCTCGACATCCCGGACTTCCTGAAGTAAGGAGCGTCCGGGCCGGTAGCCTTTGTTCGTGTTCAGCTACGACGAGGTTCACTCCGCTGCCCGCTTCGCCGTCACCGACCGCTTCGGCGGTGTGAGCACAGCGCCGTACGGCGAGCTGAACCTCGGCGGGTCGGGCGAGGATCCGGAGCTGATCGCGGAGAACTTCCGCCGCATCGCGGCGGCCTTCGGCGTCGAGCCGGAGGCCGTGGTCCGGGTCAGCCAGGTCCACGGGCGCGACGTTCATGTGGTCCGGCCGGGGGACGAGTTGCCGGCCGACCCGACACCGACCGCGGACGCGATAGTCACGACCAGGTCCGATGTGGTGCTGGCTGTCCGTGCCGCCGACTGTCTCCCGGTCCTGCTGGCCGATTCCGAGCAACGCGTGATCGGTGCCGCCCACTCCGGACGCCCGGGGATGTACGTCGGCGTCGTACCGGCCACCGTCGAGGCGATGCGTGACCTCGGTGCCCGGCACATCACCGCCGTACTCGGGCCGCATGCGTGTGGGAAGTGTTACGAGGTGCCCGCGGAGATGCGGGCCGAGATCGCGGAGCGGGTGCCGGCGTCGTACTCCGAGACCACGTGGGGTACGCCGGCCATCGACGTGGCCGCTGGAGTGAAGTCGCAGCTGGCCGAACTCGGGGTCGAGGTCATCGACGCGACCACATGCACGATCGAGTCGGAGAACCTGTATTCGTACCGGCGTGAAGGCAAGGTCAGCGGACGCCTGGCTGGTCTGGTCAAGCTGGCCGCGGAATGAGCACACGTACTGACGAACTGCGGAGCAATCTGCAGCAGGTCCGGGAACGGATCGAGAAGGCCTGTCAGGCGGCCGGGAGGTCTCCGGACGAGGTCACCCTCGTCGCGATCACCAAAACCTTCCCAGTTAGCGACGTACGGGCGCTGGCGGCCCTCGGGGTCCGGGACGTGGGGGAGAACCGCGAGCAGGAGCTCAAGGCGAAGGCACCGGACTGCGCGGACCTGACCTGGCACTTCGTCGGGCAACTGCAGTCGAAGAAGGCCCGCTCGGTGGCCCGGAACGCGTCGATCGTGCACTCCGTGGACCGCTCGTCACTCGTGGCCGCGCTGTCGAAGGCCGCTGTCGCCGAGGAGAAGACTCTTCGCTGCCTGCTCCAGGTCAGCCTGGCGTCGTACGGATCGAGTGAGGCCGCGACCGGCGCCGAACGGGGTGGAGTCGAGCCTGACGCCGTACCGGAACTGGCCGCGGAGGTCGCGGCCGCGGACCGGCTGGAGCTCGGTGGCGTGATGGCGGTAGCGCCGCTGGGATCGGACCCCGACGTTGCCTTCGCCGGGCTGCAAGAAGTAGCGTCCCGGCTACGCTCCGAACACCCCGGCGCAGACTGGATCTCGGCCGGGATGACCGGTGATCTGGAGGCCGCGATCAGGCGCGGCGCGACACACGTCCGGCTCGGGCGCGCCTTACTCGGTACGCGTCCTCCACTCGGTTAGTGTCGACATCGAGCAGGTTTGCTTCCTGCTCACCGTTGTCGTCGAACCGGGATCGAGGGGCTGGAGGGCCATGAGCGGCGCACTGCGCAAGATGGGTGTGTACCTCGGCTTGGTCGAGGACGGGGAGCGCTACAACGCTCGCTACGACGATGAGTACGACGACTACGAGGAGTACGACGAAGCCGTCGACGGGGAGTCCCACGAGCCCGAGCCGGTGCCCGCCGGCCGGGAGAGCCGCGAGGCCCGTGAATCCCGCACCGAGTCGCAATCTCACTCGGGTCGCGAGGAGCAGGGCGCAACGGTGAGCAAGTTTCCAGATCGACGTGGTGTTGCACCGTCCCCGGAGGTTACCGAGTTGGCCCGCATCACCACCGTGCACCCGCGCAGCTACAACGAGGCGCGCGTCATCGGTGAGCACTTCCGCGACGGCACGCCCGTCATCATGAACCTGACCGAGATGGACCACGCGGATGCCAAGCGGCTGGTCGATTTCGCCGCCGGGCTGATCTTCTGCTGCCGTGGTTCGATCGAGCGGATCACCACCAAGGTGTTCCTGGTCTGCCCGCCGAACGTGACGGTGGCCGCCGAGGAGAAGGAGAAGATCGCCGCGGACGGGTTCTACAACCAGAGCTGACCCGAACCCTTCGCCGGTCTTCTACACTCATTGACGACATGGTTGCTCTAACGCTCGTCCTCAGTGTTCTGTACTGGGTGCTGCTCGCCTTCTTTCTGGTGCTGGTGGCGCGGTTCGTACTCAGTCTGATCGTCATGTTCGCGCCGCAGTGGCACCCGAAAGGCCCACTGCTGCTGTTCTTCGAACTGATCTACTCGGTCACCGATCCGTTCCTGCGCCCGCTGCGGCGGATCCTGCCCCCGATCGGGGCCGGCGGGATCCGGATCGACCTGTCCATGCTGATGCTGTTCGTGATCGTCTCCGTGGCGATGTCGATCAACTCGACCGCGCTCGGATCGCTGTGACCCAGCGGATCGGGCCGGACAGGGAACCGGCGGAGGTTCTGCCGGGTCGGAGGGTGAGTACACCGGGTACTGGGTAGGTAGAGTCTCGACGAAACGGCTGAGTTGTCGAGACTCTCCGCGGGGGCAGTGGAGCGTTATCGCCCGCCCGGATTCCGTCAGAACACAACGAAGCGATAACGTGATCTACTGAGTCGCCGAGGTGAAGGCCACGGGGACTCCGCCAAGACACAGACAAACGAGGTGAAAGATGCCGCTGACGCCGGATGACGTCCGCTCGAAGCAATTCACGCCCGTCCGACTACGGGAGGGCTACGACGTCACAGAGGTCGACTCCTTCCTCGACGAGGTGGAGGCCGAGCTCGAGCGACTTCTCGCCGAGAACGAGGAGCTGCGGGCCAAGCTCGCGGCGGCTCAGCGCGCGGGCGCGGGACAGGAGCGGCCGGTCGTCGACCAGACCGCTGCGCTGCCGCCTGTCGTGCAGCAGCCCAAGCCCCCGGTCGTCGTCGAGAAGCCGGAGGAGAAGCCACCCGTGGTGCCCGCTGTTGCGGCCGCGGGGGCTGCTGCGGCAGCAGGCACTGTCGGGGACGCGTCCAGCTCCGCCGTGCGGCTGCTGGAAATGGCGACCAAGCACTCCGACGACCTGGTCCAGGAGGCGAAGGACACCGCCGACAAGATCATCGGCGAGGCCCGCGCCAAGGCCGAGCGGCTGGAGAACGAGGCGCGTGGCAAGGCCGACCGGATGACCGGCGAGGCCCGTGCCCGCGCCGAGAAGCTGGACGGCGAGATCGCCGAGCGCCGGGCCCAGATGCTCGGCACGCTGGAGAAGCAGAAGGGTCAGCTCGAGCGCACGATCGACGACCTGCACGCCTACGAGCGCGAGTACCGCAGCCGGCTGAAGACGTACTTCACCGAGCAGCTCAAGGCGCTCGGGAACGGCGACGACACGCTCAGCCCGCGCAACGGCTTCCGCCCGGAGGCTCGCGCCCAGGCTCACGGTCACGGCGTCTAAAAAACCTCGAGAAGAGGCGGTGCTTTCCGGCAGCACCGCCTCTTCGGCATGTCTGGCCACGTCTGACACACCGTCCCGTTGCGGTGACAGGGTGTCAGGGCCAGGCGAGCGGATCCTTCCGGCCACTGAGCGTCTCGACGTCGGTGAGCCGCAGCCGGTACGGCGTCAGCCGTAGCAGGGAGGGCGATTCCCCGGCCGGGCCGTCGGGGAACACACTCCAGAAGTTGTAGCCGAGCGGTGCCGGCTCGCCCCGGTACAGTTCCCAGACTCGTTGCCTGGTCGCGACATCGGCGACCCACTCCGCGCGGCAGTCCGCGACAGCCACTTGATGACCGGGCTCCCAGTAGCTGCAACTCAAGTACGGGCTGTAGGCAAGGTGTCGCACCTTCACCGGCGTCGCCCGCGTGACGATCCACCCGGTCAGCTCATCCGCCAGTTCCCACAGCGGATGGAGGATGCGGGTCCGCGGCCGGTGATCCGGTCCGACGGTCGCGACGGTGCACCACACGATCCGGTGCGCCCGATCCAGAAACTCCTTTTGCACAACCATGGTTGTAGGTTAGCCGATACACAACCACGGTTGTATAGTTCGCGGCATGGACTTCGATCCGGCCGGTGCGGACCTCTCACTCGCCTCGCTGTTCGCCGGCTGGGCGCTGGCCGACGAGCTGCAGCGCCGCCTGGTGGCGGACGGTTTCGAGGACACCCGATTCGCCGACGGGGTGATCTTCCAGCATCTGGTCAGCGGCCCGGTGACGATCAGCACACTGGCCGAGCGTCTCGGTGTCACCCAGCAGGCCGCGTCCAAGTCGGTCGTGGACCTCGAGCATCGTGGCTACCTGACCCGCGAGCCGGATCCCGCCGACGCTCGCGCGCGGAACGTCGTACTCACCCAGCGGGGACAGTCCGTGATCGCCGCGGCCCGGCGTCATCGGGCGGCCCTGGACGCAGAACTCCGCCGAGCCCTCGGCACCGAGCGCATCGAAGCAGCCCGGTTGCTGCTCGTCGACACCATCAACCACCTCGGCGCCACCCCACCCCTCCGAGCCCGCACCGTCCGCCCACCGCGCTAACCACCCGCCCGACCCATTCGCGCGTGCCCTCCCGCCCGCCTGCAGACCGATTCGCCCGCGCGCCCGCCCGCATGCAGACCCGCGCGCGCCCGCCCCCGTCTGGTGGGCTGACCCGCGAGATGGTGGGTTTGCCAGCCGCCTGCCGATGGCCAACCCCCCATCCGGTGGGTCGACCCACTCGCCGGCGCACCCGCCAGCATGCAGACCCGCCCACCCGACCGCCCCGTCTGGTGGGCTGACCCACGAGACGGTGGGTCTGCCAGCCGCCTGCCGATGGCCAACCCCCCATCCGGTGGGTCGACCCACTCGTCGGCGTGCCCGCCCGCGCCTCCGCCCGCGTACAGACCCACTCGCCCGCGCGCCCGCGCCCGTCTGGTGGGCTGACCCACGAGACGGTGGGTTGGCCAGCCGCCTGCCGATGGTTGACCCACCGTCCGGTGGGTCAGCCCACCAAATGGGCATGGACGAACGAACGGACAGGCGGGCGGACGGGCGAGCATGCGGGCGGGGTGGATGGGTGGAGTGGGGTGGATGGGTGGGGTGAGGGGGATGGGTGGGGTGAGGGGGATGGGGTCAGGCTTTGGCTAGCCAGTAGGTGAGGTGCAGGTCGTCTTCGGTGCCGGTGGCAACGTCCGGCGACTCGGTCGGGGCCGAGTGCGCCAGCTCGACTGCCAGGACCTCGCGGGCGATCTCGTCGCTGTGCTTGCCGAGGGCATCGGTCAGGTCGGTGTCGGTCGAGGTGAGCCAGACCTTGATCCGGTCCGAGACCTCGAGGCCGGCGTTCTTCCGGGCTTCCTGCAGGGTCCGGATGACCTCGCGGGCCAGGCCGGCCTGCTTGAGCTCCGGCGTGACCTCGAGGTCGAGGGCAACGGTTTCGCCCTGCTCGTTCACCACGGACCAGCCTTCGCGCGGCCGCTCCGACAGCAGCACCTCGGACTCGCCGACCTCGACGTTCTCACCGTCCACCACGACGGTCGCCGTACCCGACTCCTTCAGGGACGCGGCGAGGGCGGCGGCGTCGGCCGCGGCGATCGCGGCGGCGACCACCGGGGTCTGCTTGGCGAACCGTTTGCCGAGCTCGCGGAAGTTGCCCTTCGCGGAGAACTCGACCAGGTCCGCGCCGGCGGAGGAGAGCGGTTCGACCGAACCGACGTTGAGCTCGTCGGCGATCTCGCGCAGCAACTGCGGAGACAGGTCGGCGATCGCCGCCGATCCGACCAGCGCCCGGGACAACGGCTGGCGCGTGCGCACCTTCGCCTCGGCCCGCGCCGAGCGGCCGAGCTCGACCACGCGACGTGCCATCGACACATGCTGTGCGAGTGCATCGTCGATGAGGCTCTCGTCGTACGCCGGGAACGTTGTCAGGTGCACCGACTCCGCGAGCCCGGGCGTGACCGGGCGGAACACGTCCTGCCAGACCCACTCGGTGACGAACGGCGTCAGCGGCGCCATCACCCGGGTCAGCGTCTCGAGCGTCTCGTGCAGCGTCGCCAGCGCGCCGGGGTCACCGGCCCAGAACCGGCGGCGCGAACGCCGGACGTACCAGTTCGAGAGCACGTCGACGAAGCCGCCGATCGCGGTGCCAAGCTTCTGCGTGTCGTAGACGGCGTACGCCTCGTCGGCGTCGCGGACCAGCCGGTGCGTCTCGCCGACCAGCCAGCGGTCCAGCACCGATCGCTCGGCGACCGGCGGCGCGTCCGTGGGTGACCAGTCGGCCAGCCGCGCGTACAGAGCGTGGAAGGCGACCGTGTTCCAGTAGGTGAGCAGCACCTTCCGGATGATCTCGTTCAGCACGTTCGGTCCGATGCCGCGCGCCTTCCACGGCGACCCGGACGCGGCCATGAACCAGCGCAACGCGTCCGCGCCGTGGTCGTCCATCAGCGGGATCGGCTCGAGGATGTTGCCCAGGTGCTTGGACATCTTCCGGCCGTCCTCGGCCATGATCAGGCCGAGGCAGACGACATCGCGGTACGGCGACTCGTCGAACACCAGCGTGCCGATCGCCATCAGCGTGTAGAACCAGCCGCGGGTCTGGTCGATCGCCTCGGAGATGAAGTTGGCCGGATACGTCTGCTCGAACTTCTCCTTCGAGCCCTCGACCCAGGGGTAGCCCCACTGCGCGAACGGCATCGAGCCCGAGTCGTACCAGGCGTCGATCACCTCGGGCACCCGGCGGGACTCCGCGCCGCAGGTCGGGCAGACGAAGGTGATGTCGTCGACGTACGGCCGGTGCGGGTCGGTCTCGCTCACGTCGCGTCCGGCCAGCTCACTGAGCTCGGCCAGCGACCCGACGCAGACCTGGTGGTCGTCCGCGCACCGCCAGATCGGCAGCGGCGTACCCCAGTAGCGGGTCCGGGAGACGGCCCAGTCGATGTTGTTGCGCAGCCAGTCGCCGTACCGGCCCCACTTGACCGAGTCCGGGTACCAGTTGGTCTTCTCGTTCTCGCGGAGCAGCGCGTCCTTCACCTGGGTGGTGCGGATGTACCAGGAGGGGAGGGCGTAGTACATGACCGGGGTGTGGCAGCGCCAGCAGTGCGGGTACGGGTGCTCGTACGGCACGTGCTTGTAGAGCAGGCCGCGGTCCTGGAGGTCCTTGACCAGGGTCTCGTCGGCCTTCTTGAAGAACTGCCCGCCGACCAGCGGCACGTCGGCGGCGAAGTGGCCGTTGCTGTCGACCGGGTTCACGACCGGCAGGTCGTACGCGCGGCTGACCGCGAGGTCGTCCGCGCCGAACGCGGGGGACTGGTGCACCAGACCGGTGCCGTCCTCAGTGGTGACGTACTCGGCGAGTACGACGTAGTGCGCCGGCTCGGGGAACTCGACAAGCTCGAACGGTCGCTGGTAGGTCCAACGCTCCATCTCACGACCGCCGTACCGGCCGGTCACCGTCCAGCCCTCACCTAGCCGGTCCAGCAGCGGCTCTGCCACGACAAGCGACTCGGTGCCGTCGGTCGCGACGACGTACTCGACGTCGGGATGAACTGCGACAGCAGTGTTTGAAACGAGCGTCCAAGGTGTCGTCGTCCAGACCAGCAGCGACGCCTGGTCGGCCAGAGGTCCGGAGGTGAGCGGGAAGCGGACGTAGACCGAGGGGTCGACGACCGTCTCGTAGCCCTGGGCCAACTCGTGGTCGGACAGGCCAGTGCCACAGCGCGGGCAGTACGGCGTGATGCGGTAGTCCTCGACCAGCAGACCCTTGTCATGGATCTGCTTCAGCGACCACCAGACCGACTGCACGTACGGCGCGTCCATGGTCCAGTACGGGTGCTCCATGTCCACCCAGTAGCCCATCCGCCGCGTCATGTCCTCGAACGCTTCCACGTGCCGCAGGACCGACTCGCGGCACTTGGCGTTGAAGGCGGCGATGCCGTACGCCTCGATGTCGTTCTTGCCGGTGAAACCGAGTTCCTTCTCCACCGCGACCTCGACCGGCAGGCCGTGGCAGTCCCAGCCGGCCTTGCGCTCGACCCAGAAGCCCTTCATGGTCTGATAGCGCGGGAACACGTCCTTGAAGACGCGGGCCTCGATGTGGTGGGTGCCGGGCATGCCGTTCGCCGTCGGCGGGCCTTCGAAGAACGTCCACGGCTGTCCGCCCGCGGTCTGCTCGAGGCTCTTGGCGAAGGGATCGTTCTCGTCCCACCGGGTGAGCACCTCGCGCTCGAGCGCGGGGAAGTCAACTTGTGCCGGGACCTGCCGCCACGGGGTCCTCGGGGTGTCTGCCGCCATCGTTACGTCGTCCTTCGTCGCCAGTGACCTGCTGACGAGGGACGAAGTACCAGGCTTTGGTCGCCGGATACCGCGCGGTACCACCCTCCTTGGTAACTCCGGGTGGAGCTACCCACTTCCTTCCCGCGCCGCGGCCGGTTCTAATAGGTCCTTGCGGACCGTTCTTCCGGCGGCTCCGGGGTGATGGCCCCATCACTGCCTTTGCGGATCGCGGTTGTCAGTGTACGGCGTAGTACCAGGCAACTACGAATCGTTAAGTGACCGGGGCCGGCGGGGTGAGGCAGTGAAAAGCACTGGTCAGGGGAGGATTCAGGGATGAGAATTCTCCCGCGGGCTCGGGTGCTTCCGGACCTCGGTCTGCGGTAGGACGTCAAAGGGGGAGGAGAGCGACATCCGGCGGGGCGTCGAACAGATGCTCGGCTGAATTCCAGTTGGGTCCGAACTGATGCTCGTTCGGAACGAAACAGACTCGGGTGGTGAGACAGTCGCAGATGCGACTGTGACGCGCGGAACATCGAGTGGCCTTGAAGAACCGACTACCGTATGTCCACGGTCTGCGCGTCGGACTGGCACGTGGTGAACACGTGGCCTAATGTCTTGCGACCAGTCCGCTTCAGTCTCCGACGAAGGCAGGGGGTAGCTGACCATGGCTACATCGGCTCCCAAGAAGACCGCCCCCCAACGCACCGCCGCGGCCAAGAAGAGCGCCGCGAAGAAGACGACCGAGCAGGCCAAGACCACGGCCCGCAAGAAGGCGCCGGCGAAGACCTCACCGGCCAAGAAGACTTCCGCGGCGAAGAAATCCACAAGTTCGGCCGCGGCGAAGAAGACAGCTGCGAAGACCCCTGCCAAGAAAGCTCCGACGAAGAGGGTGGCCATGAAGACGAACGAGAACAGGGCCCCGGCAACGGCGCCGGCGAAGTCCGCAGCACGCAAGGCTGAGACCCTCGCGGTGAAATCCGGGGAGACCCCGTGGACGACGGCCGAGCTGGCCGAACTGCGCGGCGAGCTGGAGGCCGACGTGGTGCACCTGCGGGAGGAGATCCGCGACGCCGAGCAGGAGATCGTGGGCCTGCTCCGCGACGGCGGTGACGGAGCCGGTAACGACCAGGCCGACGTCGGCTCCACCACGCTGGAGCGCGACCACGAGATGTCGCTGGCCAACAACGCCCGGGACATGCTGGACCAGATCGAGCGGGCCCTGGCCCGGATCGAGAACGGCACCTACGGCGTCTGTGAGAGCTGTGGCAACCCGATCGGCAAGGGTCGGTTGCAGGCGTTCCCGCGTGCGACACTGTGCGTGTCATGCAAAGAACGCGAAGAACGTCGCTGAACCACACCTCGTCCCGTCAGGCGGGGGACGACGCTGAACCGACGCCGGAACCGGCCGACCACGAGTCGGCCGGTTCTCCGTCGTCTCCGGACCCTGCCACGCCGCCGCCGAAGAAGTCCTGGAAGTGGACCCTCATCTTCGCCGTCGTGGGGCTGGTCATCCTCGGGCTGGATCAGTTGACGAAGGCTCTGGCGCTCCAGCATCTGACGCCGGGTGAGCCGGTGAACGTGATCGGGAGCCTGCTGAAGTTCAACCTGATCCGGAACTCGGGAGCCGCGTTCAGTCTCGGCGCCGGGTATACGCCGTACATCAGCGTCATCCAGATCACCGTCGCGGCCGGGGTCATCTACCTGTCCCGGCGACTGGGGTCGGTGGGCTGGGCGATCGCGTTCGGGCTGCTGTTCGGCGGTGCGGTCGGCAACATCATGGATCGGGTCTTCCGCGAGCCGTCGCCGTTCCACGGGCACGTCATCGACTTCCTGCAGACCCCGCACTGGGCGATCTTCAACGTCGCCGACATGGCGGTCACCACGGCCGCCTGCCTGCTGGTGCTCCAGACTCTGCGCGGCGTCCGCCTGGACGGTACGAAAGACCACCGGAAGTGAGTGACTCCCGGACCGTGATGGTGCCGGATGGGCTGGCCGGCGAGCGCCTGGACGCGGCGCTGTCCCGCCTGTTCGGCGTGTCCCGGACCAAGGCCGCCGAGCTGATCGAGTCCGGCCTGGTCCAGGTCGACGGTGCCCCGGCTCCGAAGTCGTCCCGGGTGGCGGCCGGCGTACTGCTGGACGTCGAACTACCGGCTCCGCCCGCCGCGGTGACCGTCGTGCCCGAGACCGTGGACAACCTCCGAATCGTGTACGACGACGACGAGATCATCGTGGTCGACAAACCGGTCGGAGTCGCCGCGCACCCGTCGCCCGGCTGGACCGGCCCGACCGTGATCGGCCACCTGGCCGGAGCCGGCTTCACGATCTCCACCAGCGGCGCTGCCGAGCGCAAGGGCATCGTGCACCGGCTCGATGTCGGCACCTCCGGGTTGATGGTCGTCGCCAAGACCGAGTACGCGTACACCGTGCTCAAGCGCGCCTTCAAGGAGCGCACGGTCAAGAAGATCTACCACGCGCTGGTCCAGGGCCACCCGGACCCGTTCACCGGGACCGTGGACGCGCCGATCGACCGGCACCCGCACCACGACTACAAGTTCGGCGTCGTCGCGGGCGGCAAGCCGAGCGTCACTCACTACGAGACGCTCGAGGCGTTCCGGTACGCGACCCTGCTCGAGATCACCCTCGAGACCGGCCGCACCCACCAGATCCGCGTGCACATGTCCGCCATCGGCCATCCGTGCTGCGGCGACCTGACGTACGGCGCCGACCCGGTGCTCGCCGAGCGGCTCCAGCTCACCCGGCAGTGGCTGCATGCCATGCGCCTCGGCTTCAACCACCCCGGCACCGGCGAGTACGTCGAGTTCACCTCGGAGTACCCGGACGACCTCGACCACGCGCTGGACCTGCTCGTGGACTCGCAGTGAGGCTGTACCTGTCTTCCTTCCGTCTGGGTGACCATCCCGAGCGCCTGGTGGCACTCCTGCCACCGAGCGGCCGGGTCGCCGTCATCTGCAACTCGATCGACTTCGAGGAGCCTGGCGAACGCAAGGAGAAGGTGGCGGCCGAGATCACCTGGCTGACCGAACTGGGTCTGCGTCCCGAGGAGCTCGATCTCCGGGAGTCCGCCGATTTCTCGACGTACGACGGAGTCTGGGTCCGCGGGGGGAACGTCTTCGTCCTCCGCGAGGCGATGGCGCGCTCCGGTGCCGACCGGATCCTCCCTGATCTGATCCGCTCCGACCACCTGGTGTACGCCGGGTACAGCGCGGGGCCGTGCGTCCTCGCGCCCAGCCTGCGCGGGCTCGAACTATGCGACGACGTCGACGCGGTCGAAGGCGAGGTGATCTGGGACGGTCTCGGTGTCCTCGACCACGCCATCGTCCCGCACCTGAACTCCCCCGGCCACCCGGAAATGGAGCTCCTGGAGAAAGTCGCTGCCCTCTACGACCGCACCAACGTCCCCTACCTCCCCATGCACGACGGCCAGGCCCTGGTCATCAACGGCCCCCACCGCACCCTCACCTGATCCCCTCTGTTTGGTTTGGGGAGCGGAATGGACGTGGAACGACGTGCAGAACTCCCCAGTCGTGGTGGTTGTCCACAGGGGGAGAGGTGGGAGGGCGGGGGGTGTGGGGGTGAGGGCATGTTGTGGGTGTGAATTGGGATGCGGACGAGTTTGTTGGGGATCGGCGGCGGCAGTTGGGGGCGTTCACCCGGGCGCAGGCGAACGCGTACGGCGTATCGGATCGGTCGCTCGCCATGCGATGCCGATCCGGACGGATCGAGCGGGTCTATCAGGGTGTGTACGTCGATTTCTCCGGCCCTGTTCCGTGGGAGACGCGGCTGTGGGCTGCCTGGTTGGCGTACGGACCGGAAGCGGCCCTGGCTGGAGAGACGGCGCTTCGAAGGTACGGACTCGACGGGGACTGGGGTGACGTGGTCCGGCTGGAGATTCCGCACCACCGCCGGGTGCGCGGTCGGGCGGGCGTCGTCCTGACTCGCTCCCGCGAGTTCGACAGTCGGGTCGTCGCGGCCCGCGAACCCCGGATAGTGCGGATCGAGGTCGCTGTCCTCTCGGTCGCGAGTCGCCGCCCCAGGCTCGAGACCGCGGCGGCGCTCGTACTCGACGCCTGTCGCCAGCGTCGTACGACCCCACAACGTCTGCAATCGGAGCTGGATCGGCAGCACCGCCTTCCCCGGCGCGCGGCCCTCGGCGAAGTACTTCGGGACGCGACCAAAGGGGTCGAGTCGTTCCTGGAGCTCACCTACCTGCGCAAGGTTGAACGGGCGCACGGTCTCCCGGCCGCCGTGAGGCAGGTCCGAGTCGCCGCCGGCGTCGGCGCTGTGTACCGGGATCTCGAGTATGACGAGTACGGTCTGATCGTCGAGCTCGACGGCCGTGCCGGGCACGAGGATGCCCGTTCCCGCTGGCGCGACATGAGCCGCGACAACGCCGCCCTGATGACGGCGAAGGCGACTCTCCGATTCGGGTACCAGTTGGTGGCCGACCCTTGCGCCGCGGCTGTCCAGGTAGCCCATGTCCTCCAATCCCGCGGCTGGCCCGGCACCCCCACCCGCTGCACCCCCACCTGCCCCCTCCCCTTCACGCGTTCGGATCTGGGGAGCGCAGCACACGCAAACTGACCAGCAGAACTCCCCAGTCACGGGTGGGGCGAGGGGAGGGGAGCGGGGGAGGGGAGCGGGGGAGGGTGACCGGATAGCGGGCGGATCGGGGTGGGTGGGGGGTTCGTCGGAGCGGCGGTTCACGGACTGTCGGTGGGGCGGATTAGGCTGCTGCGGTCACCTTCACTCACGCCCTGGGAGGTCTGCGAAGACATGGCGTCCAGCGACAGTTTCGTGCATCTACACGTGCACACCGAGTACTCCATGCTGGACGGCGCCGCGCGGATCGACGAGTTGTTCAAAACCGCCCATGACATGGGTCAGCCGGCGATCGCGACCACCGACCACGGCTACGTGTTCGGGGCCTACGAGTTCTGGAAGACCGCGAAGAAGTACGACGTCAAGCCGATCATCGGCGTCGAGGCGTACCTGACCCCGCACACGCATCGGAGCGAGCGGAAGCGGGTCAAGTGGGGCGACGCGAACTCGGGTCGCGACGACGTCTCCGGCAGTGGTGCGTACACCCACATGACGTTGCTGGCGAAGAACACCTCCGGCATGCACAACCTGTTCAGGATGAGCTCGCTGGCCAGCCTCGAGGGCTACTACTTCAAGCCCCGGATGGACCGCGAGCTGCTGAACACCTACGGCCAGGGCCTGATCGCGACCACCGGCTGCCCGTCCGGTGAGGTGCAGACCCGGCTCCGCCTCGGGCAGTACAAGGAGGCCGTCGAGGCTGCCGCGGAGTTCCGCGACATCTTCGGCAAGGAGAACTTCTACTGCGAGTTGATGGACCACGGCCTCGGCATCGAGCGGGACATCCAGAAGGACCTGCTCAAGCTGGCCCGGGAGCTCGGCCTGCCGCTGGTCGCGACCAACGACCTGCACTACACCAAGCCCGAGGACGCGACCGCGCACGCCGCGCTGCTGTGCGTGCAGTCCGGTTCGACCCTGTCCGACCCGAACCGGTTCAAGTTCGACGCGAACGAGTTCTACGTCAAGACCGCGGCCGAGATGCGCGAGGTCTGGAAGGAACTGCCGCAGGCGTGTGACAACACGCTGCTGATCGCCGAGCAGTGCGACGTCAGCTTCACCGAGGGCGAGGGCCGGTTCATGCCGCGCTTCCCCTGCCCGGAGGGACACAACGAGGAGTCCTGGTTCGTCGCCGAGGTCGAGACCGGTCTGCACTTCCGCTACCCCGACGGCATCCCGGACGCGGTCCGCAAGCAGGCCGAGTACGAGATCGAGGTCATCGTCGGGAAGGGGTACGCCGGCTACTTCCTCGTCGTCGCCGACTTCATCAACTGGGCCAAGAAGAACGGCATCCGGGTCGGACCGGGCCGTGGTTCGGGTGCCGGTTCGATGTGCGCGTACGCGATGAAGATCACCGACCTGGACCCGCTCCAGCACGGCCTGATCTTCGAGCGCTTCCTGAACCCGGAGCGGATGTCGATGCCCGACTTCGACGTCGACTTCGACGACCGCCGCCGCCCCGAGGTGATCCGCTACGTCACCGAGAAGTACGGCGACGACCGGGTCGCGATGATCGTCACCTACGGCACGATCAAGGCCAAGCAGGCGATCAAGGACGCCGGCCGGGTGCTGGACTACCCGTTCGCGATGGGCGACCGGATCACCAAGGCGATGCCGCCGACCGTGATGGGCAAGGACGTCCCGCTGTCCGGCATCTTCGACCCGCAGCACAAGCGGTACTCCGAGGCCGGCGAGTTCCGGCAGTTGTACGAGTCGGACCAGGACGTGCGCAAGATCGTCGACACCGCGCGCGGGCTGGAGAACCTGAAGCGCCAGTGGGGTGTGCACGCGGCCGGCGTGATCATGTCCAGCGAGCCGCTGATCGACCTGATCCCGATCATGCGCCGCGAGCAGGACGGCCAGGTCATCACCCAGTTCGACTACCCGAGCTGCGAGACGCTCGGCCTGGTCAAGATGGACTTCCTCGGCCTGCGCAACCTGACGATCATGGACGACGCGGTCAAGAACGTCGAGGCCAGCCGCGGCATCACGCTGGACCTGGACGAGCTGGCCAAGAGCCTGAACGACGGCCCGACCTTCGAGCTGCTCGGCCGCGGTGACACGCTCGGTGTGTTCCAGTTCGACGGCGGCCCGATGCGGGCGCTGCTGCGGCTGATGAAACCGGACGGCTTCGAGGACATCTCGGCCGTCGGCGCGCTGTACCGGCCCGGCCCGATGGGCGCGAACTCGCACACCAACTACGCCCTCCGGAAGAACGGGCAGCAGGAGGTCTCCTACCTGCACCCGGAGCTGGAGAAGGCGCTGGAGCCGATCCTCGGACCGACGTACGGGCTGATCGTCTACCAGGAGCAGGTGCTGAAGATCGCCCAGGAGCTGGCCGGCTACAGCCTGGGCAAAGCGGACCTGCTCCGCAAGGCGATGGGCAAGAAGAAGAAAGAGGTCCTCGACGCCGAGTACGTCGGCTTCGAGGAGGGCATGAAGTCGAACGGCTTCTCCGCCCAGTCGATCAAGGCGCTCTGGGACGTCCTGGTCCCGTTCTCCGACTACGCGTTCAACAAGGCGCACTCCGCGGCGTACGGGCTGGTCTCGTACTGGACGGCGTACCTGAAGGCGAACTACCCGGCGGAGTACATGGCCGCGGTCCTCACGTCCGTCAAGGACGACAAGGACAAGATGGCCATCTACCTGAACGAGTGCCGCCGGATGGGCATCAAGGTGCTACCGCCGGACGTGAACGAGTCGGACTCGAACTTCACCCCGGTCGGCACCGACATCCGCTTCGGCCTGTCCGCGATCCGCAACGTCGGCGTGAACGTGGTGGCCGAGGTCGTCGCGGCTCGCGAAGAGAAGGGCCGGTTCACCGACTTCGTCGACTTCATCGACAAGGTGCCGCTGCCGGTCTGCAACAAGCGGGTGATCGAGTCGCTGGCCAAGGCCGGTTCGTTCGACTCGATGAACCACGCCCGGCGCGCGGTCGTCGCGGTGCACGAGCAGGCCGTCGACGAGGCGATCGACCTGAAGCGGAACGAGGCGCACGGTCAGTTCGACCTGTTCTCGATGGGCGACGACGAGGCGGACGAGGGCGAGGGGAACAGCCGGCTCACCGTCACCGTTCCGGAGATCGAGGAGTGGGACAAGGCGACCAAGCTCGCGCACGAGCGCGACATGCTGGGGCTGTACGTCTCCGACCATCCGCTGTTCGGCGTCGAGCACGTGCTGACCAACGGCAGCGACTGCACCATCGGTCAACTGCTCGCCGACGAGGACCGGCCGGACGGCTCCCAGGTCACCATCGGCGGCCTGGTCACCGCGGTGCAGCGGAAGGTGAACAAGCGCGGCGACATCTACGCGATCGTCACCATCGAGGACCTGGAAGGTTCGATCGAGGTGATGATGTTCTCCTCCGCGTACCAGTTGCACGCACACCTGCTCACCAACGACGCGATCATCTTGATGAAGGGCCGGGTCCGGCGTCGTGAGGACCGGCTCGAGCTGAGCGGCTCCGAGGTGATCGTGCCGGACCTGACCGAAGGCCCGAGCGGGCCGGTGGTGATCACGATGCCGGTGAACCGGTGTACGCCGCCACTGGTCGAGCAACTGCGGGACGTGCTGCAGTCGCATCCCGGGATGACCGAGGTGCAGTTGCGCCTGCAGGCCCGCCAGAAGACCACGGTGATGCGGATCGGCGACCGGTTCCGCGTGACGCCGACGTCGTCGCTGATGGCGGATCTCAAGGCGCTCCTCGGACCTTCCTGCCTGGCCAGCTGAGGGGACCTGTGAACGAGTCGTCTTCCGTTGCCGACCGGGGCGGTGGGGTGGGGCAGCAAAGAATGAGCCACACTGTCGAGGTGAGTCAACAGGAGTCCGCACAGCCCTCGCCGTACGTCGCACCGCCCTCGGGGCTGCCGTTCGGTACGCCGCCGGCGACGGAGCCGGAGATGCCGTGGGCGAAGGCGATCCTGGTGACCGTCGTCGTGTTCCTGGTCGCCGGTGTGGTGGCCGGGTGGGCCTGGCAGCAGTTCTCGCCGCTGGCGCAGTACACGGTCGACGAGCGGGGCGGTGCTCTGGGCGAGGAGCAGATGACCCGGATCTTCGGGCCGGACGGCACATTCACCTCGATCGGGTTCGTGACCGCGCTGGTGCTGGGGGCCGCACTCTTCTGGTGGCTGCGCAACTACGGGCCGTGGTCGGTCGCGATCGTCGTACTCGGCGCCTGCATGGGTTCGGGAGTCGCGTGGGGTGTGGGCATGCTGCTCGGCCATGATCCGCTGCAGCAGCGACTGGAGGCGGCGAAGCCGGGAGACCTCGTGTCCGCCCCGCTGGAGCTGCATACCTGGACTCCGGCCGCGGCCTGGTTGGTCGGTGCCGCGCTGGCCGCAGCCGTCATCGCCGCCACCACCTGGCGCAGCGAGCCGGTTGCAACCACTTCGCAACCTGGCGCGTCAAACCCCCCGCCACCGGTGCACTAGTGTGTCCAGGTCGTGCCGCGCGAGAGCGCCGGACGACCTAGCCGGTGGGTGAGGCCACCGGACCACGCGAGGGAGCATATGTCCGACCAGAACATCCCGCCCAACCCGCCGTACCCAGGCGCCGGCGGTCCGCAGCACCCCCAGAACCCGTACGGCGGCCCCCCGCAGGGGCGGCGCCCGTACGCCGGTCCGCCGCAGGGACAAGGCCAGTACGGCGGCCCCGCTCAGCACGGCGCTCCGCAGGGTCAAGGCCAGTACGGCGGCCCCGCCCAGCACGGCGCTCCGCAGGGACAGCGCCCGATGGGTGCTCCCGGCAACCAGCAGGGTCCCTGGACGCAAGGCGCTCCGCAAGGTGCACCGCAGTACGGCCAGGCGCCGTCGCAGGGGCACCCAGGTCAGGCGCCGTACGGGCAGCAGCCTGGCGGACCAGGCGCGTACGAGCAGATGAACATCGGCGGACAGCCGCCGCAGGGGCCTGGGTTCGGTCCGGGGCAGTGGCAGGAGCCGAAGAAGCGCCGCGGCAAGGTGATCCCGCTGATCGCCGCGCTGGCCATGGTGCTGGTCGTCGCGGGCGGCGGAATCTTTGCCTACGGCAAGCTGAATGGCGGCGAGCAGCCGGAGGCCGTGCTGCCCGGCACCGCGGTCGCCTATGCCCGCGTGGACCTGAACCCATCGGCCGGCCAGAAGGTCGCCGCGATCCGGTTCCTGATGAAGTTCCCGTCGGTCAAGGAGAAGCTCGGCCTGACCGGTGACAAGGACGACCTGCGGCAGAAGCTGTTCGAGCAGATCAAGAAGTACGCCGGTGACGACCTCGCCGATGTGAACTACGACAAGGACATCAAGCCGTGGCTCGGCGAGCGCGCCGGTCTGGCCGCGCTGCCCGCCACCGACGGCAAGAAGGACCCGGACGTGGTGCTCGCCGTCCAGGTGAAGAGCGAGAGCGACGCGAACAAGGGCCTGGACAAGCTGCTGGCGAACGAGGACGAGAAGCCGGGCCGTGCGTTCAGCAACGGCTACGTCCTGCTCGCCGACAGCCAGGCGATCGTCGACACGGCGGTCGCCACCGCCAAGGACAACCCGCTGGAGAAGAACGCCAAGTTCAGCGCGGACATGGACAAGCTCGGCGAGCGCGGCTTCATGTCGGCCTGGGCGGACATTAAGGCCATTGCCTCGCTCTCCGGCCGGGTCGAGTCCGAGCAGTTGGCCGGCCTGGGCGACGCGAGCATGGCGGCGGCGCTGCGGTTCGACTCGCAGTACGTCGAGCTGAAGGGCATCGCCTCGGGGGATCAGAGCATCAAGGTCAACTCGGCCGACGCCGGTGACGTGATCGGCCAGTTGCCGGACAGCACCGCCGGTGCTCTCGCGGTGTCGGGTGGCGAGAGCCTGATCGACACGATGTGGAAGCAGATGGAGAAGGCGGCCAACGGCAACCTCGAGCAGCTCACCCAGGGCTTCGCCGAGGAGACCGGCCTGAAGCTGCCGGACGACCTGAAGGTTGTGCTGGGCAAGAACCTGGCCCTCGCGATCGACAAGGACACCTCGAACGGCCCGAAGATCGCGGCCCGGCTCGAGACCGACCCGGCCAAGGCCGAGCCGGTGGTGGAGAAGCTGACCACGCTGCTGCGGGACAAGTCCCGGGCGAACATCCCGGTCGAGTCGGCCAAGGACGACGACACGCTCGTGCTGGCGACCGACAAGGACTACGCCGACCAGGTGCTGAAGGGTGGCACGCTGGGCCAGACCGACAACTTCAAGCAGGCCCTGCCCGACACGAAGGGCGCGGTGTCGATCGGTTACATCGACTTCGAGGCCGCGGGTTCGCTGAGCGAACGGTTCAGCTCCGACAAGGACCTGGCCGCGCTGAAGTCCGGCGGCTTCGTCGCCCGCTCCACAGGGGACGGCCAGGCCGACTTCACCCTCCGGGTGGTCGCGAAGTAGTCGTTCCATCGAGAAACCCCGGACGGCAGCGGTATGCCGTCCGGGGTTTCTTGTGAAGTGATGTCGAAAACGCCGGTGCGGCTTCTACCTCCTGAGTGAAAGCACCTTTCACCGAGAAGGAGAACGAGATGAACCACCTCACCGGCATTCGGACCGTCGGCGTACCGGTGAACGACCAGGATCGTGCGGTCGCGTTCTACACCGAGACGCTGGGATTCGAGCTGTTGATGGATGCTCCGCTGCCGCAGTTCGGCGGTCGCTGGATCGTGGTCGCGCCGCCCGGCGCCGCGGCCAGCATCGCGCTCACCCCGGCCAGGGACGACAGCCCGGCCGGCATCGACACCGGCATCCGCCTGTCCAGCCCGGACGCCGAGGCGGCGCACGAGCACTTCCTCGCCGCAGGCGTCGAGACCGACGAACTGCTGAAGTGGCCGGACGTCCCGCCGATGTTCAGCCTCCGCGACCAGGACGGGAACCGGCTGTACGTCTCTCAGGAATGACCCGGCAGCGTCACGCCGGTGAGCGAGGCGCAGGCGTCCAGGAAGGCCGCCTGCACCTCCGGATCGGACGCGGCCGGATGCGTCCGGTGCGGCCGGAGGTGGTAGTAGTACCCACCGGTCGGCGTGCTCGCCGCGGTCGCGAGCCAGACCTGGGTCAGGTGCGCCTGGCCCAGGTCGCCGGGTGCACCGCGGCCGCCCATCTTGGTCGGGACCCAGCCCGGATCCACGGCGTTCGACAGTACGTCGGGCCACAGCCGGGCGACCGCGAAGGCGAGGATCACGTCGTGCAGCTTCGAGTCCGAGTACGCCTGCGCTCCCCGCCACCGCCGCCGTACCCACTGCAGGTCGTCGAGTACGACGTCCCCGCTCTCGTGCATGCCCGAACTCAGATAGATCAGCCGGTCTGGCCGATCGATCAGAGCGGTCAGCAGGTACGGCGCCAACGCGTTGACGGCGAACACGTGCTCCAGGCCGTCGACGGTCTCGATCCGTGGTTCCTGATAACCGACCGCCGCGTTGTGGATCACCACGTCGAACCGGCCCGACTCGTTCGCCTGCCGGGCCAGGTCGCGCGTCTGCGCGATACTCGCGAGATCGCCGGTCAGCGCGGCTTCGGCTCCGGGCAGAGCGGCCATGGCATCAGCCGCACGGGCTTCGTTGCGGGCATGGAGTACGACGTCATGCCCTTGATCGATGAGCTCGGAGGCCGCCAGCCGGCCGAGGCCGTCGGCGGAACCGGTGATCAGGATGCGTGCCACGGTGTCCACTCTGCCAGCTCAGACGAGGACATGGCCGCCGTCGACGGTGACGATGGTGCCGGTCGCGTAACCCTGGTTCATCAGGTAAACGTACGTCTCGGCGATGTCGGTGACCTCGCCGACCCGTCCGACCGGGAGCAGCCGCGCCGTCTCGTCGTACAAGGTCTGCTGGTCCTCGACGGACAGGTCCGACCACAGTGGCGAGCGGACGACGCCGGGCTTGACCGCGTTGACGCGGAGTGGTGAGAGTTCGACGGCGAGCGCCCGGACCAAAGAGTCCATGGCACCGCAGATGCTGGCCGCCACCGACCAGCCTGGACTGGGGCGGTCACCCGCGGCGCCGGTCGTCAGTACGACGGAGCCGCCCCGGCGGATCTTCGATGCGGCGGAGCTGACCGCACCGAGAGCGCCGAAGTACCGGAGCTGGAACGCCTGCCGGGCCCGCGCGAGGTCCATCGACTCGACCTCGAGCAGCGTGAGCGGTTCACCGGCCGTGAAGATCAGGTGGTCGAACGGGTCGAGACGATCGAAGAAACCCTTGACTGCCGCGGCGTCGGTCAGGTCCACCGCCTCGCCGGACACGGTCGCGGGGAGTGTGTCCAGCGCGCGCTTGACGGACTCGGGGTTGCTGGAGGCAACGATCACGGTGGCGCCCTGGGTGGCGGCGAGGTGGGCGGTCGCGAGCCCGATCCCCGACGTACCGCCGAGGACGACGACGCGCTGATCCTGCAAACTCATCAGAAGACTGCCTTTCGTGGTGGGGGATTCCCTTCCACGATGCGGGCGTCCGGCCGCCGGAGTCCAAGACCTGTTCCGGCGCCTGTAATACCCTGAAGGTATTATGGACGTCGACCTCCGCAAGCTCAGGTACTTCGTCGCCGTCGCCGAGGAGCTGCACTTCGGTCGGGCGGCGGAGCGACTGCACATCGCCCAGCCGGTGCTCTCCCGGCAGATCCGCGCGTTCGAGGACGAGCTCCGGGTCCAGCTCTTCGTCCGGACCAAGCGCGCCACCGAACTCACGCAGGCGGGTCGCCAGTTGCTCGACGACGCCCGGCCACTCCTCGCCTCAGCCGAGGCCGTGCGCCGCCGTGTCACTCAAGCAGCGCGGGGACCGAAGACCTTCACCGTCGGCTTCATGCCCGGCATCACCGTCACCCCAGCTGTTCGCGCCTTCGCCGCCGCACATCCCGAGGTCGAGGTCGAAGTGATCCGCACGACCTGGGATGACCAGGTGGACGTCCTGCACGACGGTCGCGTCGACGTCAGCATCGTGCGCCTGCCGATCGACCAGCAGGGCTTGAGCATCCGCCCGCTCTTCGAGGAGCCCAGGGTCGCGATGCTCCCGTCCGACCACCGCCTGGCCGGCAAACCGGTCATCGAGATCACCGACCTCGCCGACGAACACCTGCTCCAGGAGCCTGACGCCGTTCCCGAATGGCGTGACATCGCGCTGGAGTTGCGCGCCGGCGCACCGAAGCCGCTCCCCGCACTCCGCAGCGTCGAGGAGAAGCTCGAACACGTCGCCACCGGCACCGGCATCTCGATCCTCCCGCTGTCGGTCGCGACCTTCTACCACCGCTCCGACGTCGCCGCCGTACCGGTGAACGACCTCGCCACCAACAAGGTATGCCTGGCCTGGATCGCCTCCCGCCGCTCCCGCTTGATCTACGACTTCGCCGATCTGGCCGTCACCGTCGACTGGACTCCGCAGCGCTGAACTCCTCCGGTGCCACTATCGAAGGATGGTGAAATCGGGGATGGCGGTGCTGCTGGTGCTGACGTTGGTGGGTTGTTCGGGTGGGAGCCCGGCCACGAGTACGCCGGCCACGGCCGCAATCTTCCTTGATCCGGCGACGACGCCGCTCGATCAGGCGAAGGCGAAGGCCTTGCAGGACGTGCTCGCGAAGATCGTCGCGACGCAGGACCTCGAGTCGGGCTCGCGGGGTGTGACGGCCACGGTCGTCACCGATCGGTGGACCTGGTCCGGGGCGGCGGGGAAGGACGCCCGGGGTACGGCGTTGACCGCGGACACGAGCATGGCGGTCGCGAGCATCACGAAGACGTTCGTCGCGGCGGAGGTGATGCTGCTGGCGAAAGCGAGGAAGGTCGACCTGGACGCGCCGATCTCGACGTACGTGAAGCACAGGCTGACCGCCAACAAGGCGACCGTCAGGCAGCATCTCTCGATGACATCCGGCGTGCCGAACTACCTGCCCGAGGACTACGCGCGGATGGACAAGGCGATCGCGACCGCGCCGAGTGAGCACTGGACGCATGAGCAGGCCTTGTCCTACGACACCGCGCCGGTCGGAGCACCGGGCAGCACCTACAACTACAGCAATCCCAGCTACGTGCTGCTCGGGCTGCTGATCGAGAAGGTGACCGGGCAGCCGCTCGCGACCGTGCTCCGCCGGGACTTGGCTACGCCGGCCGGGCTGCAGCACGCCGCCTTCCAGGACGGGGAGAAGCCGCAGCCGCCCGCTGTGGTCGACGCCAACCCAGGGTGTGGCTCGGCGAACGACGGCTATCTCCCGTGCCGCTCGATCGCCAGCCTGTCGGCGGCGAACGGAGGGCTCGCCGCCGACGCGCCGACGATCGCGCGCTGGGGATACCAGCTGTACGGCGGCCGCATACTTCCGGCCGACCTGGTGAGCGAGATGACCAAGGGCGAGGGCGAGTACGGGCTCGGGACGATGCTGTTCACCGGACGGTTCGGCATCGGTACGGCGTTCGGCCACCGCGGTGAGATGGCCGACCACACCAGCCTGCTGGTCGTGATCCCGGAGAAGAGACTCTCCGTCGCCCTGCTCCTTGCCGATGGCAACAAACAGGTCGACACCGCGATGGCCGGACTCCTCACCGCCGTCCAGCCGTTGCTGAACTGACCTCCGCGGGCGCACCCAGGCCGCCGGATCCCGCAGCGGCAGAGCACTGCCCCCCGGACGGTTTCGGTGGCATGATCGAAGGATGAGGTGGAGCGCGGCCGCCCTCTTGGTGATCGCGCTGGTGGGGTGCTCTGGTGGGGGAGACGAACCGGCAGCGGCGCCGATCATCCCTGTCACGATGCCGGCGTTCCCGGATCCGGGAACAACAGCGCTCGAACCGGGGAAAGCCCAGGCTCTGCAGAACGTGCTCGCGAAGATCGTCGCATTCCCGGACAGCCCGGCAGGTTCACGGGGGGCGACCGCGGCGGTCGTCACCGATCGTTGGACGTGGTCCGGAGCGGCCGGCAAGGACATCCGGGGAACGGCGTTGCGCCCGGACACGAGTATGCCGGTCGCCAGCATCACGAAGACCTTCATCGCCGCGGAGGTGATGCTGCTCGCCAAGGCCGGGAAGGTCGACCTGGACAAACCGATCTCGACGTACGTGCAGCACAAGCTGACGGCGAACGGCGCGACCGTCCGGCAGCACCTGTCGATGACGTCCGGTGTTCTCGACTTCGAGGGGATCGACTTCGCCCACCTGGACACGGCGATCGCGGCTGCTCCTGGTCGGCATTGGAGGCTCGGGGAGGTGCTGTCGTTCCACAGCTCGAAGGTTGGTCCGCCGAACAGCCCCTTCAGTTACAGCAATCCCAGCTACGAGCTGCTCGGCATGCTGATCGAGAAGGTGACTGCCCAGCCGCTCGCCACCGTCCTGCGTCGCGACCTGGCCACACCGGCCGGGCTGAAGCACGCAGCCTTCCAGGACGGGGAGAAGCCGCAGGCGCCGGCCGTGCAGGACGACAACGAGTCCTGCGGCGAGCCTGACGGTTACCTCCCGTGCCGCGCCTTCGCGAGCTCGATCGCAGCCGCAGGTGGGCTGGCCGCCGACGCGCCCACTGTCGCGCGCTGGGGATACCAGCTGTACGGCGGACGCGTGCTGCCGGCCGGCCTGGCCGGCGAGATGATCAAGGGCGACGGCGAGTACGGGCTGGGGACGATGCTGTTCACGCTGCAGTTCGGCCTCGACACGGCGTACGGCCATGGCGGGGACATGCCTGACCACTCCAGCATGATGGTCGTGATCCCGGCGAAGAAGGTCTCGGTCGCGCTGCTCGTTGCCGACGGCGAGAGGCACCTGGACGGCGCGATCGTCGAGCTGACCACGGCCCTCCGACCCTTGCTCGGGTGAGCCGGGACCGGAGGCCCATCGCCAGGCAGTGCTCGGCTCAGCGCCGGACGCGGTAGCGGATGTGGGTGGCTGCCGGGGTGTCGATCACCCGCGCGACCTCCAGTTCGATCCGTTCCGGCAGGACGTCGAACAGGCGCATCCCGCCGCCGAACAGCACCGGGACCTGGTCGATCTGCAGCTCGTCGAGTACGCCCGCCTCGAGCGCCTTCTGGGCGGTGACCGCACCGTGGACCAGGACGTCCTTGTCCCTGGCCGCGGCCTTCGCCTGCGCCATCGCGGTCTCGATGTCGGAGACGAACTTCACCGTCTCGTACTTCGCGGCCGCCTCAGGCACCGGTTGGCGGCTGAGCACGAAGATCGGCACGCCGTGGTGGTCGCCGCCGTAGAAGTCGACCTGTTCCGCCGTACGCCGGCCGACCAGCACCGCGCCGGTCGCGTTCAGTTCGTCCCAGACCTCACCGGCCGGCCCCTCCGGCCGGCCGAACTCGCCGTCCGCGCGCTCGTACCACTTGTGCAACCGCATGAAGCCGTCGCCGCCCGGGTTGCCCGGACGGTCGTTCGGGCCCGCGATGTACCCGTCGAGGGACATCGCCATCAACAACACCGATGAAGACATGATCCTGCTCCTTCACTCCGCAGAGCGCGGCCGACCCGCGCTCATACCCTCGCGTCGAAGGAACCCGGCCGGACTCGACATCAGTCCGGCGCGGACAGCGCCTCCAGGACGCCCTCGCCGTACTTGGCCAGCTTGTTCTCGCCGATGCCGCTGATGGTGCCCAGCGCGGCCAGGCTGCCGGGGAGGTCGGTGGCGATCTGGCGGAGCGTCGCGTCGTGGAAGATGACGTACGCCGGGACGCCCTGCTCCTTCGCGACGGCGGCACGCCAGGTCCGTAGCCGCTCGAAGACCGGAGCCGCCTCGGGGGACAGGTCCGCCGCCGCCTTCTTCTTCGACCCCGACGAGGACTTCGACCGCATCCGCTCCGGCTCCCGGCGCATCATCACCTCGCGCCGGCGGCCGAGCACCTCGCCGCTCTCGTCGGTGAGCACCAGCGTCCCGTAGTCGCCCTCGACCGCGAGCAGCCGCAGCGCCAGCAACTGCCGGATCACGCCGCGCCACTCGGTGTCCTTCAGTTCGGTGCCGATCCCGAACACACTCAGCTGGTCGTGCCGGAACTGCTTGACCTTCTCGGTCTCCTTGCCGAGCAGGATGTCGATCAGCTGGCCTGCACCGAACTTCTGGCCCCGCTCGTGCTGCAGCCGGTACACGGTCGACAGCAGCTTCTGCGCCGCGATCGTCCCGTCCCACGACTCCGGCGGAGTCAGGCAGGTGTCGCAGTTCCCGCACGCGTCGCCGTGCTGACCGAAGTACGCGAGCAGTTGCGATCGGCGGCACTGCACGGTCTCGCACAACGCGAGCATCGCGTCGAGATGCGCACTGAGCCGCCGCCGATGCGCGAGATCGCCCTCGGAGGTGTCGATCATCTTCCGCTGCTGAACGACGTCCTGCAGCCCGTACGCGAGCCACGCGGTGGACGGCAGCCCGTCGCGCCCTGCGCGGCCGGTCTCCTGGTAATAGCCCTCGACCGACTTCGGCAGATCGAGATGGGCGACGAAGCGGACGTCGGGCTTGTCGATGCCCATCCCGAACGCGATCGTCGCGACCACGACCAGCCCGTCCTCGCGCAGGAACCTGGCCTGGTTGGCGGCGCGGGTCCGACTGTCCAGGCCGGCGTGGTACGGCACGGCCTCGATCCCGTTCTGGGTCAGGAACGTCGCGGTCTTCTCGACGCTGTTGCGGGACAGGCAGTAGACGATGCCCGCGTCGCCGGAATGCTCGGTCCGGAGCAGGTCGAGCAACTGCCGCTGCGGGCTGTCCTTCGGCACGATCCGGTACTGGATGTTCGGCCG
Source organism: Kribbella sp. NPDC050281 (assembly GCF_040655855.1). Lineage (NCBI taxonomy): Bacteria > Bacillati > Actinomycetota > Actinomycetes > Propionibacteriales > Kribbellaceae > Kribbella > Kribbella sp. NPDC050281. The sequence goes on along the minus strand of NZ_JBFAKS010000025.1, from coordinate 49,541 downwards.
GTCGAAGCTCGCGACGAAGTGCTTCGCGTCGGTCAGCTTCAACCGGGTCGCGATCTCCTGGTGCGTCGCCTCCGTGGCGGTCGCGGTCAGCGCGATCCGCGGTACGTCGGGCCAGCGCTCGTGCAACTCCGACAGCATCAGGTAGTCGGGCCGGAAGTCGTGGCCCCACTGGGACACACAGTGCGCTTCGTCGATCGCGAACAGTGCGATCTTGCCCTGGTCGAGCAGCCGCACGGTCGACTCCACCCGGAGCCGCTCGGGGGCCAGGTAGAGCAGGTCCAGCTCGCCGGCCAGGAACGCCTGCTCGACCTCGCGCCGCTGCTCGAAGTCCTGGGTCGAGTTGAGGAAGCCGGCCCGGACCCCGAGCGCGGTCAGCGCGTCGACCTGGTCCTGCATCAGCGCGATCAGTGGCGAGATCACCACGCCCACGCCGGATCTGACCAGCGCCGGGATCTGGTAGCACAGCGACTTGCCACCACCGGTCGGCATCAGCACCAAGGCGTCCCCACCGGCAACGACCGTGTCGATGATCTCGGCCTGCTGACCGCGGAAGGCGTCGTACCCGAAGACTCGGCTCAGCACTTCGACGGCTTCGGAAACGGGCAGCCCGGGTGTCTCGGTCACCCCGCGAGTCTAATGAGATCGCCACGTCGATGCTGGGCGTGCGGCACGATCCTGTGGATTACTCGGGGATCTCGCCGGCATAGGTGCCGACGCTCCAGATGTTGCCCTCGGGATCGCGGACGGTGAAGCCGCGGGATCCGTAGTCCGCGTCGGACAGGCCGCGGACCACGACCGCGCCGGCGGCGACCGCGCGGCCGATCAGGCTGTCCGGGTCGTCGTGGACGAGATACACCGACTGGGGCACGTCGGCCAGCGCACTGAACTCGTCCGCTTCGGACTTGGCGTCGCTCGAGCCGACCATGATGCCGCCACCGGTCGGCCAGGACAGCTCGGCATGAGCAACCGAACCCTCAGCCGCTCCGGGGTACGACGCGACCAGGACGAACCCGAGTCCCTCGGTGAGGAACGTCAGTGCGGCCTGTCCGTCCTTGTAGTGCAGACCCGGCCAGACGCCGATCACGGTCTTCTTCTGTTCAGTCGTCGTGTTCATGCCTCCAACTCTTCGGCCCAGGCCGGGACGAAGTCTTGAAGATTTGGGAGCTCCTCGACCAGCCACTGGCGCGGCGAGCAGCCCGCGATCGCCTGCCACTCCCTGGTCAGATGCGCCTGATCGGCGTACCCGAACTCGGCGGACAGGTCGGCGAGCCGGATCGCCGGCTGCCGTCGCAACCGCCCGACCGCCCGCTCGAACCGCAGTACGCGCGCCGCCACCTTCGGCGGCAGCCCGAATTCGGCAGTGAACCGATCGGTCAGATGCCGCCGGCTCCAACCGACCTCCGCGGCCAGCTCTTGTACGCCGATCGCCCCGCCGGCGTCACGCAGTCGTCGCCAGGCCCAGCTGACCTCCGGACGCACCTCATGTGCAGGCGTGTCCGCCATCCGCCGGAGGAACAGCGTCTCGAGTAGGTCCATGCGCTCGTCCCAACCCGGGGCCTCCCGCAGCTGCTCCGTCAGCACGCGGGCGGGCCGGCCGAGCACCTCGTCGAGGCCGACGACGGTGGACGCGAGCTCACCCGGTGGCAGGCCGAGCAGGACGCGCGCCGCGGCCGGCGTCAGTGACAGCTGGACGCCTGCCCGGCTGGGTGTCGCGCCGATATGGACCGCGGTCGAGTGCAGTCCGCCGACCAGTGCGTCGTACTTCTCCACCGGACAGTCGGGCCAGGCGACGCCCAGCGGATCGTCGAGGGTGATGACGAGCGTCAGGTACCGCGAGGGCAGGCCGCGGTGCAGCTCCGGGGGATCGCCGTGGTACGCGTACCCGCTCACGTCACCGACGTACGGGCGCAAGGCAGGATGCACCGCTCGCGTGTGGTGTTCCATCCCAGCCATGTGCTCAGGCTAGATCCGGCGTCCGACAGAATCATCCGCTCCACAATCCGGGACCCGCGTACCGGCATCCGGACGCACGTGGCAACATCAATGGGGTCGTTCTACTGCGAGGAGATGCCGTCGTGCCTGCCCTGAGGTCCCGTACCGTCACCCACGGCCGCAACATGGCCGGCGCCCGCGCCCTCATGCAGGCCTCCGGGGTCGCCCGGGAGGACTTCGGCAAACCGATCGTCGCGGTGGCGAACAGCTTCACCGAGTTCGTCCCCGGCCACACCCACCTGGCGCCGGTCGGCCGGATCGTGTCCGAGGCGATCCACGCGGCCGGTGGGATCGCGCGCGAGTTCAACACGATCGCCGTCGACGACGGCATCGCGATGGGCCACGGCGGCATGCTCTACAGCCTGCCGTCGCGGGACCTGATCGCCGACTCGGTCGAGTACATGGTCGAGGCACACTGCGCCGACGCGCTGGTCTGCATCTCGAACTGCGACAAGATCACCCCGGGCATGCTGAACGCCGCGCTCCGGCTGAACATCCCGACCGTGTTCGTCTCCGGCGGCCCGATGGAGGCCGGCCGGGCCACGCTGGTCGACGGCACCGTGCGCAAGCTGGACCTGATCGATGCGATGTCCGAGGCGGTGAACGAGAACGTCTCCGACGCCGACATCCTGCGGATCGAGGAGAACGCCTGCCCGACCTGCGGCTCCTGCTCCGGCATGTTCACCGCGAACTCGATGAACTGCCTGACCGAGGCGATCGGCCTGTCGCTGCCCGGCAACGGTTCGGTGCTCGCCACCCACACCGCCCGGAAGGCCCTGTACGAGAAGGCCGGCGAGACCGTCGTACAGATCACCAAGCGGTACTACGACAACGACGACGCGACCGTACTGCCGCGCAACATCGCGTCCCGCGAGGCGTTCGGGAACGCGATGGCGCTGGACATCGCGATGGGCGGGTCGACCAACACGATCCTGCACCTGCTCGCGGCCGCGCAGGAGGCCGAGGTCGGCTTCGACCTGGACGACATCAACGCGGTGTCGCGCCGGGTGCCGTGCCTGGCCAAGGTCGCGCCGAACGTCGCGCCGGGCGGGACGTACTACATGGAGGACGTGCACCGGGCCGGCGGCATCCCGGCGATCCTGGGTGAGCTGCACCGGGCCGGACTGCTGAACGAGAACATCCACACGGTCCACAGCGACTCGATCGACGACTGGCTGAAGACCTGGGACGTGCGTGGCGGTTCGCCGTCGCCGGAAGCCGTGGAGCTGTGGCACGCGGCGCCTGGGTGCAAGCGGTCGGCGACCGCGTTCTCGCAGTCGGAGCGGTGGGAGACCCTCGACACCGACGCGGCCGGCGGATGCATCCGCGACCTCGAGCACGCCTACTCCAAGGACGGCGGCCTCGCCGTACTGAAGGGCAACCTGGCCGTCGACGGCTGCGTCGTGAAGACGGCCGGGGTGGACGAGTCGATCTGGACGTTCCAGGGTCCCGCGGTGGTGTGCGAGTCGCAGGAGGAAGCGGTCGAGAAGATCCTTGCCAAGCAGGTCCAGCCGGGTGACGTCGTGGTGATCCGGTACGAGGGCCCGAAGGGCGGCCCCGGGATGCAGGAGATGCTGTACCCGACGTCGTTCTTGAAGGGCCGCGGCCTGGGCAAGGTCTGCGCGCTCGTCACCGACGGCCGCTTCTCCGGCGGCACCTCGGGCCTGTCCATCGGACATGCCTCCCCGGAAGCCGCGTCCGGCGGGACCATCGCGCTGGTCCAGGACGGCGACCAGATCCGCATCGATATCCCGAACCGCTCGATCGAGCTGCTGGTCGACGAGGCCGAGCTGACCGTACGCCGGGATGCCCTCGGCGGCGTCTACGCCCCGCGCGCACGCGAGCGCAAGGTCTCGCAGGCACTCCGCGCGTACGCCGCCATGGCCACGAGCGCGGACAAGGGCGCGGTGCGCGACGTGAGCAAGCTCGGCTAGAGCTCGAGGTCGAAGGCGAGGGTGATGGCCTCGGCCAGGGCGGGTTCCTGGTCGGGGTGGAGGTAGCCGATCAGGCGGCCGAGCTGGGCCTTCGGGATGGTCTGGATGTTGTCGCAGGAGATCGCGCTCTGATGGTCGAGCCCGTTCTCCGGGCCGACCAGTACCTCGGTGGACAGGCCGCGGATCGTGCTGGTGATCGGCGCCACCGTCACGTTGGTCAGGCGTGGGCGGATGAGTTCACGCGTCAGCACCACGACCGGCCGCGGTTTGTCGAGCCGGGCGATGTGGAGCGGCCGCATCAGTCGAGGTCGGTGAGCACGGTGCCGGCGGCCGCGGGCGCCAGGCCCTCCAGGTCGGGGTAGTCGCCGTGCTCGGTCAGGATGGCGAGGTCGCGGGCGGCCAGCTCGCGGCGGCGCTCACGCTCCATCGCCCGGGCGACCACGGACGCCCGGCTCGTTGCCTTGTCGGTCGCCACCAACTGGTCCATGAAGTCGACCAGTTCGTCCGGCAACCGCACGGTGATCTGCTTGCTCATACCAGAACCATACCGCGCTGGGATTCACTTCGGTAGGGCGGTCTGCTCCGCGCAGGTCTGCCACAGCCGCTCGGCGGTCGCCTGGTCCTGCGCCGCGGCGGACGGCTGGGTAAGTTTCTTGTCCGAGTAGTAGCCGCCGGCCCCGGCCTCAGCTCCCGTCGCGAGCCACACCAGCGTCTCGGCGCCCTGCTCCGGTGTCTTGGCGAACGGCTTGGTCATCGCCATCATGGCCTTCATCAGCCGGCCGTTGTTGGTGTTGAACCCGGTGGAGACCAGCCCGGGCTCGAACGAGTACGCCTGGACCCCTCGCCGGGCCAGCTCCACGGTGAGCAGGATCGTCGCGAGCTTCGTCTCGCCGTACCGGCGCAGCGGGCCGCCGGTCATCCGGGTGGTGGTGGAGTAGAACCGCTCCCCGGTCAGGTCGTCGAAGTCGATGCGCTTCGCCTTCGCGTGCTCGTCCGAGACGGTCATGATCACCCGGCCGCCGGGGGAGAGGTGGTCGGTCAGCAGATTGGTGATCAGGTACGGCGCGAGCACGTTCAACGCCCAGGTCAGCTCGATCCCTTCCGGCGAGAGCTGATGGGTGCCGTAGATCGCGCCGGCGTTGTTCACCAGCACGTCGATGGCCGGCGCCCGGTCCGCGACGTCGGCGACCATCGTCCGGATCGAGGCCTGCGAGGTCAGGTCGGCCTCGAAAACGTCCGCCCCGCCGAGGTCGGCGGCGACCTTCTCGGCCTTCGCCCGATTCCGCGCCACGAGCCCGATGCGTGCGCCCTGCTGACTCAGCTCGCGTGCAGCCGCCAGCCCGATGCCGTTGGTTCCCCCGGTGATCAGTACGTATTTCCCGTCCATCCCCAGCCCCTTCGAGAAGGTCCCCTGGGTCTACTACAACCCCGGCGGGGGTCAGTTCGGCGACATCGTCGACCAGCTGAGGTCGGTGTCGGGCAGCGACGGGAGCGCGGCGATGGCGGCCAGCTCGGTGTCCAGCAGGCCGACGAGCTGGGCCAGCCGGGCCGTGGTGTCGGTCGCTTCGAGCAACTTCTGCCGGTCCGGGGTGAGCAGCGTCATCGCGGCCGACATCAGGTACGACAGTGTGCTCGGGTCGTCCGGCAGTTCGCCGATGTGCAGGCCCGGGCGGCTGATCTCGGTGACGGCCGCGGCGTACCGGCGGAACCGTTCGATCGCGATGGTCGCCGTACCGAGTGGGTCGTCGCCCAGCTCCTCGTCCAGCCACTCGACGTCCGCGACCAGGTAGTCGCCGCCGCCGTCCAGCTCGGCCACCTTGAACCGGCGGTTGCCGGTCAGCGTGAGCTCGACCGGTCCGTCGTCGTCGGCGTCGAGGGTGATCTCCGAGATCGTCGCCGCACAACCGGTCCCGTAGAGCGACCGGAACACCCGCTCACCCAGCTCGTACCCGTCCCGGACGGCCAGTGCGCCGCAGACGAGTTCACCGCCGTTCTCGACCAGGTCGCGGACGACCGCGCGGCCCTGGACATCGGTGACCGGAATGGGGAGCACCAGCCCGGGGAAGATCACCGTCTCGACAGTGAGCAGCGGCAGGCGGGAGTCCATGCTGTCGAGCGTAGTGGACGATCACCCCGATCACGGCTCGTGATCGGCCGCGTGGTGGATAGGGCGCAGGGACGGCGGGTCGTCACCACTAGACTGAGCCCATGATTCGCCGCGTCGACCTGCGGGGCCGAGTGGCGGCCGGAGAGGTGTCCGACCTCCAAGCCGAAGTGAATGCCCTCGTCCCCCGAGCCGTGTTCGACGTCGAGAAGGCTCTCGACGTCGTCCGACCGATCTGTCTGGACGTCCGCCATCGTGGACTCGAGGCGATCAAGGAGTACGGCGAGAAGTTCGACCATGTGCGTGTCGACGAGGTCCGCGTCCCGGCCGAGGCACTGAAGACCGCGCTGGAGGAGCTCGACCCCGAGGTCCGTGCGGCGTTCGAGGAGTCGATCCGCCGGGTCCGCGAGGTCAGCCAGGACGAGCTCACCCCCGACATCGCCTCCGAGCCCGCCCCCGGTGGCCGGGTGACGCAGCGGTTCGTCCCCGTCCAGCGCGTCGGGCTGTACGTGCCGGGTGGTCGTGCGCCACTGGCGTCATCCGTCGTGATGAACGTCGTACCGGCGCAGGTTGCCGGCGTCCCGTCTCTGGCCGTCGCGTCACCGCCACAGAAGGAGTTCGGCGGCCTGCCGCACCCGACGGTGCTGGCGGTGTGTGCGCTGCTCGGGATCGAAGAGGTCTACGCGATGGGCGGCGCGCAGGCGATCGCCGGCTTCGCCTACGGCTTCGGTGCTGGTGTCACGGGCTGCCGGAAGGTCAACCTGATCACGGGTCCCGGCAACATCTATGTGGTCGCGGCCAAGCGGTTCCTGCTGGGTGAGGTCGGCATCGACTCCGAGGCCGGCCCGACCGAGATCGCGATCCTCGCCGACGACACCGCGGACCCGCAGCACGTCGCCGCCGACCTGATCAGCCAGGCCGAGCACGACCCGATGGCCGCCAGCGTGCTGGTGACGCCGTCGGAAACGCTGGCAACCAAGGTGGAGGCCGAGCTGTCGGTGCAGGTCGCGAAGACCAAGCACCAGGACCGGGTCACCGAAGCGCTCAACGGTCAGCAGTCGGCCGTCGTACTCGTGGACGATCTGGACCAGGGGACCGCGGTGGTGGATGCGTACGCCGCCGAGCACCTGGAGATCCAGACCGCGGACGCGGAGGAGCGGGCCGGGCTGATCACCAACGCCGGCGCGATCTTCGTCGGCGGCTGGTCGCCGGTCTCGCTGGGCGACTACTGCGCTGGGTCCAACCACGTCCTCCCGACCGCCGGCTGTGCCTGCCACTCGTCGGGGCTGTCCGTGCGCAGCTTCCTGAAGGCGATGCACGTCGTGAACTACTCGCGCGACGCCCTGCAGGAGGTGGCCGGCCACGTGGTCGCGCTGGCGCACGCCGAGGACCTGCCGGCCCACGGCGCCGCGGTGTCGGTGCGATTCCCCGGGGAGGACTGATGGGCCGCTTCGACGGGCTGCCGCTCCGCGACGAGCTGAAGAGCTTCGAGCCGTACGGCGCCCCGCAACTCGATGTCCCGGTGCTGCTCAACGTCAACGAGAACCCGTACCCGCCGAGCGAGGAGACCGTCGCCGACATCGCAGCGTCGGTCACCGAGGCGGCGCGTGGCCTGAACCGCTACCCGGACCGTGAGTTCCTGGAGCTGCGTGCGGAGCTCGCGGCGTATCTGGGCCGGGAGTCCGGCGCGCAGCTGACCGCCGAGCAGGTCTGGGCGGCCAACGGCTCCAACGAGGTCATGCTGCACATCCTGCAGGCCTTCGGCGGACCAGGACGTACGGCGCTCTCGTTCGCGCCGACGTACTCGATGTATCCGGAGTACGCGCGGGACACGAACACGGCCTGGGTGACCGGCCGCCGGGCCGAGGACTTCACCCTCGACCAGAGCAAGGCGCTGGCCGCGATCTCGCGGCATCACCCGTCCGTCGTACTGCTCGCCTCGCCGAACAACCCGACCGGGACGGCGCTGCCGATCGACGTGGTCGAGGCGATCGCCGCCCGGACCGCCGCGGTCGGCTCGGTCCTGGTGGTCGACGAGGCGTACGCCGAGTTCCGCCGTACCGGGACGCCGAGTGCGGTGACGCTGCTGCCGTCATACCCGAATCTCGCGGTGGCGCGGACGATGTCGAAGGCGTTCGCGCTGGCCGGTGGCCGGGTCGGATACCTTGCCGCGAGCAAGCAGTTGGTGGACGCACTGCGGATCGTGCGGCTGCCGTACCACCTGTCCGCTGTGACGCAGGCGGTCGCGCGGGCAGCACTGCGGCACTCCGACGAGCTGCTCGGCCGGGTCGAGCAGTTGCGGGTGGAGCGCGACGAGACGGTCGACTGGCTGCGGGCGCAGGGCCTGCGTGCGGTCGACTCGGACGCGAACTTCGTCCTGTTCGGAACGTTCGCCGACCGGCACGCCGTCTGGCAGTCGCTGCTGGACGACGGCGTACTGATCCGCGAGACCGGCCCGGACGGCTGGCTGCGGGTTTCCATCGGCACCGGCGCCGAGATGGCCGCATTCCGCATTTCACTGGAGCGTGTACTGAAGACCGACGTGGGAAGGCTGACACATGAGTGAGCGAAGCGAGCTCATAAGACAACATGGTCGCCAATGCGGGGAATGCGCGCCCGCAGCGAAGCGAGGACGTGCATGAGCCGCACAGCGCGGATCGATCGGGAGACCAGCGAGTCCAAGGTCCTGGTCGAGCTGAACATCGACGGCGAGGGGCGGGCCGAGATCTCAACAGGGGTTGGGTTCTACGACCACATGCTCAACGCGCTGGCCAAGCACGCGCTGCTCGACCTGCACGTGAACACGGTCGGCGACCTCGAGATCGACGCGCACCACACGGTCGAGGACACCGCGATCGGCATCGGCCAGGCGCTTCGTGAAGCTCTCGGGGACAAGCGCGGCATCCGCCGCTTCGGCGACGCGACCGTGCCCCTGGACGAGGCGCTGGTGCACTGCACGGTCGATCTGTCCGGCCGGCCGTACTGCGTCCACACCGGTGAGCCCGACGGTCAGGTGTACGCGATCATCGGCGGCGACTACGCCGGTTCGCTGACCCAGCACGTGTTCGAGACGCTCGCGTTCAACGCCGCGATCTGCATCCACATCCGGGTGCTGTCCGGCCGCGACCCGCACCACGTCGTCGAGGCCCAGTTCAAGGCCTTCGCCCGGGCGCTGCGCGCGGCCGCCGAGCTCGACCCGCGGCAGCCGGGCATTCCGTCGACCAAGGGCGCTCTGTGAGCAAGAAGGTCGTGCTTCTCGACTACGGATCGGGCAATATCCGGTCGGGGGAGAGGGCCCTGCAGCGCGTCGGCGCGGACGTGACAGTCACTTCCGACTTCGACGAGGCGCTGAACGCGGACGGCCTGCTCGTCCCGGGCGTCGGGGCGTTCGAGGCCTGCATGACCGGGCTCAAGTCCGTTCGCGGTGACGTCGTGGTCGACCGTCGGCTGACGGGCGGGCGCCCGGTGCTCGGGATCTGTGTCGGCATGCAGATCCTCTTCGCCCGCGGCATCGAGCACGGCGTCGAGACCGAGGGCTGCGAGCAGTGGCCCGGCACGGTCGAGCGGTTGAAGCCCCAGCACGACGAGCCGGTCCCGCACATGGGGTGGAACACAGTCGACGTGCCTGCCGGCACTGCGCTCTTCGACGGCATCGAGAAGGAACGCTTCTACTTCGTCCACTCGTACGGCGTCCGCGAGTGGCAGTTGACCGACGCCCGCGAGTCGGTGGCCCCGCTCGTGACCTGGACGTCGTACGGCGGCGACCGGTTCGTCGCCGCGGTCGAGAACGGCCCGCTCGCGGCCACCCAGTTCCACCCCGAGAAGTCCGGCGATGCCGGCGCCGCGCTGCTGGCCAACTGGGTCCGCTCGCTCTGAGCGCAGCCCCGGCGTACGGCGTGTGCCTCATGCGGAGCGGGTGAGGACGTCCCGGACGCCCGGGTGTGGGATGGATGGTGGCGGCAAGTCGTGTCGCCGCGACCGAGGGGTGATCGGCGATGACTGGCATCAGCAGCACCACGAAACGGGCGGCCAGCGATCTGACCGTCCTACCGCGATTCACCAGGGACACCGTGGTGTCGGTCCCGAAGGACCGGATGCCGGATCAGGAGATGCTGCCTCAGTCGGCGTACGGGATCGTCCGGGACGAGGTCATGCTGGACGGCAACGCCCGGTTCAACCTGGCAACGTTCGTGACCACGTGGATGGACGACGAGGCGGACCGGCTGTACGCCGAGACCGTCGACAAGAACATGGTCGACAAGGACGAGTACCCGCAGACGGCGGAGATCGAGAGCCGGTGCGTGAGGATGCTCGCCGACCTGTGGAACGCGCCGGACACAGCCGACGCGATCGGGACATCGACGACCGGCAGTTCCGAGGGCTGCATGCTCGGCGGCCTCGCACTCAAGCGGCGCTGGCAGCACGCCCGTCGCGCCGCGGGTAAGCCCTTCGACCGGCCCAACCTCGTGATGGGCCAGAACGTGCAGGTCGTGTGGGAGAAGTTCGCCGAATACTGGGATGTCGAGCCGAGGTACGTCCCGCTGGAGGGCGACAACCTCTACCTGACCGCCGACCGGGCCCTCAAGTTCGTGGACGAGAACACCATCGGTGTGGTCGCCATCCTCGGATCGACGATGGAAGGCAGCTACGAGCCGGTCGCCGAGATCTGCGCGGCGCTGGACGACCTCGAGGAGCGAACGGGGCTGTCCGTGCCGGTGCACGTCGACGCGGCGTCAGGTGGGTTCGTCGCTCCCTTCCTGCAGCCTGACCTGGTGTGGGACTTCCGGCTGCCGCGAGTGGCGTCGATCCAGGCATCCGGTCACAAGTACGGGCTCGTCTATCCGGGCGTCGGCTGGGTGCTGTGGCGGCACACCGTGAACCTGCCCGAGGAACTCGTCTTCAAGGTGAACTACCTCGGCGGGGACATGCCGACCTTCGCGCTGAACTTCTCCCGGCCCGGCGCGCAGGTGCTGCTGCAGTACTTCCAGTTCCTGCGACTCGGCCGCGACGGCTACCAGCGGATCCAGCAGACCTGCCAGGACGTCGCCGTACACCTCAGCGAGGCGATCAAGGAGATGCCCGAGTTCGAGCTGGTCTCGGATGGACGGGACCTGCCGGTGTTCGCGTTCCGGATGGCCGACGGCATCACGAAGTACACGGCGTACGACGTTTCGCGGAAGCTGCGCGAGCGGGGCTGGCTGGTGCCGGCGTACACGATGCCGCCGAATCGGGAGGATCTGGTCGTCCTGCGGGTGGTCGTGCGGAACGGATTCAGCCACGACATGGCCGACCTGTTCCTGCGCGATGTGCGGGTCGCGGTCGAGTGGCTCGACGGGCTGGTGGCGCCGATGCCGCAGGAGAAGGAGCCGGCCGGGTTCCATCACTGACCGGCATGACCGTGAGGTTCTGGGCAGCCGGATTCCGGGCACACCAGTACGTCCGGCAGAGCCTGTGGGTCGTGCCACTCCTCGGCGGCCTGTTGGGCGTGGTGCTGGCCGGGGCCGACCTCCGGCTCGAGGGCCGGATCTCGTTGCCGCCGGAGTGGTCGTACTCCGAGAGCACCGCGAGCAACGTGTTGTCGTCCGCCGCGGCCGCGATGGTCGGGCTGATCGGCTTCGTGGTCACGATCGGCGTGCTGGTCGTCCAGATGGCGACCGGCACGCTGTCGCCACGGTTCATGCGGCTGTGGTACCGGGACCGGCTGCAGAAGTTCGTGCTCGCGGCGTTCACGGCCACGTTCACCTTCGCCTTCGCACTGCTGCGCCAGGTGGAGTCCGACTCCGTGCCCGATCTGGGCATCAGCCTGGTCGGGCTGGCCGTCGGGATCGATCTGATCCTGCTGCTGCTGTACTTCGACCGGTTCGTGCACGCGCTGCGGCCGGTCGCCGTCGCGGCGGCGATGGCACAGGCCGGGCTTGCGATCGAGGCCGAGGACGACGGCCTCGTCGCGGACACCCGTTCCGGCGATCAGGCGGACCGGCGGGGGGCGGCGAGCTCCAGGGTGCCGGCCCCTCGGTCGGGCGCTATCCAGGACATCGACATCGCCGGCATCGTCCGGTTCGCGGCGGCCCGGGACCAGCTCGTCGTCATCCCGCACACGATCGGTGACTTCGTCATCGCGGGCAGCGCCATGATGGAGGTTCACGGCCCGGCGGCCGGCGAGGCCGACCTGCGGCGGCTGGCCAGGATGGTCTCGCTGGGGCGCGAGCGCACGATCGACCAGGACCCGGCGTTCGCGTTGCGCATCCTGGTCGACATCGCCATCCGGGCGTTGTCTCCGGCGGTCAACGACCCCACCACCGCGACGCAGGTGCTCAACTACATCGGCGCCCTGCTGCTCGGGATCGGCGCCTCCGACCGCGCCTTCCGGGGGATCGCGCTCGACACCAACGGCCAGGTCCGCCTGGTCCTGCGGACCCGCGGATGGGCGGAATACCTGGAGCTCGGAGTGACCGAGATCCGCCAGTACGGCGCGTTCTCGCCGCAGATCTGCCGCCGGTTGCGCGCCATGCTCGAGGAACTGCGGGCCGGAGTCCTCCCGGCACGCCGCGAAGCCGTGCAATCGCAGCTCGAGGCCCTGGATCGCGCGACCGACACGGCGTTCGCCGATCCGTTCCAGCGGGCGCTGGCACGGATGAGTGACCGGCAGGGCCTTGGCGCCGCGCGACTCGGCGAGGACTCCGATGCCCGCCGTTGACCGGAGACTGATCACTCGGACGCGGGCAGTCAGGACGTTGCTGCTGCGGTCCACCTTTCTCGGGGTCGCGACCGCGGCCTTGGTCGTCGCACAGGCCTTCCTGCTGGCGGGCCTTCTGTCCAGGGCCTTCCAGGACGGCGCGGGGCTTGCCGAGTTGCGCGGTCCGCTACTGGCCTTGCTCGGCGTCGTGATCGCCCGTGCCGGGCTCGCCTGGTGGGCCGAGCTGATGGCACACCAGGCCGCCACGCAGGCGAAGGCGGAGCTGCGGATGACCTTGCTGCGGCACATCGTCGACCTGGGGCCCGCCTGGCTCACCCGGCATCGGACCGCGGATCTCGAGACGCTCGGCACCCGGGGCCTCGATGCTCTTGACGGCTACTTCACCCGCTACCTGCCGCAGCTGATCCTGGCCGTGATCGTCCCCACCGCGGTCATCACGGCGGCCGTGACACAGGACATCGTGGCTGCGGCGATCGTCGCCGTCACCGTTCCCCTGATCCCGCTGCTGATGGCCGTCGTCGGTGCCGGTGCCAAGGCTCAGGCGGTCAAGCGTCTGGTCGTCCTTCAGCGTCTGGGCGGCCACTTCCTCGACAGCATCGCCGGCCTGACGACGCTGAAGGTGTTCGGCCGGTCGCGGTCCCAGGCAGCCCTGGTCCGTCGTGCGACCGACGACTTCCGGCAGGAGACGATGGGTTCGCTGCGAGTGGCGTTCTTGTCGTCCCTCGTGCTGGAGTTGCTCGCTTCGTTGTCGGTGGCGGTCGTCGCGGTGGCTGTCGGGATCAGGCTCGTCAGTGGCAGTCTCGACCTCTCGACCGGCCTGTTCGTGCTCATCCTTGCTCCTGAGGCCTACCTCCCGCTCCGCACGCTCGGTGCGAGCTTCCACGCGGGCACGGACGGTGCCGCGGCGGCGGACCAGGTGTTCACGGTGCTGGACAGCCCGCGTCCGGCAGGGGATATCGGAGCCGTGCTCCCGTTCCACCCGGCCGTAGATCTCCGGGTGAACGACCTGTGCGTGAGCTATCCGGATCGGACCGGCCCCGCACTCGACCGGATCAGCCTGTCCGTCCGGTCAGGGGAGGTGGTGGCCTTGACCGGGCCGAGTGGTTGCGGCAAGTCGACGCTGATCGCCGTACTGCTGGGCTTCGTCGGGGTGGACTCGGGGCAGGTGACCGTCTGCGGGGTGAACCTGGCGCAGCTCGATCCCGACCGCTGGCGCCAGAACGTGGCATGGGTCCCGCAGCGGCCCTACCTGTTGGCCGCGAGTCTGGCCGACAACATCAGGCTCGGCAGACCGGACGCTGCCGAGGAAGACGTACTGCGAGCGGTCGACGACGCCGGGCTCAGGCAAACGATCAACAGGCTGCCGTTCGGCCTCGCGACACCGCTGGGCGAGCGCGGTGCTGGCCTGTCCGCGGGGGAGAAGCAGCGCGTCGCGCTCGCGCGGGCGTTCCTGATGGACGCACCGCTGCTCCTGCTCGACGAGCCGACGGCCAACCTGGACGGGGAGACCGAGGCGTCGGTCCTCGCCGCGGTCGTCCGGCTGACTGTCGGCCGGACGGCGTTGATCGCCGCGCACCGACCGGGCCTGGTCGCGGTGGCGGACACGGAGATCCAGCTGGAACGCGCGACCGCGTTGGACTACCGATGATGTCCGGCGTGACGGCCCGGCTGGCCGCGGCCAGTCTGCTCGGGGCGGGTGGCGCCGCCGCCGGCCTCGGTCTCGCGGCGACCGCCGGCTGGCTGATCGCCCGCGCCTCCGAGCAGCCGAACATGGCGGCGCTCGGACTCGCTGTCGTCGGGGTGAGATTCTTCGGGATCAGTCGCGGGTTGCTCAGGTACGCCGAGCGCCTGGTCGGCCACGATGCGGCGTTCCGCGTGCTGGCCGACGTACGGATGAAGGTCTACGCCAGGCTCGAGCGTCTCGCGCCGGCCGGCCTGCCGGGTTTCCGCAGCGGTGATCTGCTGGCCCGGTTCGTCGACGACGTGGATTCACTGCAGGATCTGCTGTTGCGCGTCGTCTCGCCGTACGTGGTCTTCGTCGCCTCCATCGGGCTGACGGTCGGCCTGGTCGGGGCCCTGGTACCGGCCGCCGGCGTGGTTGTCCTGGTTGCCGCGCTGCTCTGCGCGACCGCCGTCCCAGTCCTCGCCCGGCAGTTGGTGAGGCGCTCCGAGGCGCGCCAGTCCGAGACGCGAGGCGAGCTGTCGACTGCTGTGGTCGACCTGGTCCAGGGTGCGCCCGACCTCATCGCCTACGGTGCGGCGAAGGCCCAGTTGCGCAAGGCCGATCGAGCCGACGCCGGGCTGACCAGGGTCGCTCGGGCGGCCGCCCGTACCGCGGGGACCGGCTCGGGGCTCACCGCCCTGCTGGCCGGCCTGTGCGTGTGGGGTGTGCTCGCGATCGGGATAGTTGCTGTCGACAACGGTCGACTGCCCGGTGTCCTGCTCACTGTCGTCGTCCTCGTCTGTCTGGCCGCCTTCGAGGTGGCCTCCGGACTCCCGCAGGCCTTCGCGATCTTCGAACGGGTACGGCGTTGCCAGGAACGGGTCGATGCCCTGCTGGCTGTCGAGGTTCCCGTCCGCGAGCCGATGCATCCGGTGCCGCTGCCGGCCGCGCCGTACACGATCCGGCTCCGTGGTGTGCACGCCCGCTACCCGTCCGGACAGCTTGCGCTGGACGGGATCGACCTGGATCTGGCTCCCGGCGAGACGATCGCGGTGGTCGGACCCAGCGGAGCAGGCAAGTCCACGCTGGCCGCCGTCCTGCTGCGCTTCCTCGACGTCGAGTCTGGTACGGCGTCCCTGAACGGGGTCGGTCTCGATGACCTGGATCCGGACGCGCTCCGCCGGGTGGTCGGTTCGGCCGAGCAGGACGCACATGTCTTCGACCGCACGATCGGCGACAACCTCCGGCTGGCCCGGCCGGACGCCACCGATGCCGAGTTCCGGGCCGCGCTCGCAAAGGTCGGTCTGCTGACCTGGGTCGACGGCCTGCCGCACGGTCTGGACACCGAAGTCGGCGAGCACGGCACCCGCCTGTCGGGCGGCCAGCGGCAGCGGCTCGTCGTCGCGCGTGCCCTGCTGGCGGATTTTCCGGTGCTGATCCTCGACGAGCCGACCGAGCATCTCGACCCCCGGGCCGCGGACGCGCTGACCGCGACCCTGCTGGCGGCGCCCCCCGGGCGCACCACGCTGCTCATCACTCATCGGTTGGGTGGCCTGCAGAGCGTCGATCGGGTCCTGCTGCTGGAAGCGGGTCGCGTAGTGGAGTCGGGCACCCACTCTGAGTTGGTGGCGGCGGGCCGGACGTACGCGCGGATCTGGGCCAGAGAACAGGCAGATCTCACCCGGTCGGAATGATGCGCCGCCGGCGAGTCAGGGATGAGCCTGGGGGAACGACGACGTTCCCGACGAGGGTGATCAGCCCGAGGAAAGGTCTGCGATGGACCCGACCGACCTGGCCCGTATCCAGTTCGCCACGACCAGCATCTACCACTTCGTCTTCGTTCCGATCACGATCGGGCTGGCGTTTCTGGTCGCCGTACTGCACACCAAGTGGTACCGATCGGGCAAGGAGGATCACAAGCGCTTGACCCGGTTCTTCGGTCACCTGTTGCTGATCAACATCGCCGTCGGGGTGGTCACCGGGCTGGTGCAGGAGTTCCAGTTCGGCACGAACTGGTCGGCGTACTCGCGGTTCGTCGGCGATGTGTTCGGTGCACCGCTGGCGATGGAGGGACTGGCGGCGTTCTTCCTGGAGTCGACGTTCGTGGGGTTGTGGGTCTTCGGCTGGAACGTGCTGCCCCGGCGGGTCCACCTCGCCACGATCTGGCTGGTCGCCGTCGGGGCCTCGCTCTCGGCCGCGTTCATCATGGCCGCGAACTCGTGGATGCAGCACCCGGTGGGTTACACCACCAACGCCCAGACCGGGCGGCCGGAGCTCAGTTCGATCGGGGACCTGTTCACGAACCCGGTGTTCGTCTGGGGCTACATCCACGTGCTGCTGGCTTCGCTGCTGACCGGAGCCGTGCTGATGCTGGCAGTGTCCGCGTGGCAACTGCGCCGCCGCGAGAACAGCGGGCTCTTCCGCGGTTCGGCCAAGCTCGCGATCATCGTGCTGCTCCCTGTCTCGGTCCTGGCGCTGGGGGTGGGCAGCCACCTCGGTGTGGTGGAGGCGGAGTACCAGCCGATGAAGATCTCGGCCGCCGAGGCGCAGTGGGAGACCTGTCAGCCGTGCTCGTTCTCGCTGTTCCAGATCCGCGGCGGCAGGAACGACGAGACCCCGACACAGCTGCTCGAGGTACCCCATCTGCTGTCCGTGCTCGCCACCGGCACGTGGAACGGCCAGGTGGAGGGCCTCAACGAGTTGCAGGCGGCCGACGTCCAGCAGTACGGCGAAGGCAACTATGTACCGAACGTGTTCGTGCAGTACTGGTCGATGCGGGTGATGGCCTACCTCGGCAGCCTGCTGGTGCTGGTCGGCCTGTGGGGAGCCTGGCTGCTGTATCGCCGCAAACTCACGGAGTCGCGACTGTTCCTCGCGGTGGCGACCTGGGCGGTGCTTGCACCGGTTCTGATGAACACAGCCGGCTGGATGCTGACGGAGAACGGTCGGCAGCCGTGGCTCGTCCAGGGACTGATGAAGACCGCGGACGGCGTGTCCACCTCGGTCAGCACGACCGAGCTGGCGATCAGCCTGGCGGCGCTGGTCGTCGTCTACCTGCTGCTCGGCATCGCCTACGTGTTCCTGATGCTGCGCTACGCGCGGCGCGGCCTCGAACTCGACCATGCCGAGGAAGAGCCCGGCCGCGATCCCCGCACGCCGGCGATCACCTACTAGCGAGCCGGGAGGCAGCCATGGGACTACCCGAGCTGTGGTTCGTGATCATCGCGATCCTGTGGACCGGTTTCTTCGTGCTGGAGGGTTTCGACTTCGGCGTCGGCGTACTGCACCGGGTGCTCGGCCGGACCGATCGGGAGCGCCGGGTGGTGATCAACACCATCGGCCCGTTCTGGGACGGCAACGAGGTCTGGCTGGTCGTCGGCGGTGCGGGGATCTTCGCCGCCTTCCCCGACTGGTACGCCAGCTGGTTCTCGGCGAGCTACCTCGCGGTCCTGCTGCTGCTGGTGGCGCTGATCATGCGTGGCGTGTCCTTCGAGTTCCGTGGCAAGGTCGACACGCACGGCTGGCGCCGGTTGTGGAGCGGCACGCTGACGACCGGCAGCCTGCTGGCGCCGCTCGTCCTCGGAATCGCGCTCGGTGACCTGATCGCGGGCCTCCCGATCAACGCCGACGGCGAGTTCACCGGCTCGTTCTGGGATCTCTTCACGCCGTACGGCCTGTGGACCGGACTGACGCTGGTGACGTTGTGCCTTGTGAACGGGGCGACGTTCGTCGGCATCAGGACCACCGGTGAGCTGCGCCTGCGAGCGCACCGCACCGCCGGCCGGGTCGGCTGGGCGGGCTTCGTGGTGGTCACAGTCTTCGCGGTCTGGACCCTCGTCGTCGCCGACCACGGCTGGGGGCCGATCCTGACCCTTGCCATCGCCCCGGCAGCACTGGTCGGCTCCGTCTGGGCGATGTACGGCGAACGTGACCGCACCGCGTTCATGCTGTCTGCGACGGCGATGGCACTTGCCGTGGCGGGGCTGTTCGCCGCGCTCTACCCGCAGGTCCTGGTGTCGAGCACAAACCCCGCGTACAGCCTCACGGTCGACAACTCCGCGTCGGCCCACTACGCGCTCACAGTGATGAGCGTGATCGCGCTGGTGTTCTTGCCCTTGGTGCTGCTCTACCAGGCCTGGTCGTACTTCGTGTTCCGTCACCGGCTGAGTGCATAGAGGCTTCACCCCACCGGGGTGAGGTATCTCGTCCGCATCCGTCGAAGGATCAAGCGGTATGGCGGGCGATCAGCACTTCGACGTGATCATCATCGGCACCGGCGCGGGAGGCGGCACGCTGGCCCATCGGCTGGCGCCGTCCGGAAAGCGGGTCCTCCTGCTCGAGCGGGGGGACTACCTGCCGCGAGAACGCGAGAACTGGTCGTCCTCGGCGGTGTTCGTCCAGGCCCGGTACCGCGCGCCGGAGTCCTGGTACGACCAGCACGGCCACGAATTCCCCCCGGAGACCAACTACTACGTGGGTGGAAACACCAAGTTCTACGGCGCCGCACTGTTCCGGTTGCGACCGCAGGACTTCGGTGAGTTGCAGCACCACGATGGCGTCTCACCGGCCTGGCCGGTGAGGTACGACGACTTCGAGCCGTACTACACCGAGGCCGAGCATCTGTACCGTGTCCACGGCCGCCACGGCGAGGATCCCGGCGAGGGACCGGCCAGTGCGGAGTACCGCTTCCCGCCGGTCGAGCACGAGCCCCGGATCCAGCAGTTGAACGACGACCTGGAGAAGCAGGGACTGCATCCGTTCCACCTGCCGATCGGCGTCGACCTCATCCAGGACGAGCACGGCCGGGCGACCCGGGACAGCGTTTGCATCCGGTGCGACCGGGTGGATGGCTTCCCCTGTCTGGCCCAGGCGAAGTCGGACGCGCAGGTGATCTGCGTCGACCCGGCGTTGCAGCACGAGAACGTGTCGATGCTGACGAACGCCAAGGTGGTGCGCCTCGAGACCGACCCGACGGGACGAACGGTCTCGCAGGTCGTGACGGAGGTCGACGGGTCGACCGAGCGGTTCAGTGCCGACGTCGTGGTCGTCGCCTGCGGCGCGGTCAATTCCGCCGTACTGCTGCTGAACTCGGCCAACGACCGTCATCCGAACGGTCTCGCGAACAGCTCGGACGTCGTCGGCCGCCACTACCTACGGCACAACAACCTCGCGCTGATGGCGGTGTCGAAGGAGCCGAACCCGACCCGGTTCCAGAAGACCCTGGCGATGAACGACTGGTATCTGGGTGCCGACGACTGGGACTACCCGCTCGGCGGGATGCAGATGCTGGGCAAGTCCGACACCGAGCAGGTCCGCAGCGGTGCGCCGCGCTGGGCCGGCAAGGTCTCGCCGGGCATGCCGTTCGAGGTGATCGCGCACCACGCGGTCGACATCTGGCTGTGCGGTGAGGACCTTCCGCAGCCGGGCAACCGGGTCACCGTGCGCAAGGACGGGTCGATCCAGCTCGCCCTGGACGAGAAGAACAACGTCGAGGGCGTCAACCGGCTGAGGCACAAGCTGCAGGGCATGCTCGGCGACCTGGGGATGCACGAGCACCGGCTGCTCGACCACAGCATCTACCTGCACAAGGGAATGCCGATCGGCGCCACCGCACACCAGGCCGGCACCGTGCGGTTCGGCGACGACCCGGCGAGTTCCGCGCTCGACGTGAACTGCAAGGCCCACGACCTCGACAACCTGTACGTCGTCGACACCAGCTTCTTCCCGAGCATCGGTGCGGTGAATCCCTCGCTGACCGCGATCGCGAACGCGCTCCGGGTCGGCGACCACATCCTCGACCGGCTGCGCTGAGCCCCGCGGTCCGGACTGATTGGAGTACGTATGCCAACCGCCGACATGGACGCACTGGTGATCTTCGGTGCGACCGGTGATCTTGCCAAGCTGGAGACCTTCCCTGCCCTGGTCGGGCTGGTCGACCGGGGGGTGCTCGACGTCCCGATCGTCGGGGTGGCGAAGAGTGGCTGGGGACTCGATCAGTTCCGCGAGTACGCCGCGGCTTCGTTGCGAGCCAACGGGATCGACCCGGCCAGTCCCGCGGCGGCCGGCATGCTCGGCCTGCTGCGGTACGTCGACGGCGATCTCGACGACGACGCGACGTACGCGGCGATGGCCGACGAGGTCGGCACCGGCGGTCACGCGCTGTTCTATCTCGAGGTACCGCCGCCGCTGTTCGGCCGGATCGCCCAAGGCATCGCGAAGGCGGGCAAGGCCGACGGGGCCCGTGTGATGGTCGAGAAGCCCTTCGGCACCGACCTGAAGAGCGCACAGCAGCTCAACGCGACGATGAGCGAGGTCTTCCCCCAGAGCGCCATCTACCGGGTGGACCACTGGCTCGGCCTGGACCCGCTGGAGAACGTGCTGTTCGCCCGCTTCGCCAACTCGGTGATCGAACCGCTGCTCAACCGCGACCACGTGGAGAGCATCCAGATCACCATGGCGGAGAGCTTCGACGTCTCCGACCGCGGCAGCTTCTACGACCGCACCGGTGCGATCCGCGACGTCCTGCAGAACCACATGTTGCAGGTGCTCGCGAGCGTACTCGCCGATCCGCCGAGCCAGCTCGCCGACGCCGCTTGGCGGGCTCAGAAGGCCGCGGTCATCGGCTCGCTACACCCGCTGACCGCCGAAGACACGGTGCTCGGGCAGTACGACGGCTACCTCGACGTCGCCGGCGTCGATCCACACTCGCGGACCGAGAGCTACGTCGCGGTCCGGCTCGGCCTCGACACCTGGCGCTGGGCCGGCGTACCGATCGCGATCCGAGCCGGAAAGTGCATGCCGGTCACCGCGACCGAGGTGGCCATCCGGTTCCGCCGCCCACCGCAGGACCTGTTCAAGCTCGAGGGTGCCGCGGACGCCAACCAGTTGCGGTTCCGGATCTGGCCGGAGAGCGAGGTCGGGCTCACCCTGTGCGGCAAGAAGCCCGGCGCCGGCTGGGCCGCGCAGCCCGAACACCTCACCTTCTCCCAGGCGGCGGGATCCGACCAGCGACCCTACGACCGGCTGATCGGGGCAGCGCTCCTCGGCCGGCAGGCGCTGTTCGCCTCGCAGGAGACGGTCGAGGCTGCCTGGCGGGTGGTCGAGCCGGTGATCGGTGGTGACCTGCCCGTCGTCCCGTACGCCAAGGGAAGTTGGGGCCCGAAGGAGGCCGACGCCCTGCTGCCGCACGGCGTGATCTGGCACGACCCGGCAGGATGATCGAAGGAGCCGGCCGATGACACAGCCGACCAGCAGCGGCGCTCGGGATCCAGCGGAGCCTCGCCGGGTGGTGATCGTGGGCGGCGGCTTCGCCGGTCTGTTCGCGGCCCGTGCGTTCCGGCGCCGACCGGTGCAGGTCACCCTCGTCGACCGCGCCACCCACCACCTGTTCCAGCCGCTGCTGTACCAATGCGCCACCGGGGTGCTGTCCGAGGGCCAGATCGCCATGCCGCTGCGGGCGATCCTGCGCAAGCACCGCAACGTCGACTGCGTGCTCGCCGAGGTGACCGGCTTCGACGTCGAGGCCCGCATCGTGCACGCGATGCGGCCGACGGGAGGCGACATCGAGTTCCCGTACGACGACCTGATCCTGGCCGCCGGCGTACGGCAGTCGTACTTCGGGCATGACGAGTTCGCCAGGTTCGCACCTGGGATGAAGACGCTCGCGGACGCACTCCTGATCCGCCGCCGCGTCTTCGGTGCCTTCGAGATGGCACAGTCGGCCACCGATCCTGAGGAACGCCGGCGATGGCTCACCTTCGCGCTGGTCGGCGCCGGTCCCACCGGTGTCGAACTGGCCGGGCAGATCCGCGAGGTGGCCACCTCGACGCTGAGCAAGCAGTTCCACGACGTCGATCCCACCGAGGCCAAGGTGCTGCTCTTCGACGGCGGCGACGCGCCACTCGCGCCGTTCGGGCCGAAGCTGTCCGGCAAGGCCGCCGCGACGCTGACACGCCTCGGTGTCGAGCTGCATCTGGGATCGATCGTCACCGACGTGAACGCGAACGGGCTGGTGGTCCGTGGACCCGACGGCGCGAGTACGTCGTACCAGGCCGGAACCGTGCTGTGGGCCGCCGGGGTGGCGGCGCCGCCGGTCGCCGACGTGCTGGCGAAGGCGACCGGCGTCGAGCAGGACCGGGCCGGGCGGATCAAGGTCCAGCCGGATCTGACCCTGCCCGGCCATCCGGAGATCTCCGTGGTCGGTGACGTGATGAGCCTCGACCGCCTTCCCGGCGTCGGCGAGGTGGCGATGCAGACCGGCTACTACGCGGCGAAACGGATCCGGAACGAGGTGGACGGCAAGACGGACCCACCGAAGCCGTTCAAGTACCGCGACTTCGGCTCGGCGGCCTACATCGCGCGCGGTCAGGCGGTCGTCGAGGTCGGCCGGGTGCGTCTCAGCGGCAAGCTCGGCTGGCTGTCGTGGCTCGGCATCCACATCGCCTTCCTGACCGGGTACCGCAACCGCGTCGGCGCGGTGCTCAGCTGGGCGGTCGCCTTCAGCCGGGAGACCCGGCGCGAACGAGCCTTCACGATGCAGCAGGTCGCGCCCGGCGGCGCCGATCTCTATCGCAACCGAACAGGAGACGACTCCTCATGGCCGACTACCCACCCATCGCCGAACACGGACTGATCGGCGATCTGCAGACCGCCGCGCTGGTGACCACCGACGGCTCCATCGACTGGTTCTGCTGTCCACGGTTCGACTCGCCGAGCGTCTTCGCCGCTCTGCTCGACCAGGAACGCGGCGGCTACTTCCGGGCGCGGGCGACCGGTCCTGACGTCACCAGCCGGCAGCTGTACTTCCCGGACACCGCCATCCTGATCACCCGGTTCATGACCCCGGACGGCGTCGGCGAGGTCGTCGACTTCATGCCGCCGGCCGGCAAGCAGCCCACCGCGAACCACCGGATCCTGCGGGTGATGCGATGCGTACGGGGGCGGATCGACTTCGAGGTGGACATCGTGCCCCGGTTCGACTACGGCCGTACGGAGCACGAGACAAAGCTGGTCGGGCAGGGGGTCGTTTTCTCGACCGACGACCTGAGTCTGACGTTGCACGCGGTCCGTGAGCCGGGTGACGAGCGGCTGGCGCAGGTCCGGGTGGACGGCGGCGATCTCCACATCGACTACACGATGACAGCGGGTCAGTCCCGGGGACTGGTGCTGGAGTCCGCGGCCGACGGGCCACCGCGAGAGATCGGGGTCGCGGAGTTCACGGCGATGTTCGACGACGTCACGACGTACTGGCGCAAGTGGCTGTCCAAGTCGACGTACACCGGCCGGTGGCGGGAGATGCTGCAGCGCTCGGCGATCACTCTCAAACTGATGACCTATGCGCCCACCGGAGCGGTCGTTGCCGCACCCACGGCCGGGTTGCCCGAACAGGTCGGCGGTGAACGCAACTGGGACTACCGCTACACGTGGGTTCGGGACGCGTCGTTCTCCGTGTACGCACTGCTCGGCCTGGGGTTCACCGAGGAGGCGGCCGAGTTCTGCGAGTGGTTGCGGGACCGTGTGCGGGAGGAGACCACGGGAGAGGGCGGTCCACTCAACATCATGTACCGCGTGGACGGTTCGTCCGACCTGATCGAGGAGTCCCTCGAACATCTGGAGGGCTACCGAGGCTCCCGGCCGGTACGGATCGGCAACGGCGCCTCGGACCAACGGCAGATGGACATCTTCGGCGAGGCGCTGGACAGCATCTACTTCGCCGACCAGCACGGCATCGAGCTCGACCACCGCGGTTGGATGGCGTTGCGCGGCATCGCCGACTGGCTGACCGACCACTGGGACCTGCCGGGTGCGGGGATCTGGGAGACGCGCGGCGGGCCGAAGGACTTCACCTATGGCCGGGTGATGAGCTGGGTCGCCCTCGACCGGGCGATACGGATGGCCGCGAAGCACGGCCGGCCGGCGGCGGTGGAGCGCTGGACCGAGAGCCGGGACCTGATCTACAACCAGGTGATGGCACGCGGCTGGAACGAGAAGATCGGAGCCTTCGTCCAGCACTACGACGACACCGTGCTCGACTCGTCACTGTTGCGGATGGCAACGGTCGGCTTCATCGCACCCACCGACCCGATGTGGCTGTCCACGCTGGACGCGATGGACGCCGGGCTCGTGGTCGACAGTCTCGTCTATCGCTACGACCCGGCCGCTTCGCCGGACGGGCTGGCCGGCGACGAGGGGACGTTCTCGCTCTGCACCTTCAACTACGTCGACGCGCTGGCCCGGGCCGGCCGGCTCGAGGAAGCCCGGCTCATCTTCGAGAAGATGCT
Organism: Kribbella sp. NPDC050281; assembly: GCF_040655855.1. NCBI lineage: Bacteria > Bacillati > Actinomycetota > Actinomycetes > Propionibacteriales > Kribbellaceae > Kribbella > Kribbella sp. NPDC050281. Next base: position 24,871 of record NZ_JBFAKS010000025.1, on the reverse strand, counting down.
CACCTACGCCAACCACGTCGGCCTGTACTCCGAAGAGATCGGTTCGACCGGCGAACAGCTCGGGAACTTCCCGCAGGCGTTCACGCACCTCGCGCTGATCGACGCGGCCATCACTCTCAACGCAGCGCTGGATGAGGCGAGGGCCGAGGGGCGGACCACCGTGACGGACGTCCCGGCCGCGCGCGGTAAGGCGGAGCGGCGGTGACCTGACCGGTCACGGACCCCGGCGATCCTGACCCTGGCGTTTCCGGCTAGGGCCGGGGCTCGTCGAGTACGTCGGGGGAGCGGATCAGCCGGCGATCGATGGCGACCGCGATCGCGGGGTACACCAGCACCGACAAGACGCCGGCGCCCACCAGGGCGGCGGCGTTCTCCGGGAGCATGTGACCGGTCTCGAGTCCGATCTCGCTGAGGGCGACGAGCAGCGGCAAGGCGGTCGACACGACGAAGACGAGTTCGAACCGTCTCGTCCGGGGAAGTGCGGTCCGGTAGATCAGCAGCGTCGGAAGGCCGCGGACGACCAGGAGCAGAAGGAAGAACAGGAACAGCCGCGCCGGAGCTTCGACGATGGACCGCACGTCCAGGCCCATCCCGGACGAGACGAAGAAGATGGGGATGAAGAAGCCGTAGCCGACGGCGTCGAGCTTGTGATCGAGCGCCTCGACGTTCCCGGGCGCCCACCGGCGCAGTACGACGCCGGCCACGAAGGCTCCGAGGACGACGTCGAGGCCGAAGTCGTTGGCGACGACGAGCAGGAGCAGCAGCATCGCGACGGTCCACCGCAGCGTGGTCTGCGAGGTCGCGTGCTCGCCCTCCGACAGGATCCGGGCGATCCGTCCACCGCGACCCAGCCGGGGGACCAGACTCAGCAGCAGCGCGAGGACGCCCATCCCGACGAGGGAGATCAGCCCGATGAACCGGCCGTGCGACCCGAGGAAGATCGCGATCGCCACGACCGGCAGGAACTCCCCGACCGCCCCGGCCGCGAGGACGTAGGAGCCGAAGGAACCGCGCAGCATGTTGTTGTCCCGCAGGATCGGCAACAGTGTGCCCAGCGCCGTCGTGGTCAGACCGAGCGCGACCGGTACGAACGCGTCCACGACGCCCAGCGCGGCGAAGCCCCCGACGACCGCACCGGCCAGCGCCACCGTGACCAGCCACCCGACGATGGCGAGTTTGCCGGCCCGCTGCTTGAAGACCGCCAGCTCCAGCTCGTAGCCCGCCAGCAGGAACAAGAACCCCAGCCCGACGTTCGCGAGCAGTTCGATGCTGTCCGGGTCGGCCCAGTCGAGCACCTCTGGCCCGACAACCACACCGCCGAGAATGAGCACCACGACCTGCGGGATCCGCGCCTTGCGCCACAATCCCACGATGATCGGCGTCACGGCTGCCACCAGCACGACCACGAAAAGACTGGTCAGTCCCTGACCGAGATCACTGCCCATCCGTTCAGCGTGGCTGCTCGTGCGCCCCGGGTCGTCCCCTGCCCCGGACGATCCGGGCCGGCGGTGATCCGGGTCCCCGCGCTGTAATACCAGTGGCGTAACTGGTTATGCCCCTGTCCCGGGATCACGGTTTGGGTGACAGTGTCCGATTTCCGGGCTGCCAGGCCTTCACGGATGACAGCGGTGATGTCACACTCACTCGCCAGAGCGGTGGCAACCATCGGGGATCCGGGAGGCCGGGTGCTGGCGGCGAAGAACCTCGAGGTCGTCTACGACGACGTGATGCTGGTGCTGCGGGGCGTCGGCCTCGAGGTCCCGCAGGGACGGATCGTCGCCCTGCTGGGGGCCAACGGCGCCGGCAAGTCCACGCTGCTGCGCGCGCTGTCCGGCCTGCTCGACGTCCACGACGGAGAGGTCCGGCGCGGGTCGATCACCCTCGACGGCGAGCCGATCCACTCGTACGGCGCCAGCAGGATCGCTGCCCTGGGCATCAAACAGGTGATGGAGGGACGGCGGATCCTCGCCGACCTGACCGTCGAGGACAACCTGCGGATCGGCGGACACGTCCGCCCGCGCTCGATCCGGAGCAACCTGGATCGCGCCTACCAGATGTTCCCGGTGCTGGCCGATCGGCGGCGTTCGCTGGCCGGCTACCTGTCCGGTGGCGAGCAGCAGATGCTGGCGATCGGCCGGGCGCTGATGTCCGATCCGAAGTACCTGCTGCTGGACGAGCCGAGCCTCGGCCTGGCGCCGATGATCGTGCACCAGATCCGGGACGTGATCGTGCAGATCAACCAGGAGGGCACCACCGTGCTCCTGGTCGAGCAGAACGCGGCGATGGCGCTGTCGATCGCCGAGCACGGCTACGTGCTGGAGAACGGCGCGATGGTGATGGACAAGCCCGCGGCCGATCTACTCGCGGACGGCGACGTCCGGGAGTTCTATCTGGGCCTCGGCGCCGAAGGCTCGACGAAGTCCTTCCGCGACGTGAAGCACTACCGCCGCCGGAAGCGGTGGCTGTCATGACCGCGACGGAGGCTCGTCAGAGCGAGAGCACGCCGGAATCCACCTCGGTGCTGACGTTCGAGGACGTCGTGCTCGGGTTCGACGGGGTGACCGCTCTCAACGGTGTGACCTTCCAGGTGGATCCAGGCGAACTGTTCGCGGTGATCGGACCCAACGGCGCGGGCAAGACCTCGATCTTCAACGTGCTGTCCGGCGTCTACAAGCCGCAGCGCGGCACGGTCCGGTTCGGTGACGACGACCTGATCGGGCGGCGGCCGCACGCGATCGCGCGGCTCGGCATCGCCCGGACCTTCCAGAACATCGAACTGTTCTCGAACCTGACCGTGCTGGACAACCTGATGCTCGGCCGGCACCTCCATCACCCGTACGGCGTCCTCGCCGCGTTGGGCTGGATCGGCAAGGCCCGCCGCAACGAACTGGCCAACCGCCGCGCGGTCGAGGAGATCGTCGACTTCCTCGAGCTGGCGCAGTGGCGGCGACTCCCGGTCGGCCTGCTGCCGTACGGCGTACAGAAGCGGGTCGAGCTCGGCCGGGCCCTGGCCTCGGAACCGAAGCTGTTGCTGCTGGACGAGCCGGTCGCCGGGATGAACCTCGAGGAGACCGAGGACATGGCCCGGTTCATCCTCGACATCCGTGACGAACTCGGGCTGCCGATGGTGATGGTCGAACACGACATGGGTCTGGTGATGGACCTGGCCGACCGGATCATGGTGATCGACTTCGGCCGGCCGATCCGCACCGGTACGCCGAAGGAGGTGGCCACCGACCCCGACGTGGTCCGGGCCTACCTGGGCGAGGAACACCGGGTGGTGGAGCGGTCATGACGACGGTCGCGGCTCCGGTCATGATGGCGACGATCGCCACCCGGGTGCGGGATCGCGCCGCCGCGTCGCCGGACCTGATCGCCTTGCGGGAGAAGGATCTGGGCATCTGGCAGCAGGTCAGCTGGCAGGGGTACTGGGACACCGCGGAGCTGGTCGCGCACGCCCTGCTTGCCCTCGGCATCGAACCCGGCGACCGGGTCGCGATCCATTCGGAGAACCGGCGCGAATGGCTCTACACCGACGTCGGCACGGTCGCCGTCCGCGCCGCCACGGTCGGCCTGTATCCGACCAACCCGGTCGCCGAGGTCGGCTACCTGCTCCGCCACTCCGGCGCGAGGGTGCTGATCGCCGAGGACCAGGAGCAGGTCGACAAGGCCCTGGCGATCGACGACCTGCCCGAACTGACGCACATCGTGTACGTCGAGCCCCGCGGCATCCGGAACCGGTACGACGACTCGCGGCTGCTCGCCTGGCCCGATTTCCTCGCGCTCGGCGAGGGGCATCGACAGGCACATCCGCAGGCCGTGACCCAGCGGATGGAGGAGTCGCGCCCGGACGACGTGGTCACGCTGATCTACACCTCCGGCACCACCGGCCCGCCGAAGGGCGTGATGCTCACCGCGGCGAACGTCGACTTCGCCATCCAGGAACTGATCGAGCGCGGCGGTTTCACCGCGCCACCACCGTCGCCCCGCGACAGCGTGCTGTCCTACCTGCCGCTGTGCCACGTCGCCGAGCGGATCTTCAGCGGCTGGTTCGGCGCCGGGGCCGGAGTCTGCGTGCACTTCGCCGAATCGATCGAGACCGTTGCCACCAACCTGCACGAGGTTCAGCCGACCGTCCTGTTCGGCGTACCCCGGATCTGGGAGAAGATCGCGGCCGGGGTGCAGAAACGGGTCGAGTCCGCCGACCCGGTGAAACGCGCGATCGGTGGCTTCTGGTTACGCCGGGCCGACTGGATCGGCGACGTACTGGCGGCCAACGAAGGTCGGCATACTGCTGCATCCCGGGCGGTCTACGCCGTCGGATGGCTGTTCTGCTACCGGGCACTGAAGGACCGGCTCGGCCTGCGCAAGGTCCGGTACGCCGCCTCCGGTGCCGCGCCGATCGCACCCGAGGTACTGCGGTTCTTCATGGGCCTCGGCCTGCCGATGCACGAGGTGTACGGCATGACCGAGAACACCGCGGTGGCGACGGCGAACCGCCCGGGCCGGGTCAAGGTCGGCACGGTCGGCGAGCCGCACGCCGGCGTCGAGGTGCGGATCGACGAGAGCACCGGCGAGATCCTGACCCGGCACCCGGGCACGTTCGCCGGCTACTGGCACGACCCGGACGCGACCGCGGCGGTGATCGAGCCGGACGGCTGGCTGCACACCGGCGACGTGGGGGAGTGGGTCGACGGCACGCATCTGCGCATCACCGACCGGATGAAGGACATCATCATCACCGCGGGCGGCAAGAACGTCGCGCCGTCGGAGATCGAGAACGCGCTCAAGGCGTCGCCGTACATCAAGGAGGCGCTCGTGGTCGGCGATCGCCGCAAGTTCCTCGCCGCCCTGATCGGCATCGAACCGGACACGGTCGGCCACTGGGCCCAGATGCACCGGCTGCCCTACTCGACGTACGGCGATCTGTCCGCGAAGCCTGAGGTGATCGCGCTGGTGCAGACCGTCGTGGACGAGGTGAACGTCCGGTTCGCCACCGTCGAACAGGTCCGGTCGTTCCGGCTGCTGCCGAAGTTGCTGGATCACGAGGACGGCGAGCTGACCGCGACCCAGAAGCTGAAGCGCAGCGCCGTGACCACCTCGTTCGCCGGACTGGTCGAGTCCATGTACGCGGAGGGTGCCCGGTGAACGAGTTCATCGCCACGGTGGTCCGCGGGCTCGGCAACGGGTCGATCTATGCGTTGCTGGCGCTGGGATTCGTGATCGTCTACAAGTCGATGCGGGTGATCAGCTTCGCCCAGCCGGCCTTCATGATGGCCGGCGCCCTGCTGGTCAGCTACTTCGTGCTGTCGATGAACTTCTTCCTCGCCGTCGTGGTCGCGCTGGTGCTGACCGCACTGCTCGGAGCCGGCGTGGAGCGGCTGGCGCTGCGGCCGATGATCGGCAAACCGGTGTTCGTGATCGCGATCATCACCCTCGGCGTCGACATCGTGATCCGCACGGTGGTGAACGCGTTCATCGGCCTGGACATCCGTCAGATGGGCGACCCGTGGGGTCTGCGGCAGGTCGACGTACTGGGGGTGAAGGTCGATCAGCGGCACCTGGCCACGCTGGTCACGACGCTGATCGTGGTCGCCGCGCTGTTCGCCTTCTACCGCTGGTCGCGGACCGGACTGGCGATGCGCGCGGCGTCGTCGGACCAGGAGGTCGCGCTCGCGCAGGGCGTCTCGGTCGGCCGGGTGTTCTCGCTGTCCTGGGCACTCGCGGCGGCCCTCGCCGGATTGGCCGGTGTGTTCCTGTCGACCGGCATCGGACTCGAGCAGAATCTCTGGCTGACCGCGCTCAAGGCTCTGCCGGTGATCATTCTCGGCGGCCTCGACTCGCTCGGTGGAGCGGTGGTCGCCGGACTCTCGATCGGCGTGGTCGAGGCCCTGGTCGGCAGCTACGGCGCAGACCTGCACCCGGTCTTCGGCGGCGACTTCTTCCTGGTCGTGCCGTACCTGCTGATGCTGCTCGTCCTTTTGATCAGACCGTACGGCCTCTTCGGCACCAGGGAGGTCGAGCGCATATGAGCACCCGCTCCGGACGACCCATGTTGTACCTGACCTACGGGCAGGACATGGCGTTGCTCAACACCTCGGCGAAGCGCGGCTGGACCTTGGTGCTGGCGATCGGTGCCGTGTCCTTGCCTTTCCTGCTCACCGACGACCTGCTCCTCGTACTGGCCACCGCATGTGTCGCGTCGATCGGTGCGATCGGCCTGAACATCGTCACCGGGTACGGCGGACAGGTGTCGCTCGGGCACGCGTTCTTCCTGGGGATCGGGGCGTACACCGCGGCGGCGATCTCGGGTGATCCGGACAGCACCCGGCTGATCGGCTTCGGGATCACCTCGGTGCCGATCTGGTTGCTCGGGGCGGGTCTGGTCGCCGGTCTGGCCGGGCTGATCGTCTCGCCGTTGGCGGCCCGGTTGCGCGGGTTGTACCTGGCGGTGGTGACGCTCGGACTGGTGTTCATCGGGGAGCACATCTTCAAGCACTGGAAGCACCTCACCGGAGGAGTCGGGGTCGGCCGGCCGGCCGCCGTACCGGAGTTGTTCGGGATCCAGTTCGCGGTCGACGGGGAGGTGTTCACGAAGGCGCAGAAGCTCTATCTGCTGATGCTGGTGCTGCTGGTGATCTTCGGCGTACTGGCCCGCAATCTCGTCCGGTCCAGGGTCGGCCGGGCGCTGGCCGCCGTCCGGGACCGGGATCTGGCCGCCGAGGTGATCGGCGTCGACGTGACCCGGTACAAGATGATCGCGTTCGCGGTGTCGTCGTTCTACGCCGGCGTCGCGGGCGCGCTGCTGTACGTGATGATCGGGTTCGTCGAGCCCGGGTCGTTCAACCTCGCGCTGTCGGTGCAGTACATCGCGATGATCCTGATCGGTGGCGTCGCCACCATCTCCGGATCGGTGCTCGGCGCCCTGTTCATCACGCTGCTACCGCGGGTCACCCGCGAGCTTCCGGCCGTACTGCCGTTCATCAGCGGCAGTTCTGGTTCCGGGGGCATCACGGTCTTCCAGGTCGAGACGATTCTGTACGGCCTGTTGATCATCGGCTTCCTGATCTTCGAACCTCGAGGGCTCTTCGGGATCTGGAACCGGCTCCGCACCTACTGGAAGTCATGGCCGTTCTCGCACTGACCCCGCAAGCCTGGGGGCCACCGACCGGCCGGAGAAGGAGTATCGATGAGCGTTCGCAGGGGAATCGCCATCGCGCTGGTAGCGGCGATGGCTGTGCTGGTGGGGTGCCGGAACGACGCCCCGGAGACGCAGGAGGCTGGTTCGGGCGTCAAGTTCGACGTCGGGGTCACCAGTGAGCCGTGCCCGGGTGCGGTCGACGCGGCCAAGGGCTGCATCTACCTCGGGTCGATCTCGGACCTGACCGAGGGCCCGTTCAAGGCACTCGGCGTACCGATCACCGAGGCCCAGAAGGCGTTCTGGAAGCGCGTCAACACCGCCGGCGGGATCGGCGACTTCGAGGTCGACGTGACCAAGTTCGTCAAGGACAACAAGTACAACCCACAGACCCACAACGAGGTGTACGCCGAGATCAAGCCCGACGTACTGGGACTGGCCCAGACGCTCGGCTCACCGACCACGGCCGCCATCCTCGGCGACCTGAAGTCCAGCAACGTGATCGGCGTACCGGCGTCCTGGACCTCGGCCTGGGCGTTCGAGGACGTCATCCTCGAGTCGGGCACGAACTACTGCTTCGAGTCGATGAACTCGGTCGACTTCGGGGCGGAGACGCTGAAGGCCAAGAGCGTCGCCGCGGTGCACTTCCCGGGTGACTACGGTGACGACGCCGCGGCCGGGACCAAGCTCGCGGCCGAGGCCAACGGGATGGCGTTCACCGACATCCCGACCGCGCCGGGGCAGGAGAACCAGGGGGCGGCGGTCCAGAAGCTGCTCGCGGCCAAGCCCGATCTGGTCATCGTGTCCACCGGTCCGACCGAGGCGGCGACGATCGTTGGCGGAGCGGCCCAGAACGGGTTCAAGGGCCAGTTCATCGGCACCAGCCCGACCTGGAACGCGGCGCTGCTGAAGAGCCCGGCCGCTCCCGCGCTGACCGCGCTCTATCGGCAGTCCGGACCCTGGGCGCCGTACGGCACCGACACAGCGGGGCACAAGGCGCTGGCCGGGGCGCTGGACCAGACGATGTTCAAGGCCGCGCCGAACGACGGTTACACGGCCGGCTGGGTCTGGTCGTATCCGATGAAGGCGGCCCTGCAGAAGGCCGTCGACTCCAAGGACCTCACCCGCGCCGGGTTGCTGGCCGCGGTGAAGTCGCTCGAGACCGTGGACTACGAAGGGATGCTGCCCGCGGAGGCCGGCAAGTTCGTCGGTACGCCGGACGAGCGGGTGTTCCGGAGCAGCATCATCTCCAAGGTGGACCCGACGGCGCCGACCGGCGTGAAGGTGGAGAAGGACTTCTTCACCGGCAAGACGGCCGAGAAGTACCAGTTCACCAAGCCCTGTTACCAGTAGGTCGTTGAATATCGAGGTACCCGCGGGGGTTGGGCTTCGCGGGTACCTCGACGCGCGGTTCGCCTTGTCGTTGACTGTCGTTCACCATACGTTCATCGATGACCGGCAGATCTTTTCCGCCCACGAGGAGGCCGTACCGTGTCCGTTGATCCGCATCCCCTGTCCCGACGCCAGTTCGTCAGCCGTGCCGCCGCGGCGGGCGTGGCGGTCAGCCTGGCCGGCTCGGTCGAGGCGCTGTACACCGCCCAACCCGCGCTCGGCACCTCCGGCCCGAAGATCGGCTACGGCCCGCTGATCGAGGACCCGGACGGCATGCTCGACCTGCCGCGCGGGTTCGGCTACAAGATCCTGTCCCGCGAAGGCACGGTCCGGCCGGACGGGCTGAAGATCCCGAGCCGGTTCGACGGCATGGGCGTGTTCCCGGATCGTGATGGCGGGAACCGGCTGGTCCGCAACCACGAGTGCAGCCCGACGTCCGTGATCAAGGTGGTCGCCCCGGCCGAGCGGACGTACGACCCGGCCGGCGCCGGCGGCACCAGCACCCTGGTGGTGGACCGGCACAACGCCGCCGGCAAGGAGTTCGTCAGCCTCGGCGGTACGGCGATCAACTGCTCAGGCGGCCCCACGCCGTGGCGCACCTGGCTGACCTGCGAGGAGACCGAACTCAAGGCCGGCGAGAGCGGTTACACCAAGGACCACGGCTTCATCTTCGAGGTCGATCCGTACGACGACCGCCGCAACGTCAACCCGGCCCCGCTGAAGGAGATGGGCCGGTTCCAGCACGAGGCGGTGGCCATCGATCCGTCCACCGGGATCGTGTACGAGACCGAAGACGCGTTCGTCGCGCCGCTCGGCGGCTTCTACCGGTTCCTGCCGAACCGTCCGCGCGGCGGCTGGGGAACGCTGCGGGCCGGCGGGGAACTGCAGGCCATGCACATTCCGGATCTGCCGGACCTGTCCGTCGTCCAGGAGGCCGGCGCGCTGTTCCACGGCGTGCAGTGGGTGAAGGTGCCGGACCCGCTGGCGACGACCGAGTCGGTCCGGGCGCAGGACTACGCGAAGCCGATCACCGGCGGCTACAAGCTCGAGGGCTGCTGGTGGGGCGACCGGGACCGCTGCGTGTACTTCGTCTCGTCGTTCGCGCGGACCGAGCTGGGGCCGAAGGTGGACCACGACGGACAGGTGTGGCGGTACGACCCCCGGAAGGAGACGCTGCGCCTCGAGGTGATCTTCACCCGGCCGAAGCCCGGCTCGGACGACCCGGAGTTCGATGCCCCCGACAACATCACGATGTCGCCGTACGGCGGTCTGATGATGTGTGAGGACGGGCTCGGTGAGCAGCACATCCTCGGGACCACCGAGGACGGCCAGGTGTTCAAGTTCGCCCGCAACCGGGTGAACCTCGGCACGCCGGAGGACCCGGAGTACGGCGAACTGTCCGGTGTCGGCTTCTCCGCCGACGGCCGGACGATGTTCTTCAACATCTACAACCCCGGCATCACCTACGCCGTCACCGGCCCCTGGCGCCGCCGCCGCTGAGCACCTGCGGGGATATCCCTTGTTTTCAAGGGATATCCCCGCACTTTTCAGGATGTGGTGATGACGATGCCGGACTCCATGTCCAGGACTCGGTGGTAGTCGGCGTCGAGGGTGGCCGGGTCGCTGTGGATCAGGATGACCCAGGCCAGGCACGTGAACAGATCCACGGTCTCGGGTACGACGGCGTCCTCGTCGTACAGGATCTTCATCCAGTGGAACGACTTCAGCGACTCGATGTCGCCGAAGACCTCGCGGTTGCGGAAGTACCCCTCGCGCGGCGCGATGACGAAGATGCCGCGCAGGTGCTGGACCAGGTCGAACCCGTCCCGCACCTCGCCGCGCACCCGGTGCGCCACCGTCCGCTTGATGTGGTTGTCGCCGGTGGCCAGGTCACTGACCATCTGGTGACCGCCGCCGGCCGGCCGCGCCGCGACCTCGATCAGCCGCGGTCCGTCCGGCGTCATCATCACCTCGACGTGACCGCAGCCGACCCGGATGCCGACCGCGTCGAGCACGTCACGGGTGTACGGCCAGAGGGCCTGCACCTCCGCGTCGTCCTCGGCCAGGAAGTCGATCCGCCGGTAGATGCCGATCTTGTCGCCCCGGCTGACCTTCGTATAGCGGCAGACGTCGACCAGCGCGTGCGTCCCGTCCACGCTGTAGGTGTCGACCAGGTACTCCGTTCCTTCGGCGTACTCCTGGATCAGGACGGCGTCGTTGATCAGCCCCAGCTTGTTGGTCCGGCCAAGGACCCGGTCGAACCGCTCCCGCCAGTCGCCGTCCTCGAAGACGACGTACACCTCGTCGCCGGCGGCGCTCTTCGGCGGCTTGATCACCAGCCGCTTACCGAGCAGGTCGTTCTCCTTCAGCCACCGCTCCGCCTCGACCGGATCCGCGGTCAGGAACTGGCGCAACCGCGGCACACCCGCGGCCGCGAGCGCCTGTGCCATCTCCCACTTGTCCCGCCGCGCCGGCGCCAGCTCCGGGAGGTTGCCAGTGCCGGGCGCCAGGAGCCCGGTCAGCCGGTCGCACAGCTCGACCCCGCTCTCCGCACCAGGCACCAGGTACTCCGGCTCGTACTGCCTCAGCTCCTCGGCCAGCGCCTGTACGTCGCCGGTGAAGTAGTGCACGTGCTCGAAGTCCTCCGGATGCCAGCTCGTCGTGTACGCCGGCGGTGGCTCGGAACCACTGAGTACGGCGACCGGCAGCCGGCCCGCCTCGCGGAACGCGGCCGGATATTCCTGTCCCGTGGACAACGGGTCCACGATGATCGTGTAGTTGCTCATCCTGTCCTCCTACGAGCTCTCGCTCGGCAACGGCTCCGCGGCCGGGGTGATGTCGGTGGTCTCCTCGGCGGTCGTCGCCGTCATGCCGAAGTACGCGAGGACGACGCCGATCGCGCCGGCCAGCCCGCACCAGACCCAGACCCGGGTGCCGGACGTGTTCCACACCCACACCCCGAGGAACGGGCCAAGGGCGGACCCGAGGCCGAACATCGCGTGCGCCGATCCGACGTACCGGCCGAGCAGGGGCTTCGGCGCGGCCATGCCCGGATACGCGAACATGGTCGGGCCGCCGATGATCTCGGCCAGCGTCCAGAGCAGGGTGCCGATCACGAAGATCGCCAGCCCGCCGGGTAGCGCGTAGAACGCCAGCCCGCCGCCCAGCAGTACGAACCCGGTCATCGCGACCACGCGGGCCGGACGGTTCTGCACCACCTTCGTCACCAGCAACTCGCAGGTGATCACGACGAAGCCGTTCAACGCGACGATCGCGCTGTACCACCAGGTCGACAGCCCGTCCGCCTTCATGTGCAGCGGCAGCACGGCCAGGTACTGCATGTAGATCGCCGCGTTGATGAACATGCACAGTAGGAACAGCACGTACTTGTGGTCCCGCAGTACGGCGACGTATCCACCGCCCGACGGTTGGTCCTCCGGTGTTTGCTCGACGGCGGCTGCGGATCGCTTCGGCAGCGCGACGATCGCCACGGCGGCGTACGCCAGCGCGGCGACCGCCTCGCCGATGAAGAGCAGGTTCCAGGACACGGCGACGAGGGCGGCGCCGATCAGCGGTGCTGCCGTCGTGCCGAGGTTCATGGCCAGCCGGTAGACCGCGAAGATCATCACCTGGCGGTTCTTCGGCGTCAGTTCGGTCAGCAGGGCAGCAGACGCCGGGCGGTAGAACTGGCCGACCGCACCGGCCAGCGCCACCACGACCACCACGGCCGTGTAGCTCGGCACGTAGGCGATCGCGAGGACGAACCCCGCCATTCCGAACATGCTGATCATCACCGCGGCCCGCGGCCCGACCCGGTCCGACAGCGATCCGCCGATGATCAGACCGATCACCGAGCCACCGCCGTACACGCCGAGCGCGGTGCCGGCCTGGACCGGCGTGAAGCCCTTCGAGGTGGTCAGGAACAGCACCAGGAAGACCTGCAGGAACCAGCCGAGCTTGTTCACGAAGACCCCGACCAGCAGCGCTTTCACCGGCACCGGAGCGTCCCGGATGGTCTCCCAGATGCCGGTGCTCTCGTCGGTCGCCGTCATGGTGTCGGCTCCTTCGGATGACCTGACCAGCGCAGCGCCTTCTCCGCCGCGTCGAGTCCGGCGCGGCAGTCGTCGACCGTCGTGGCGACGGTCGTGGCGTAGGCGATCCGGCCCCAGAGCGTGCCAGCCGGCGGGGGACTGGTCGTGGCGCCGGCCTCCATCAGCGGCACCAGTTGGTCGATCGTGGCCGGCAGACCGTCCGCGTCGAAGCCGACGGAGTCGAGCACCGTGTCGTCCTCGTCCACGTAGAAGAAGCGGACCCCGCCGACTATCGTGCGGTCCGGCAGCAGCGCGGGTTGACGTCCGCAGGCGACCGCGGCCGCGGCCAGCCCCGGATCCACACCGGTCGCCTGCAGACCGAGGTACGGGATCAGGTCGCCGCCGATCCGCGCGTTGATCTCGATCAGCTTCGGTCCGTCGGCGGTGATCATGAGTTCGGTGTGCGTCACGCCGTCGGTGAAGGCGACCGCCTTGTGCGCGTCGACGAGTACCTGCAGCAACTGGTCGTCGGCGAGCAACGGATCCGCGGCGTCCACGAAGTGCCCGATCTCCTCGGCGTACGGCGGGTAGCCGATCTCCTTACGAGCCAGGCAGAACGGCGTCACCTGACCCTGGTACACCGCGGCGTCGATGCTGATCTCGTAGCCGTCGGCGAACTCCTCGACCAGCACCTTGAGGTCGTAGTGCGGCGCCTCCGGCACGGTCGTGTCGTGGGCGAAGTCCCAGTTCGCCGTCAGCTCCTCGGGTGAGTCGACCTTGACCACGCCGAGGCTGGCGGCCAGCGCGCGCGGCTTGAGGATCACCGGATACCCGAGGTCGCCGGCGACGGCGAGTGCCTCGTCGACGGTGTCCACCAGGATCGACTTCGGCTGCGGGACCCCGTGCTCGGCGAGCGCCGTACGCGTGAGATGTTTGTCGCGGCAGCGGTTCACCATCGCGACGTCACCGCCGGGCAGTCCGAGCGCTTCGGCGATGTGGGCGGTCTGCAGGATCCGTGCCTCGTCCCAGCACAGCACGCCGTCGATCGCTTCCTTGTCGTTGAGTTCGTTCGCCGCGGCGACGAGCGCGTCGGCGTCGAGCGTGCTCTCCAGCACGGTCCAGTTCTCGATGTACTCCGTCTCCCAGGTGGGCTCGGCGTGCAGGAACATGTGGATCCGGTACTGCGGTGCGATCGACCGCAGGATGTACTCGCGGAACAGCCGCATGCCGGTGGCCACCACCAGCAGGTGAGGTCGGTCGTTCATCTCAGGCCTCCCTGACCGGAGCGGGGATCTGCCGGATGGCACTGATCCCGGTGGTGCCGTCGGCGCGACGGAAGTGGTCCCTGATCCGGATGTTGCCTTGAGCATCGAACTCGGGAGTGCTGTGGCACTCACCGCTGACCAGGTCGCCGGTCGCGGTGACCAGGCAGTACGCCGCATCGAACGAGCCGTCCGGCCGCAGCAACCCGACCAGCCGGCCGCTGCGCAGCATCCCGCCGGTGTAGAACTCCGCCCAGACCAGGTCGTCGTCGCGGTGATACTGCCCGTACGGCGCGCCGCCGGCCGGATCGTCGACCTCGAGCCGGAACCACACCCCGTCGACATCGGGAACCAGCGGTTCCGGGACTGCCGCGGTCACCACCGCACCGCGCACAACTCGTCGGAGATCGGGTAGATCTCCCGCTCGAACATGGAGTTCAGCACGATCGCGGCCCGGACCGGCAGCTGCGTCAGGCCGGCGTTCGTCAGCCCATGGCTGTACCGGCTCGCGTTGAAGGTGTAGATCCGGTGCCCGTTCATGCCCTTCCAGCGCACCGAGTAGTCCGGCTCGACCAGCAGTTGACCGTCGTCGTCGACCTCGATCCGCTCCCGCAGGTCGTCGTCGAAGGGTGCCTCGACGTGCTCCCGTCCGGCCGCGACCACCATCTGCCGTACGACGTGCTCCTCCGGCGTGGAGGTCGTCGTACAGCAGAGGCGGATGTTGCCGTCGGCCAGCAACTCGGACGTCCTGACGTCGCGGCCGGGCAGCAAGGTGACCGGGAAGCGGCCGAGCGTCAGCATGCCGTCGTAGTTGGCCTGGTACAGCGCCCGCAGGCCGCCCGGGGTGATGGCGTCGCCGCTGTAGCGGGAGTCGTCGATCATCTCGCGGCGCTTGCCGCGGTTCAGACCCTGCAGGTACTCGATGTGGGACGGCCGGTAGAGCTCGTTGGCCATCGGCGAGTCGTCGATGCTGCGGAACCACTGGTTCCGGCCGAGCCAGCGGATGTCGGTGAAGCCGGAGCCGAGCAGCCGCAGGACACACTCCAGCCCGGTCTGACCGCCACCGACGACCGCGGTCGGCGCTGCCGTGTCCAGCGCGGCCATCCGTACGCCGAGGTCGTCGGCGATGAACGCCCGCTCGGCGGGCAGTTCGGTGATGTACGCCGGCCGGACCGGGCGCGTGCCCAGGCCGAGGACCAGGTGTTCGGAGACGGCGGCGGGGACACCGTCGACGCTGACCTCGAAGCCGTCGTCGGTGATGGAGATCGAGTCCACCCGGGAGGTGAAGTGCACGACGCCGAGGCGCTCGGTCGCCCAGGCGAGGTAGCGCTCGTACTCGATCCGGGGGAGCGAGTCGAACTGGGAGTTGATCAGCGCATAGAGCCGCCCGGAGGTGACCAGGTAGTTCAGGAACGTCAGCTCGTGCCGCGGGTCGACCAGCGACACCAGGTCCTTCATCCAGCCGGTCTGCATCCGGACCCCGGGGTAGAGCAGGGGCGTGTGCCAGCCGGTGCCCGGCCGGGCGTCGAACAGCGCGAGTGGTTCGGTGGTGGCGTTCTGGTAGAGCGCCGCCAGCGAGAGGTTGGAGGGACCGGCCCCGATACCGATGGTGTGGTAGCGGGGCGTTCCTCGCTGCGGGCCTGGTTCCGTGATGGTCATGCGCTTGTTCTCCGTCCGCGAAGTGGTGGTGCGCGATGTGCCGATCAGGTCGCTCGCGGCCGTCCGGCTTGCGGCCAGCGCGGTTTTCACGCTGCCGCCGGATCCACCGGTGAAGGTGTAGAGCCGATGTGAGCTGCCGAGGACCGACCAGAGGGTCAGTACCGGCGGATCGGCGTAACAGTCGGCGTTGCTGACCATCAGGTCGGGCGCCGACAGCTTGAGGTGTGGCAGCCGTTCGGCGGCGATCCGGACGGCCTGGTCGGCCAGGTCCGGGATCGGCCGGCTGCTGCCGGGGTTGACGGACCAGTGGTGGGTGTCGACGCCGAGCAGCAACCGGCCATCGGCGGTGGGCCGCCCGTACAGGTCGCTGGTCTCGTCGACGAACATCGTCGGCAGGGCGCCGGTCACCCGATAGGTGGCGACCTGGATCGCCTTCGTGCGATACGGCTGGGCCGGGAGGGCACTGCCGGTCAGCAGCCCCGGTGTCCACGGTCCGGCCGCGACGACGACAACGTCGTACCGATGGCTGGACGCGGGGAGGCGGCAGCTCACCGATCCGTCCGGGTGCGGGACGAGCCGGAGAACCGGGCCGGCCAGGACTCTGCTGCTCCGGCTGTCGGCGAGTCGTTGGATCACGGCCGTCCGGAGTTGGTCCGGCCGGATGAAACCCGCCCGCTTCTCGAGTACGCCGACAGTGCCGTCGGGCAGGCCGTGCCAACCCCGGCGGCGAAGGTCGGTGCCATCGACGATCTCGGTCGAGCCCGGATGGGCGTGTTCGACCTCGGCGACCGCAGCCTCGAGCCCGGCGTACGACGGCAACAGGTACGTGCAGCCGGTTTCGGTGTACCCGGCCTTCTCCTGCAGACCCTCGAACAACTCGCTCAGGCTCTCGATGGCCAACCGACGCTGGACCGGATGGGTCTCGAACCCACGCACACCGCCGCCCGACGCCGCGGTCGCATCCGTCCCAGCCGAACCGGTCACGAGGTCGACCTCGACCCTGTCGCTCAGACGCCAGGCCAGCAGGGCACCGGCGATGCCGGCTCCGATGACGCAGACTCGCATCGCCCTACTCCTGGTCAGACCCGGTCAGCGCCGCGCGCAGTGACCCGGTCTCCTGAACGCCGCCGGCCAGCAGCGTGAGCAGACTGCGAACCGCCAGCGGTGGGTCGAATCCCTCCGGCCGCAACGCGCTCTCGCCGCGGGTGAGTTCGATCGCGGCAAGGTCTGGATCGAGTGGCTCGGAAACGCGCCGGACGCCGGCCAGCAATGGCCCGGCGCGGTCGGCGAAGGCGCGGAACGAAGTGAAACTGAAATCACTGCGGAAGCGGTCGGGCCGGTCCCAGGCGAGAAACAAGCGAACGATTGACGGGTCTTCGGTCCGGAGCAATTCCGTGGCACCGGTCCCGTGTTTGCGGCTGGTCGAGAATTTCTCCCCGGCAAACGTGTAGAACTCGTTCACCACCAGGCCGGAAAGGGGCAGCCGGGCGACGCCGGCAGCGGCCCAGACGGCCGGCCAGTACAGCGCGTACCAGAACGCGTTGTCCAGGCCCAGGAAGTGCCACAGTGATCCGACCTGGTCGAGCGCGGTCAGGTACGCCGGTATCTCCGCGGCCTCGGGGTCGATGCCGCGGGCAACGGCATACAGATCGGAGAGCGCAATCTCGGTGTACGGGCCGATCCGCAGGCCGGTGAGTGGGCCGTCGCCCTCGAGACCCCAGTTGGTGGGACAGGCGAGTGCGATCTGCGGGAGTCCGGCGTGCAGAGTCCGGTCGATCAGGTCGCGGACCGCGGGCGGCAGCTCGGCGCGCAACCACATCGCGATCAGGGCTTCGCGGTGGTCCTCCATGCGCAGTACGGGCACCGTCGCGGCGAACGGACGCGGCTCGCCACCACAGCGGCCGCAGACCGGATCGACCATGGTGTCGACCTGGGTGAGGCTGCCGCACTGCTCACAGGCGCCGCCCGCCGCGGGTGCCTTGCACTCGCCGCACAGGCCGCTCAGGTAGGAATCGTGCAAGGTCCGGCCGCAGTCCGCGCAGGCATGCAGGGTGACCTCGCGCAACGGCGTTGCCCCGGACGCGACGAGGTGGTTCGCCAGTTGGCGGATGATCGGTCCGTGCGCGTGCCCGAGGGGATCGGTGAAGACGTCGTACCCGATCCGGGCCAGGTCGTAGGTGTCCTTGATATCGTCGCGGAACTCCGCGGTCATCACACCGACCTCGACACCTTCGCGCTCGGCCCGGGTCAGCACGTAGTTCTGGTGTACGTCGAGGCCGGTGGTGACCACGACGCGCTCGCCGCGGGCGCGCGCGGCCCGGGCCGCGATGTCGGCGGCGAGGTAGGGACCGGCCAGGTGACCGACGTGCAACGGGCCGTTGACGGTCGGCTGCGGGGAAGTGAAGACCGTGACCGGATCAGCCATGGCCGGCCTCGGCGGTGATCGGCATCCAATAGGCGCTGAAGACGGTCAGCTCGGTGTCGGACGACCGGTTCTGTACGACGTGAGCCTCGGTGCTGCTGAGCAGGAAGGCGTTGCCTTGGGGAACCACGTGTTCGCGACCGCCGACGACGACGTACGCCGTCCCCGCAACCACGACGGACAGTTCGAGTTCGGGGTGCTGGTCGACCGGGCTCTCCGAGCCCGGGGGAACGGAGTACCACATTGCTTGGAACGGCAGGTCCCGTTCGAGTCCGTACTGCTCCCAGCGGACCACTCGAAGGTCCTTCACGTACAGGTCGTCACCGGTGGTCAGATCGAAAGTGCGCATGCTTCGCCACCCTCCGTAGCCGGCGCCAGGCGCGGCTGAAGAAGTTGAATGACAGCGGAAATGTTGGTACGGAACAACACGCTGCGATCAGCCGTGGAACGAGCACGCGCGACGCCACCAACGTCGGCTACGTGAAAAGCTCGGCGACCCCCCAGTCTCCGTGGCCGAAAATATAAGGAAGGTCGCGCTGCGAGTAAAGGGGAATACGCAGAGAAATTTCGCCGGGAATCAGACGGCGCCGGGGAAGGCGACCGGCGCACCGCCCCAGGTGAGCTGGTCGCCGGCGTTCGCGAGCAGCCCGTTGACGGCGAAAGACCGCACCGCCGGCTTCTCCGCCGACTCGACCAGATCGCCGTACACCGCTGCCAGCCGCCGCTCGATCAGCAGGATCAGCGCGGCCGCCGTCGCCGCGTTGGTCACGGCCTGCGGCAGGTCGTACGCCGGCTCAGCCGCGGCCGGGGTCTCGCCCGCGGCGACCACCAGCTGGCTGAGGCGGTCGCGGTTCAAGCGGTGCTGCTCGTAGGCGTCGGTCGCGGACCGGAACCGGGCGCCGCTGAGTTTGCCGCCGGCAACGCCGATGCCGTACAGCGCGGCGTGCTCGCCTGCGAGCGCCGCCTGCAGGGCCTCCACCTCGGTCACGATGCGTCCGCCTTCTTCTTCGCTGGGGTCAGCTTCGTCCCGAGCTGCAACTCGGACGCAGCGATCATGGCCAGTAGCCGGGCCGGGGCCCCGGACAGCTTGGCCGCCGCGGTGGCGTGGGCGGCCGCCGCGGCCTTCTCCTGCTTGGCCAGTGCGGCGAGTGCGGCAGACGACGTACTGGCGGCTGCCGGGGCCTTCGGAGTCGCGGCCTGCACGCCGGCAGTCTCCTTCAACTTGGCCAGGTGGCTCGCGTGGTACTTCGCACCGGCGGCCAGCTGGGTGCGCAGGGCCGGGAACTTCCGGCTGGTGCTGGCGTAGCCGAGCGACAATAGAGTCACCTGGGCCGCCGCCGCACTGAGGGCGGTGACCACGGCCGGATCGACGGTCGGCGTCTCCTCGACCGCCTGACCGGTCTTCGGGTCGATGGCGCCCGGCGTACCGGAGCCGGACTCGTCGTCCTTGCAGCCGCCCAGCGCGACAGCACCGGGCAGCACGGCGGCGGTCGCGATGACGGTGCGGCGGGACAGGCGGGGTTCGGTCGGCACGCCGGAACGATACCTGGTGACGCGCCGGTGACCGGCCTGGGACGAGCCGGTGACGTGGACACTGCCGCGGGCCGGATATGGTGGGCTACTGCCCTCGGTCGGATCGCCGGGTGGCGGAACGGGTGCACAACTGGAGAGAGAGGCAGGTCAACCTGTGAGCCGAAGGACTGACCACACGGACACCACGAGCCTCGAGAACTTCCTGCGGCCGATCGTCGAGCAGTTCGGCTGCGACCTGGAGGCCGCCGACCTCGCGCCGGCCGGCCGCCGCCGGTTGCTGCGCGTGCTGGTCGACCGCGACGGCGGGATCAGCCTCGACGACGTCGCCGAGGTCACCAGAGCCATCTCCAAGGCGCTCGACTCCGACGACATCATGGGCGACGGCGCCTACACGCTGGAGGTCTCCAGCCCCGGCGTCGACCGGCCACTCACTCTGCCCCGGCACTGGCGCCGCAACGTCAAGCGCCTCGTCGCGGTCACACTGACCGCCGGCGGCAAGGTGACCGGCCGGATCAAGTCCGCCTCCGACGAGGCGGCCGAGCTGGACGTGGACGGCAAGGCCCAGACCGTCGCGTACGCCGACGTGGCCAAGGCCAAGGTCCAGATCGAGTTCAACCGGGCTGCCGGCAACGACGAAACAGAAACACCTGCCGACGGCACGGTGGAGGAGAACTGACATGGACATCGACATGGCCGTGCTGCGGTCGCTGGAGCGGGAGAAGGACATCTCCCTGGACGTGGTCGTCGAGGCGATCGAGCAGGCGCTGCTGGTGGCCTACCACCGCACCGAGGGTGCTCAGCAACACGCCCGCGCCGAGCTGGACCGCAAGACCGGGCACGTCACCGTGTACGCCCGCGAGCTCGGCGAGGACGGCGCCCTGGTCCGCGAGTACGACGACACCCCGGCCGACTTCGGCCGGATCGCGGCCACCACGGCCAAGCAGATCATCCTGCAGCGGCTGCGCGACGCCGAGGACGAGGTCCGCTACGGCGAGTTCTCCGGCAAGGAGGGCGACATCGTCTCCGGCGTCATCCAGCAGGGCCGCGACCCGCGCTCGGTGATGGTCGACCTCGGCAAGATCGAGGCGGTGCTGCCGGCCCCGGAGCAGGTGCCGGGGGAGAAGTACGAACACGGCTCGAGGCTGCGGGTGTACGTCGTCGGGGTCCGCAAGGGCTTCAAGGGACCGCAGATCACGGTCAGCCGGACCCACCCGAACCTGGTCAAGAAGCTGTTCGCGCTCGAGGTCCCGGAGATCGCCGACGGCACCGTCGAGATCACCGCGATCGCCCGCGAGGCCGGTCACCGGACCAAGATCGCCGTACGGACCCTGAACCCGTCGGTGAACGGCAAGGGCGCCTGCATCGGGCCGATGGGGCAGCGGGTGCGCAACATCATGCACGAGTTGCACGGCGAGAAGATCGACATCATCGACCACAGCGACGACCCGGCCACCTTCGTCGGGAATGCGCTGTCCCCGGCGCAGGTTACGTCTGTCGAGGTGGTCGACGCCGCGGCACGCGCGGCACGGGTCGTCGTACCCGACTACCAGCTCTCGCTCGCGATCGGCAAGGAGGGGCAGAACGCCCGCCTGGCCGCGCGGCTGACGGGCTGGCGGATCGACATCAGGCCGGATACCGAGAAGTCTGGCGAGTAGCTGAGGTCTGCTGCGCGCCGGACCTCTGGTGTGACTCGTGAGACCGAGAAGGTAGACTGATCTCTCGGTCGGTCGACTGAGTCGCAACCACACCCTGAGGTTTACGTGACAGTGACTACAGACGCGCGCCCTGGCAAGCCCCGGGAGCGCACCTGTATCGGGTGCCGGAAGCGGTCCGGTCCGGCTGACCTGCTGCGGATGACGGTTTCCGGAGGGCCAGAGAACCACGTGGTCCTCCCGGATCCCGATCGTCGGGCACCCGGCCGTGGGGCGCATCTGCACCCGGTGGCCGAGTGCCTCGACCTCGCCGTCCGGCGCAAGGCGTTCCCACGGGCCTTCCGGGTCCCGGGGCCGCTCGACGTGACCGGGCTGCAGGAGTACGTCGCGCAGCGTGATAAGCAAGAGGCAAGTGCAACGCAAACGGCGGCCATCCGGCCGCCCGCAGCGGTCCAGACCGCTGTGACGACATGAAGGCGGGTCATCGACTCATGACCACTCGATGAGTGTCTACCGATGAGTGCAATGCGATGAGCACGTACGTCAACTAACGGTCCGCGCCCAGGCTCGGACCAGAGGGAGAGTAGTGGCAAAGGTCCGGGTCTACGAGCTCGCGAAGGAGCTCGGAGTTACCAGCAAGGTCGTTCTGACCAGACTGAACGACATGGGCGAGTTCGTCCGGTCGGCATCCTCGACGATCGAGGCACCTGTCGTCCGGCGGTTGGCGGAGGAGTTCGAGAAGAACCCGCCGAAGAAGCGCGCGGCCAAGAAGGCCGCCGCCAGTACATCTGCCGCGCCGCAGGCGACCGCTCCGGTCGCGCCTGCCGAGCCGGCCAAGAAGGCTGCACCCGCGGCCCCGGCCGAGCGCCCTGCGCCGGCCCCGAAGTCGACCCCTGCTCCGGTGGCCGAGTCCACCGTGAGCGAGAAGGCCGAGGCCGCTCCGGCACCGGTCAAGGCGGCGCCCGCACCGGGCGTCAAGCCGGGTCCGCGTCCAGGCCCGAAGCCGGCTCCCCGGCAGGAGGCCCCGGCCGCTCCGGTCGAGTCCGCTCCGGCGGCCAAGGTCGAGGCCCCGGCTGAGACCACACCCGCGCCCTCGTTCGAGGCTCCGGCGGCCAAGGCGGCCAGCTCCGAAGCACCAGCTGCTCCCGCTCCAAGCCGTACTCCGGCCCCGAGCCGGCCGACCCCTGGTCCGGCGCAGCAGCGTCCGGCCGCCGACAGCCCGGCTCGTCCGGCGTCGCCGCGTCCCGGCGGTCCGCGTCCGGGTGGTCAGGGTGGCCCTCGTCCGGGTGCTCCGCGTCCCGGCGCTCCGCGTCAGGGCGGTCAAGGTGGCGGTCCCCGTCCGGGCGCACCGCGTCCGGGTAACAACCCGTTCAGCTCCACCCAGGGCATGCAGCGCGGTGGCGCTCGCCCGGGTCCGGGTGGACAGGGCGGCTCCGGCCAGGGTGCGAGCCCGGCCGGGATGGCGCCGCGTCCGCCGCAGGCCCGCAGTGGTGGCGGCAACGACCGGCCGCGTCCGAGTGGCGTTCCGGGTGCTCCGCGCCCCAACCCGGCGATGATGCCGAAGTCCTCGGCGGGCACCTTCACCGGTCGCCCGTCCGGTCCCGGTGGCGGCAGCGGCGGTGGCGGTGGCGGCGGTGGCCGTGGTCGCCCCGGTGGCGGCGGTCCGGGTGGTGGACCCGGCGCTCGTACCGGCGGTGGCGGTGGCGGCGGCGGTGGCTTCCGTCCGGGTGGCGGCGGCCCCAGCGGCCCGCCCGGTGGCGGCGGTGGCCGTCCGGGTCCGGGCAACCGCGGTCGTGGCGGAACGCAGGGTGCCTTCGGGCGTCCGGGTGGTCCGGCGCGTCGTGGCCGGAAGTCGAAGCGGGCGAAGCGCCAGGAGTTCGACAACATGCAGGCCCCGGCGGTCGGCGGCGTTCGCGTCAAGCACGGTGACGGCGAGATCGTTCGCCTCGCCCGTGGCGCGTCGCTGACGGACTTCGCCGAGAAGGTCGGCGTCGACCCGGCGTCGCTGGTGCAGGTGCTGTTCCACCTCGGTGAGATGGTGACCGCGACCCAGTCGGTCAACGAGGAGACGCTGCAACTGCTCGCCACCGAGCTGAACTACGACGTTCAGATCGTGTCCCCGGAGGACGAGGACCGCGAGCTGCTGCAGTCGTTCGACATCGACTTCGGTTCCGACGAGGGCGACGAGAGCGATCTGGTCAAGCGGCCGCCGGTGGTGACCGTGATGGGTCACGTCGACCACGGTAAGACCAAGCTGCTGGACGCGATCCGGATGGCCAACGTCGTCGCCAAGGAAGCCGGTGGCATCACCCAGCACATCGGTGCGTACCAGGTGACGACCGAGGTCGACGGCGAGCAGCGGGCCATCACCTTCGTCGACACCCCGGGTCACGAGGCGTTCACCGCCATGCGTGCCCGTGGTGCGCAGGCCACCGACATCGTCATCCTGGTGGTCGCGGCCGACGACGGCGTGATGCCGCAGACGATCGAGGCACTGAACCACGCCCGGGCGGCGAACGTCCCGATCGTGGTCGCGGTGAACAAGATCGACGTCCCGAGCGCGGATCCGGCCAAGGTGCGTGGTCAGCTGACCGAGTACGGCCTGGTTCCCGAGGAGTACGGCGGCGACACGATGTTCGTCGACGTGTCGGCGAAGTCCCGGATCAACATCGACGGGCTGCTCGAGGGCGTCGTACTGACCGCGGACGCGGCACTCGACCTGCGGGCCAACCCGAACATGCACGCCGAGGGCATCGCGATCGAGGCCAACCTCGACAAGGGCCGTGGTCCGGTGGCGACCGTGCTGGTTCAGCGCGGCACGCTGCGGGTCGGCGACTCGATGGTGGCGGGACCGGCGTACGGCCGGGTCCGGGCCATGCTCGACGAGCACGGCGACCCGGTCGAGGAGGCGACGCCGTCGCGTCCGGTGCTGGTGCTCGGTCTGACCGCCGTACCAGGTGCCGGTGACAAGTTCCTGGTCGTCGACGACGACCGCAGGGCACGGCAGATCGCCGAGAAGCGGGAAGCCCGTGCTCGTGCGGCCGCCAACGCCAAGCGTCGTGCGCGCCGGACCCTCGAGGACTTCATGGCCTCGATGGAGAAGGGCGAGACGCAGGAACTGCTGCTGATCCTCAAGGGCGACGTGTCCGGTTCGGTCGAGGCACTGGAAGACGCCCTGGTCCGGATCGAGGTCGGCGACGAGGTCAACCTCCGCGTCATCGACCGCGGCGTCGGTGCGATCAACGAGAACGACGTCAACCTGGCCATCGCGTCGAACGCCGTCATCATCGGCTTCAACGTGCGGCCGGCCGGCAAGGCCGGTGACGTGGCCGAGCGCGAGGGTGTGGATGTCCGGTACTACTCGGTCATCTACGCGGCGATCGACGACATCGAGGCGGCCCTGAAGGGCATGCTGAAGCCGATCTACGAGGAGGCCGTCCTCGGCCAGGCGGAGATCCGCGAGATCTTCCGCTCCTCGAAGGTGGGCAACATCGCGGGTTGCTGGGTGACCAGTGGCCTGATCCGCCGCAACGCCAAGGTCCGGTTGATCCGGGACGGCGCGGTGGTGGTCGACAACACCGAACTGTCGTCGCTGAAGAGGTTCAAGGACGACGCGTCCGAGGTCCGCGAGGGCTTCGAGTGCGGTCTGACCATCAACGGCTACAACGACATCAAGATCGGTGACGTCGTCGAGGCCTTCGAGCTTCGCGAGAAGCCGCGCAACTGATCCGCGACGGTGGCCCGGCACTGTTCCGGGCCACCGGTGTTACAACCGGAGAGGA
>NZ_JBFAKS010000024.1:52538-142358 GCF_040655855.1 Kribbella sp. NPDC050281 | reverse complement strand
TCCCCGCCCACGCCACACCACTCGCGGCGGGCGGGTGGCCCACGCCACGCTGCCCCAAGGCCACTACGGGCTGATTAGGGTGAGCTCGTGGAGAGTCATGGGGCCGGCGTGCTGGAGATCGCGGACGAGCTGACGGAGGCGTACGTCGAGGTGTTCACGGCGCCGCCGTGGCAGCACCGGGATCCGGACGAGACGCGGGTCGCGTTCCGGCAGCGGCTGCAGGGCGACGCTCGGCGGGACGGGTTCCAGGCCTGGGTGGAGCGGTCCGATGACGGACGGATCGCCGGGTTCGTGACCGGTTGGATCACGCCGGCACCGTTCCGGACCGATCGGTCCTACGGGAGCGTGCAGAAGCGGCTCGGGCCGGAGCAGGTCGAGGAACTGCTGGTCGGTGCCTTCGAGATCGACGAGCTGGGTGTGCTCGCGCACGCCCGCGGGACGGGACTCGGGCGGCGGTTGCTGGAGACTGCGACCCAGGAGCAACCGCGCGCCTGGCTACTGGCCTGGAACCAGAATCACGACACGCTCGCGTTCTACCGCCGGATCGGCTGGCAAGAACCACCCGTCCGGGGCCCCGAGACCGACATCGTCGTCTTCGTGTCCCCGAATCAGCCGCTCAGAGGCTGAACAGACCGGTGGCGTTCTGCCACATGATGGCGTCGTGCTCGGTCGGGGTCAGGTTGGCGGCTTCGAAGGCGCCCAGGGCGACCGAGGGGTCGATGAGGGTGGCGTCGGTGCCGAACATGAGGCGGGAGTGGCCGATCTGGTCCAGGACCCAGCGGATCCTGTTGGCGTCGGGGGCGGACCAGCACGGCTCGAACCAGATGCGGTCCGAGCGGGACGCGGCCTCGGGCAGGTGCGGCCAGCCGAAGGCGCCCATGTGGCCGGCGATCACCTGAGCGTCCGGGACGCGGGCCGCTACGTCGGCGAGGTCGAGGACGTTCTCGCCCCATGTGTGGACCAGGGTGGGCAGCCCGAACTCGGTGGTGAGCTCGATCGCGGCCTGCATGCCGGGAGACGCGATCGGGGTGCGGCTGTACTCGGTGTGGATCTTGGCGCCGACCCACCGCGAGCGACCGTCGCCGGCGAGCAGTTCGTCGAGATCGGCCCGGGCCTCGTCCAGCCGGCGCGGGTCGACCACCAGCATGCCGCGCAGCCGCGAGTCGGCCGGGAGTTGCTCCGCGAGCGAACGATTCCCCGCGGGCGCGTCGTACACGATCGCCTCGATCGCGGAGACCAGTTGGACGTCGATGCCGAAGCGGTCGATCAGGTCGATGTTGACGTCGATGCTGCGCACGTCCATGGAGAAGAACCACGGACCCCAGTGCGCGTGTACGTCGATCAGCATGCCGGCTCCAGGAGGTTGGTCAGGGACTTGCTGCCGGCCTGGGCGATCTCGGCGGTCGTGAGCTTCGAGGTCAGCAGGCGCCGGACCACGGAGTGGGTCTCGTGGAACGGCGTCCGGCAGCCGAGCAGCAACCGCTCGGCGCCGACCTCAGCGGCGACGATCTCCAGCGAGTCCGGCCCGGTGAGCATCCGGGTCGAGGTGTGGAACCCGCTCTCCGCGCGGGCCAGCACGATGAAGTCGCCGAGGTGGTAGAAGTGCGTGTCGAGGAACACGACGCGCGCCCCGAGGCCGCGGAACGGCGTACCGATCTTGCGTACGTCGCCCTCCACGAAGATCGTCAGGTCCGCCTCCACCAGCAGCCGCACCACGTGGTCGAACGACGGGAAGCCCGGCTCCACACCCTGCGCGGTCGGCGCGAGCCGGATCGTCCGCGACCGGTCCGGCTGGGCCAGGATCCGCTCGAGTTCCCGCTCGGCGCCCAGCACGTCGCGCAGGTCGAGCACCGGACCCGCGGACCAGCCGTTGCTGTCGGCAACCTGCCGCGCCTCGTCGTTCCCGGTCGGTACGTCGAAGTGCACTGCCCGCAGCGAGGACACGACACCACCGGAGATCCCGGTGGCCTTGAACACGTCCTGCACCGCGTCGGGGCGACTCCAGCGACCGGTCGTGACGTCGTGCCCGACCAGTACGTCGCAGTCCAGCAGGTGCGGAGTGTCGTTCATCAGGCCTCCCGGGCCAGTGCGCTGTGGACCTTGCGGATCGCGGCGACGATGTCGTCGACGTCCGCGTCGGTGTAGTTCTCGTTCCAGGGAAGGACCAGCAGCCGGCTGTTGATCAGCTCCTCGGCGTTCGGGCAGAGGCCGGGCGGATACTCGACGTCCTGCAGTGGGAACCGGGACTGCCCGTAGGTGATCCGCTCGCGCACCGCGGGCGCGGCGTACAGCGGGCTGGTCAGATACCCGCCGACCGCGGGCACGCCTTCGGCGGTCAGGGCCGCCGCCCACTCGTGCAGGTCGCCGGCGACCTCCGGGTCGATGATCAGCGGGTACTGCCAGTAGACATGGTCGCCACTGTCCGGCGGCGTCGCGATGCCGGCCAGGTCGCTGATCCCGGCCGTCGCGCGTGCGGCGCCGGTACGACGATCCGCGACGATCTCCCGCACCCGTGACAACTGCGCTCGGGTCACCGCCCCGGCCAACTCGGTCATCCGGTAGTTGAGAGCGAGGAACAGATAGGTCCGCTCGTCGGTGTCGCGCGGCCAACCTTTGTCGGCGAACAGCCGCATCCGCCGGGCCACGGCCGCGTCATCGGTGACCACAAGACCACCGTCGCCGGCGCTGATGTGCTTGGTCTGCTGCAGGCTGAAGCAGCCGATGTGCCCGATGCGCCCGGCGAACGTGTCGCCGACCGGAGCGAGGTAGGCCTGCGCACAGTCCTCGATCAGCACGATCCCGTGCTGATCGCACAGCTCCCGCAGTTCCCGGATCGGGGCCGGCTTGCCGAACAGGTGCACGGCCAGCACGGCCTTCGTCCTCGGCGTGATCGCGGCGGCGACGGCAGCCGGATCGAGGTTCCCCGTGATCGGGTCGACGTCCGCGAACACCGGTACGGCGTTCTGCATCATGATCGGGAACACCGTGCCCATGTCACTGATCGGCGTGGTGATGATCTCGTCACCCGGCTCCGGATTCACCGCCGCGACCGCGAGGTGCAGCGCCGCCGTACCCGAACTGCACGCGACCGCATGCCCGGCGCCCAGCAGGTCCGCGAACTCCCGCTCCAGAGCTGGGACCTCGGTGCCCCAGGTCGCCGAGAGCATGCCGCTGCGCAGCACCCTCTCCACGGCCTTGACCTCCTCGTCGCCGAACCGGCGGCCGGAGGAGTCGAACACCGACGGCAGGGGAGTGGTGCGCACCGGGGTGCCGCCGTCACGGGCGAGCGTGGTGTTGTCCATCGAAACGCGTCCTCACGTGGTTGAGGTTGCTTACGGCAACGGTAGTTGGACGAGATCGCGGTCGGCGAGACCCCAGACGACGTGCCGCCGGCCGGACACCGGGGTCACCTGAGGCACGGTGTACCACCCGTCGCCGAGGTTGTTCACCAGCAGCTCCGCCTCGGCCAGGCCGGGACCGAGCCGGTACAGATTGCCGCCGAAGTTCGTTTCACCATAGACCCCGGAGCGGTCGGTGAAGATCTGGCCGTAGCCCGACAACTTGTTGGTGCCACGGACGACCGCCATCGTCTTGAGGTCGTACGTGAACCAGCCGCCGCTGGTCCGCTTCAGTACGCCGTACAGGATGCCGTCCTTGATCGCGACGCTCTGGATCGAGCGCTCACCGGCGAGCGGCTCGGCGGTCCACAGCAGTCGCCGACGGCCGAGGTCGAACGCCGCGATCGCGGCCGAGGTCCGGGTCGGGGTGATCCCGCCACCACCGACGACGTCGCCGCCGATGTAGGCGATGCCGTCGTCGATCGCGACCGTCATCACACTCTGGTCCGGGAGGATGCCGTAGTGGACGTCCAGGCTGCCGGTCCTCGGGTCCAGGAGCGTGAGCGCGCCGGTGAGCTTGCCGGTGCCTGGTGCCGACGCAATCGCGAGCAGCTTCGATTTCGGGTCGTACGCCGCCTGCCACGGGCGCTGCTGGTCGTGGCCGATCGTCCCGAAGCTGTGGACCTCGTTGCTGCGCGGGTTGATCCGCACCACCTCGGTGCTCGGGTAGAGGGCGCTGTACAGCTCTCCGCGGAGCCAGGTCAGGGTCTTCGCCTCACCTGGCACCCGGATGCGCCGACCGGTGCCTGCACCCGGCGGGACGGTGTGTTCGGTCACGACCCAATGGCCCCCGACGTAGAGGTGCGGATCGCCGAGCTGGATCGACTGGGGCTTGTCCGCCGCCGGGGTGAAGCCGGCGTCGATCAGATCGAGAAGTTCGAACTCGCCGGTGGCGACGTCGAGCCACCAGAGCACCCCGGACCCGGTCGAGCCGAGGAGTGTGGTCGTGTTGAGGAGGTGGAGCCTGCGGTGCTCGTCTGCCGGCGCCGGGGTGGCGACCGCGGTCAAACTCGTGTCGCTCGGACCGCAGGACCAGACCGTCCCCGAGCCGCGGGTCGTGACGTACGCCGTACCGTCCGTTCCGACTGTGATCGCGTCGATGCTCGTCTCGCCTGCGGGCAGCGCGACGGTCCGGACGTCGGTGCCATCGAGAGCCATGCTGGACAGCGCTCCGTCGCTTCCCGCGAAGAGCCGATCGGTCGTCGCCGCGAACGGGCCGAACTTCTGCCCGCGGATGGGCTCGGGCGTGAGATCGCGGAACTCGCCGCTGCTCCGGTCGTAGCCGATCAGCTCCGAGGGCGTGTAGATCCCGGCGTACACGAAGTTGCCCGCGGCGCCGACGTACCGTCCGTACTGCGCTCCGGTGACCGGCGTGCCGAGGCGGGTGAGCGCGTTGGTGCTGGGGTCGATCTGCCAGATCGTGCCGTTCGGATAGCTGACCGCGAAGACCTGGCCGTCGGGCGCGGTCACCATGTCCCAGACGAATCCGCCGGCTCCGGCCAGGCTGCCGACGCGGGCGACCGATCCGGTCGCCGGGTCGAAGCAGTACACGTCGGCGACCGGATACAGCCCGACGTACACCTTGCCGGCGGCAACTGTGATGCCCCAGCCGCCTTCGCCGACGGGGAGTTCGACGGTCCTGGTGACCCTTCGCGTGGTCAGATCGATCTCGCTCAGTCGCGGTGGCACGATGCCCCGGCTGACGACGTACGCGCGCCCGTCGTGGACGGCCATCGCCACGACGGCGGCGGTCAGGCAGGCGGGACCGAAGGTCGGCAGTGTGCTCCCGTCGATCGGGCCGTCGCCGGCCGCGGCGACGCTGGGGACGGCAGTGGCAACGGTCGTGATCGCGGCCCCGGCCAGGAGCGTACGGCGTGAGAGCTGGGTCATCGGCTCACTTCTCCCGCGGCAGGTTGCCGATGCGGACCAGATCCCGGCCCTTGATCGTGTAGAGGGCATCGCCGGTGGGCGACGTCGTGATCAGCGGGTAGCTGTAGATCTGCGCGGCCAGCCCGTCGACGACCGTGGTCACCGTCGGCGCGCCCTCACGGTTCGGGACGAGTTGGAACACGCGCTGACTGTCCGTCCCGAAGAGCCCGGAGCGCGCGATCGTCAGCCGGCTCTGACTGGTGCCGAGGACAACGGTCGAGAGCAGCTTGCCGGTGTGCGGATCCAGCACCGCAAGACGCCCGTCGTCGGTGGTCGCGTAGAGCTTGCCACGGTAGGTCAGGAGGTCGCTGTAGCTCTGGGCGCCGGCCAGCGGTGCCACTTCCCACAGCGTGCGGTTGCTGCGAAGGTCGAAGGCGACAACCGTTGCCTCGGGCAAGATTGGCGTCGTACCGAGGCTGTTGCGCGTCGCCCCACCGAGGTAGGCGATACCGGAGTCCGTGGTGACGGAGCGGACCGACTGGTGCGGTACGACGCCGCGGTGGACCTCGCGCACACCCGTGTCGAGGTGCTGCTCGGTGAGCGTTCCGTCGTACTTCCCGTAGTCGGGCTCGGTCGCGATGAGCCAGGTCCGCGAGCGGGCGTCGTACGCGTCGTCGGTGGGGCGGGTCTGCTCGTTGCCGATCTGGCCGAGCTCGTGCAGGCCGGAGCCGTTCGGCTTCATCGTCCACAACCGCGCGAGCGTGTAGACGCCGAGATAGACGTCATCGCCAACCGGGGTCAGGGTCTTGGCCTCACCTGGCAGGAAGGTCCGCGTGCTGGTGCCGGTGGCGAGATCGTGGACCTGGATGCCGGCCTTGCCGCTGACGAGCACCGAGGTCTCCGTGGCCGCGATACCCATCGCCTGCTCGGGCGCCGGTGGCAGGCCGGCCTGGCCGAGGTCGGAGCCGCTGAACGTGGCCGTCGCCTCGTCGAAGTCGACGACCTGGCTCGTCAGCTCGGCCCGGATCGTGGATCCGTCGACGAAGATCCGGTTGAAGTACGCGCCGTCGTACGGCGAACCGAGCGGTGTGAGCGTGGTGCCGCGGTACCTGTAGAGCGTGCCGGACGGCCGGGTGCCGAGGTAGACGTCGCCGGTCGGCGGGTCGATCGTGATAGCGGTGACGTACTGGTCTCCGCCGGGCGTCTGCACCTCGACCGGGTTGCTGAGGTCGGCGGTGTCGAACAGCAGCATCGTGCCGGTCGGCGAGAGGCCGGCGGCGAGCGTGCTGCCGGACAGGGTGAGCGTGGCGACGAACGTGCGGTCGGCGTACTTGGCCGGGAGTACGTCGTGCCGATCGCCGGTCGCGCGGTCGATAGCGATCAGGTGGGCCTTGGTGCCGACGCCCGCGTAGATGGTGGTCGCGTCGGCGGCGATGCTACGCACGTACTGCTCGCCGGCGATCGCCGCGCCGTAGGACTTCGTCGTGCCGCTGGCCGGGTCGTACTCGTGGACGGCGCCGTCGGGGTAGGTACCGGCGACGATCTTGCCGTCCGGGGTGGCGGCGATCGACCAGATGAACGAGCCGAACTGCGCGACCTTGGTGGCGGAGCCGGTCGCGGTGTCGATGCGGTAGACGTCGCCGGGGGTGTACAGGCCGACGTACAGATCGGTGCCGATGTGCGCCATGGCCCAGGCGCCGGCGCCGGTGGGGAGCGCGAGTTTGCGATCGACGGTGCGCGTGACCGGGTCGAAGGCACCGACCTGCACCGGGGAGACGCCGGACGTCACGGTCCAGATCCGGTCACCGACCTGCTCGGCCACGCTGGTCGAGGTGACGGCGGACGCCGGGCCGAGGGTGTCGATCGTGACCGGCTTTTCGGGCTCGGCCGGAACTGCGGCCGTGGCGGAGCTCCCAACACTCAGCAGCGCTGCGCAAACGACGACGGTGCCGATCAGTCTCCGTGTGAACCGCTTGTCCACAAGGCCTCCCGGGATGGGCCGACCGCTATTACGGTCATGGCTGTAATTATCCCGGAACCCTACGCGGGCCCGAATCGGGGCGTCAACAGATCAGAGATGGACGCGGTAGATGATCAGCGGGCGGCCGCTGCTGGGGCCCGCCTGGGTGCCGGTGGCATCGGCCAGGCCGGCCCGTTCGAGGCGGTTGAGGACCCGGCGGGCGGTGCGCGGCTGGATGCCGAGGTGATCGGCGACGGTCCGGGTGGTGAGACCGACGTCGGGGGTCGCGTGGACCAACTCCTGGAGTCGTTCGAGGGTGGCCTTGGACAGGCCGGCGCGTTGCGCGAGGAGTTGGAGCTTCGAGCGTTGCTGCGCGCGGGGTGCGCCGCCGCCGACGAGGACCAGGTCGATGTCGTTGCGCAGCGAGATCACGGCGGCGGTTCGTCCGGCGGTCTTCGCACGGCCGAGGGCGCGGCGGGCCAGTGCCTCGGTCTCGGTGCCCGAGCCGCCGATGCCGAACCCGATGCGCACCGGTCCGAACTGCTCCTTGAGCCTGTTCAGCATGCCGAGCTCGGTGAACGCCGCGGTCGCCTGCTCCAGCGGTCCCCGCGTGGCCACGACCAGGAACCGCTTGTCGTCGTACCGGATGACGCTTCCGCCGAGAGAGCCGGCCTCGCGTCGCAGGGCGCTCTCGCCCTCGGCCGCGATCTCGACCAGGCCGAGCGCGATCTGCGCGTCGTCACTGCGCAGAGCGTCGTGGACCAGGAGCAGACCGTTGACCGCCGCGCGGACCGAGTGGACCGAAGGCGCCAGGCGGAGCGTCGTCTGCTCGGTCCGGAGTTTCTCGTACGCCGACCGGATGCAGGTGATGGCGACGGTAGCGCGGGCCTCGCGATGGAAGGCGAGGACGTCGTCGGAGCTGAGGCCGGGGCGGTACGGGAGGACGCGGATGCCGCGGGTCGGCAGCCCGACCTCGTCGAGCGTCTCGTGCACCTGCGCCTCGTCCAGGATGTCGATGCTCATCGAGGTGATGTCGCGGCCCTCGCGGAGGAGCTGGACCAGCGCGCGCATCAGGGTCGCGCCGGTGTACTCGACATGGACGGCCGGGCGGTCGAGGAGATCGTTCGCCGCGGCGATCTGGTACGGGACGACACCGGTGAACAGCCAGGCGTCGACCGTGGGTGGCGCCTCGGCCATCACCTTCGGGGTGTCGGTCTCGCGGCGGTAGCGCAGCGGCACGACCTCGATGCCGCGCTGGGAGGCGAGGACACGGCCGGTGGACGTGACCAGATCCGACGGACCGACAACCCCGATCGTCGTCACCATCCGCGGTCCTCCTCACTGTGCGCATATGTCCGGCGCGCTCAGTCTCACCAGATCACCGACCCCCTGCAAGAACGCGCGCCGTACGCAGCCGACCGAGGGTTCACCGCGGTCCGCTAGGTTTCGAGCATGACGCGCACACTCGCCACCAGCCACGGTTGGGTTGCCCAAGGTACGGCGCTCTGCGCCACGGCGCTCGCGGACGCGGATCTCGACGCCCCGTCGTCTCTGCCAGGATGGACGCGGAAGCATGTCGCCGCGCACTTGTCCAATAACGCCGAGGCGCTCGGCAACCTGGTGCACTGGGCGCGGACCGGTCAGGAGCGGCGGATGTACACGTCGCGGGAGCAGCGCAACGCCGACATCGAAGCCGGGTCGCAGCGTCCCGCTGGTGAGCTGCTGCAGCGGTTCCAGCAGACCGCGCAGACCCTGGCCGAGGCCATGTCCGAGCTGACCGAGGGGCAATGGCAGGCCCAGGTGCTGAGCGCGCAGGGGAGCCCGATCCCGGCAACCCAGGTGCCGTGGATGCGCAGCGTGGAGGTGATGATCCACGCCGTCGACCTTGACGCCGGCGTCACGTTCGCCGACCTGCCGTCCGACTTCCTCGAGGAACTCTGCGCCGAGGACCTCGCGAACAGCGAGACCGACCCGCAGGTGCACGGTCCGCTGCACCAGCGCGCGGCGTACCTGACCGGCCGTCCCTATGAGGACGTGCTCACGCCCGACGGCAAGCCGGCGCCACCACCGCCGCCCTGGTTGTAGTCGTCAGACCTCGACGTGCGACCCGATGATGACCGTCCGGTCGCGGGGCAGGTTGAAGTACTCGGCGGCATCCGCGGTGATGTGTGACGTGGCGATGAACAGGTGCTTCCGCCAGGTCGCCATCGTCGCCGCCGGCCCCTTGCGCAGCTCGATCTTGGACAGGAAGTAGGAGGCCCGCTCCAGGTCGATCCGGCCCTCGGTCGCCTCCGGGTCGAGCAGAGCCAGCGCCGCGGGCACGTCCGGCGTCTCCATGTACCCGAACCGCGCGGTGACGTGGGTGATCCCGTCGTCGCCGTACCCGAGGTCGTCGGCGGTCACCCGTTGGTCGTCGGCGACGCGCGGCACCGGCTCGGTCTCGATCGAGACGATCACGACATGCTCGTGCCGGACCTGGTTGTGCTCGACGTTCGCCCGCAAGGCCAGTGGTGCCGTCGTGCTGCCGCGGTTGAGGAAGATCGCCGTACCCGGAACCTCCTGAGCCACCAGCCCGCCGGAGCGGAGCTTCTCGATGAACTGGTCCAGCGGGCCCTCGAGCCGTTCGCGTTCGGCGGTGACGATCGCGCGGCCGCGTTGCCACGTGGTCATGATCGTGAACGCGGTGAGCGCGATCAGCAGCGGCAGCCAGGCACCGTGCAGGATCTTGGTCAGGTTCGCGGCGACGAACAGCAGGTCCACCGACAGCAGGAGGACGGCGCCGGTGACTATGATCCAGCGCGGGGTGCTCCACCGGATGTGCGCGACGTAGAAGAACAGCAACGTGGTGATCGTGATCGTGCCCGTGACCGCCATGCCGTAGGCGTAGGCGAGTGCCGCCGAACTGCGGAACGCGAAGATCAGGGTCAGCACCGAGACCAGCAGCAGCCAGTTGATCCACGGCACGTAGATCTGGCCGATCGTGGTTTCCGAGGTGTGCGCGATCCGCAGCCGCGGGAGATAGCCGAGCTGCGCCGCCTGGGACGCGACCGAGTAGGCCCCTGTGATGACCGCCTGCGCGGCGATCACGGTCGCGGCTGTGGTCAGGAGTACCAGCGGCAGCCGGGCCCAGTCCGGGACGAGCAGGAAGAACGGACTGCTGAGGTTGGATTGGTCCTCGAGGATCAGCGCACCCTGACCCAGATAGCTCAGCGTGCAGGCCGGCAGGACCATGCCCAGCCAGCCACGGGTGATCGCCCGGCGCCCGAAGTGACCCATGTCGGCGTACAGCGCCTCGGCGCCGGTGACGGACAGGACGACGGCGGCGAGGGCGAAGAACGCGAAATGGAAGTGGCCGGTCAGGAAGCCGACCGCGTACGTCGGTGACAACGCCCGGAGGATGCCGGGATGCTGGACGATCCCACTGATGCCGCAGGCACCGATCACCACGAACCAGACGATCATCACCGGACCGAACACCTTGCCGACCGCCGCGGTGCCACGCCGCTGGACCAGGAACAGTACGACGATGATCACCGCGGTGATCGGTACGACGTAGTCGGCCATCGACGCCTCGACGGTCTTGAGTCCCTCGACCGCGGACAGCACCGAGATCGCCGGTGTGATCATGCTGTCGCCGAAGAACAGCGAAGCACCGAAAATGCCCAGTGCGGCGAGCACGAACGCCGCCCGGCCGCCGCGCTGGCTGCTGCCCCAGCGGCGGAGCAGCGTGATGAGGGCCATGATGCCGCCCTCGCCGTCGTTGTCGATCCGCATCGCCAGCACGATGTAGGTGAGCGTGACGATGATCATCACCGACCAGAAGATCAGCGAAACGACGCCGTAGATGTTGTCGGTGCTGACCGGGACGGGATGCGGGTCCTCGGGGTTGAACACGGTCTGCAACGTGTAGATCGGGCTGGTGCCGATGTCGCCGAACACCACTCCGAGTGCCGCGACGATCACCGCCAGCCGCACAGTGTCCCGCGCAGAGCCGTGGGGCGCACCAGAAGCATTCACGGGCCGGAACCCTACCGCCCCGGGGTGACCATTCCGCGGACCGACGTCGAGAACCGGCGGACCACTCCGACGTACCAGGTGACCGAGAAGGAGGGACCTGATGAGTCCGGAGCGGATCCTGCGTACGTACGTCACGCTCAGCGCGGTGGCGACCGGGGCATCGTCGATGATCTGGGGCATCAACACGTTGTTCCTGCTCGACGCCGGCCTGAGCATCGGCGAGACCTTCGCCGCGAACGCGTTCTTCACGGTCGGCATGATGCTGTTCGAGATCCCCACCGGTGTCGTCGCCGACACGGTCGGCCGGCGGGCGTCGTACCTGCTCGGTGCGGCGACCCTGTTCGGGTCCACGCTGCTCTACCTGGTGCTTTGGCAGCAGCACGCGCCGTTCGTCGCCTGGGCGGGCGCCTCAGCGCTGCTGGGGCTGGGGTTCACGTTCTTCAGCGGTGCGACTGAGGCTTGGCTGGTCGACGGCCTGCACGCCACTGGGTACGACGGTGAGCTGGACGCCGCGTTCGCGAAGGGCCAGATCGCGAACGGCGTCGCCATGCTGGTCGGCTCGATCTCCGGCGGGTTGCTGGCCCAATGGACGAACCTCGGTGTCCCGTACGTCGTCCGCGCGGTCCTGCTCGCGGTCACGTTCGTCGTGGCGTGGCGGTCGATGCGCGACGTCGGCTTCACGCCGAAGCCGCGGGTGTCGGTGGCCGGTGAGATGCGCGGCATCCTCCGGGCATCGCTGACCCACGGGCTGCTCAATCCGCCGGTCCGCTGGCTGATGCTCGCGGGTCTGTTCGGGGCCGGCGTCGGCGTCTACGGCTTCTACGCCGCGCAGCCGTATCTCCTCGAGCTGTACGGCAACCCCGATTCGTATGCGGTCGCCGGGCTGTCGGCCGGACTCGTCGCCGGTGCGCAGATCGTGGGCGGCGCCTCCGCGGCGTACCTGGGTCGCCTGTTCCGCCGTCGTACCACGCTCATGCTCGTGGCGACCGGTGTCACCGTGCTGACGCTGGTGCTGATCGGCCTGGTCTCGGGCTTCTGGATGGCGCTCGTGCTACTGAGCCTGTGGGCCGTCATGTTCGCGGCGATCGGGCCGGTCCGGCAGGCGCTGCTCAACAGCCAGATCCCGTCGGCCCAGCGAGCGACGGTGTTGTCGTCGGACAACCTGCTCGCCTCCGGCGGCGGGGCGGTCATCCAGCCCACGCTCGGCCGGTCCGCCGATGTCTGGGGCTATGGCACGGCCTACCTGATCAGCGCG
This sequence comes from Kribbella sp. NPDC050281, assembly GCF_040655855.1. NCBI lineage: Bacteria > Bacillati > Actinomycetota > Actinomycetes > Propionibacteriales > Kribbellaceae > Kribbella > Kribbella sp. NPDC050281. The sequence goes on along the minus strand of NZ_JBFAKS010000024.1, from coordinate 129,859 downwards.
GTGATCCAGCTCCTCGCCGTACCCTTCCTGCTGCTGGCCGGACGGAGCTGGGCCCGGACCAGTCGCAAGCCCCTGGAATCGCTATCGTTGCCGGCGTGACGGGTCGGCTGATGGTGGTCAACGGTGGGTCCAGTTCGGGGAAGTCCGGGATGATCCGGTGCCTGCAGGCGATCCTGGACGAGCGCTGGCTGACGTTCGGGGCGGACAGCTTCGTCGAGGCGATGCCGGCCGCGATGCAGGCGTCGGACGACGGGATCCACATCGGCCCGAACGGCGAGGTCGTGGTCGGCCTCGAGTTCAGGCGGCTGGAAGCGGCCTGGACGGCTGGGATCGTCGCGATGTGCCGGGCCGGTGCGAACGTCGTCATCGACGACGTGTTCCTCGGCGGAGCCGCATCGCAGCAGCGCTGGCGGGACGCGGCCGGCGAGGTCGAGATCCTCTGGGTCGGAGTCCACTGCGACCCCGAGGTAGCTGCCGGGCGCGAACTGGCCCGCGGCGACCGGGCGGTCGGGATGGCGGCTCTGCAGGCCACCCTCGTCCATCAGGGCGTCAGCTACGACGTCGAGGTCGACTCGAGTCACATGGAGGCGCTGGACTGCGCCCGGACTATCGCCCGCCACCTGAAGTAACAGCGTCCTCGACCCGCACGAGAGCGGAGCCGATCCGCGCCCGGTGATCAGCGGCGACCTCAGCCTCGTCGTCACCGGCCAGAATCCGGCGGATCGATTCCAGGTGGACGGTCCGATACGCAGCGACCGCCAGGGCGGCGGTGAGGCGAGCATCGGGTACGCCGGTGGCCTCCATCGCAGCGGCGATCGCCTGTTCGAGGTGGTCGAGCAGCTCGCGAGCGCGTGACTGCAGCGCACGTGAGGAGTCGACCAGCCGCCAGAACGCCGCGAATCGACCGCGGATCGTGGACAGCGGATGCCCTTCGTCGGCCAGCCTGATCATCAGATCGGACAACGCAGCGACCGCGGAGGTGCCGGAGGAGCGATCGGTGACGGCGGCAACCACCAGGGCCTCGGCCTCCGGGTAGCGGTCGAAGAGCAGGTCCTCCTTCCGGGCGAAGTGGGCGAACACGGTCGGCCGGGCGACGTCGGCGGCCTCGGCGATCTCCGACACCGACACCGCGTCGAAGCCGCGCTCCAGGAAGAGCGCCGTCGCGACGTCGGAGATCCGGGTCCGGAGCTCGGCCTTCTTGCGCTCGCGGCGCCCGGGCGCTGGGTGCTGGTCCACGTCGTCAGGGTAGGTGAACTCGTACTCGATAAAAAGATGTACCGAGTATGAGATTGGTTGCTACCGTAGTGCCCATGCGTCCTCTCGGGGTGAACTACGACACCGGCCTGCAGTACGACGGCCGTTCGACGCGCCGGCGGTTCGACGCCGGCACGGTCCGCGACGAACTGCGGACCATCGCCGACGACCTGCACGCTCCCGCCGTCCGGGTCTCGGGCAACGATCCGGACCGGCTCACCATCGCGGGGGAGGCGGCCCTCGACGCCGGCCTGGACCTGTGGTTCTCGCCGGTCCCGATGGATCTCGAGCCGGACGAGTTCATCGACTTCCTGTCCGGCTGCGCGACGCGCGCCGAGGCGTTGCGGACGAGCGGCCGGGGCGACGTCGTCCTGGTGCTGGGCTGCGAGCTTTCCGTGTTCTGCAAGGGATTCGTGCCCGGCGAGACGTCGGGGGAGCGGTTGTCGACGATGGCCGATCCGGCGACCTGGACCGATCAGGACAAGCTCGCGCAGCTGTACGAGGGCCTCGCGCGGTGGGGCGACGTACAGCAGCGGCTGGTCGCCGCGGCCCGCGCCGAGTTCGGCGGCCGGATCACCTACGCCGCCGGGATGTGGGAGGACGTGAACTGGGAGCTGTTCGACATCGTCAGCATCGACGCGTACCGCGACCAGCAGAACGCGGCGACGTTCCACGACGAGTTGCTGGCCCGCCAGAAGTGGGGCAAGCCGGTCGCCGTCACGGAGTTCGGCTGCTGCGCCTACCGCGGCGCGGCCGCGCGGGGCGGCTCGGGCTGGATGATCGTCGACCGGAGCGTCGACCCGCCGGTGATCAATGGACACTACGAGCGCGATGAGGAGGAACAAGTGGAGTACCTGCTGGAGCTCGTCGAGGAGTTCGACCGGATCGAGCTCGCGGCCGCGTTCTGGTTCAGCTTCGCCGGGTTCGAACTGCCACACCGGCCCGGCGACCCCGCCCACGATCTCGACCTCTCGTCGTACGGGCTCGTCGCGACCGACGACGACGGTCGCTGGCGGCCGAAGCGCGTCTTCGGTGCCTTGGCCGAGCTGAATGGCGGCCGCAGTTGATGGAGTCCGTCCGGTTGGGCGGGACCGGTCTGCGGGTCTCGCGGATCTGCCTCGGGATGATGAGTTTCGGCACCGGTGGCGCCCGGGAGTGGCACCTGGGCGAGGAGGCCGCGGAGCCGATCGTACGGCGGGCAGTGGATGCCGGGGTCACGTTCTTCGACACCGCCGACGCGTACTCGAAGGGCACCGGCGAGGAGCTGACCGGCCGTTTGCTGCGGAAGTTCTTCGGCCGTCGCGAGGACTACGTACTCGCGACCAAGGTGTACTACCCGACTGGCCCCGGACCGAACGACCGCGGCCTGTCCCGAAAGCACATCCTGGACGCGATCGACGCGTCGCTGCGCAGGCTCGGCACCGAGTACGTCGACCTGTACCAGATCCACCGATGGGACGACGAGACGCCGATCGAGGAGACGATGGACGCGCTCGCGGATGTCGTCCGGGCCGGGAAGGCCCGCTATCTCGGGGCGTCGAGCATGTTCGCCTGGCAGTTCGCGAAGGCGCAGCGGGTGGCCCAGCAGTTGACACAGGTCCCGTTCGTCTCGATGCAGAACCACTACAACCTGGTCTACCGGGAGGAAGAGCGCGAGATGATCCCGCTCTGCGTCGACCAGGGCGTCGGCGTGATTCCGTACAGCCCGCTCGCCCGCGGTCTGCTGGCCCGGACCGGAGGAGGTACGACGCGATCCGGGAGCGACCCGGTCGCCGACGACTTGTACGGCGAGAGCGACCAAGCGGTGGTGAAGGCCGTCCACGCGGTCGCCGCGGATCGTGGTGTGCCCCCGGCTCAGGTCGCTCTGTCCTGGCTCCTCGGCGCCCGCGGCGTCACCGCTCCCGTTGTCGGTGCCACCCGCACCCAGCATGTCGACGACGCGGTGGCTGCTGTCGACTTCACGCTCACCGCGGAGGAGCGGGTGCTGGTGGAAGCGCCGTACCGTCCGCATCCGGTGACGACCTGACTGGACCGGCGGGTACAGTCGACGGTGTGCTGACGGCGAAGGGTGCGGCGACGCGGGATCGGATCGTGGACGCGGCGGCCGCGGAGATCCGTGACCGTGGCGTCGGGGCGGTGACGCTCGACGACATCGGGCGGCGGAGCGGGACGGGCAAGAGCCAGCTGTTCCACTACTTCCCCGAAGGCAAGGAGCAGTTGCTGCTGGCGGTCGCTGAGCGCGAGGCCGACCGGGTGATCGAGGACCAGGAGCCGCAGCTCGGGCGGCTGACCACGTGGGAAGCGTGGCGGGAGTGGCGTGACGTCGTCGTGGAGAAGTACCGGCGCCAGGGTGTGAACTGTCCGCTCGGCGTGCTCATCACGGAGATCGGACGGCACACCCCGGCCGCGCAGGCGGTGACCGGCAAGCTGCTCGCACAGTGGCAGCGCCGGGTCCAGGCCGGGATCGAGGAGATGAAGGCCGACGGCAAGATCCGGGCCGAGGTGGACCCCGCCCGCGCTTCCGCGGCCCTGATCGCGTCGGTCCAGGGCGGGGTCGTCATCCTCATGTCGTCCGGCTCGGCCAAGCACCTGGAGTACGCGCTGGACCTCTGCCTGGACTACCTCCGCGGAGACATCACCGCCAGTTGAGCACCGGCGGCTGGTAGCCGGCCGGCTTGTCGGCGACCTTGGCTCCGGCGTTGACCAGCCAGCCTTGGTACTCCGGCGTGAACATCCGGTACACCGACTCCGGCGGTACGGCGCTCGCCTCGTCGAGCGTGGATCGCAACTCCGCGGGGATCTCGAAGTCGAGGGCCACCAGCGAGGAGCCGAGTTGCTCCGGGGTGCTGGCGCCGACGATCGCCGAGGCGATGCCGGGCTGCGTGGCGACCCAGTTGACGGCGACCTGGGCCATCGTCACACCGAGCTTGTCCGCCACAGATCTGACCGTGTCGAGCAGGTCCCAGTGCCGGTCGGTCCACGTCCGCACCGGAGCGGCGTCGCCGGTGAGCCGTCCGTCGCCGGTCACACCCTGCGCGTCGTCGCGGCGGTACTTGCCGGTGAGGAATCCGCTGCCGAGCGGACTCCACGCCGTGATCCCGAGGCCCAGCGTCCGGCCGAGCGGAACGTGCTCGGTCTCGATCGTCCGCTCGACCAGCGAATACGGCAGTTGCAGGCTGACCATCGGCACCGACGACTGCGCGTCCGCGAGTGTCTGGGCGCGAGCGGCGTACCAGGCTGGTACGTCGGACAGGCCGGCGTACCGGATCTTGCCGGCTTGGGTGAGGTCGTCGAAGGTGCGCAGGACCTCCTCGACCGGGGTGATGCGGTCCCAGGTGTGCAGCAGGAACAGGTCGAGGTAGTCGGTGCGCAGCCGGCGCAGTGACTCCTCGACCGCGCGGATCATGTGCTTGCGGCCGTTGCCGCCGGCATTCGGATCGCCGGGGTCGACGCTGTTGGTGAACTTGGTGGTGAGCACCATCCGCTCGCGGAGTCCGGCTTCGTCGATCAGCTTGCCGAGGATCGTTTCGCTCTCACCGGCGGTGTAGAAGTCCGCCGTGTCGATGAAGTTGCCCCCGGCATCGACGTACCGGCGGAAGATCGATCGCGCGTCGTCCTCGGTCTTCCCGTACGGCGCGTGGAGTCCGCCGGTGCCGAAGTTCATGGTGCCCAGTGCCAGCCGGCTGACGCGCAGTCCGGACCGGCCGAGCAGGTAGTAGTCGTCAAGTGCCATGACCACAGCGTTGCTCGCGAAAAATGGACCGGCAAGTACAAACGGCGACGGCGTGATTGAGTTGGGGCTGATGCTCGTCCTTCGGCGAAGGGATCGGACTGTGGGGTTGTCGGAACGGCAGCGGATGGTGCTCGGGCGGTTGGCGGAGATCGCGATCCCGGCGGACGACTTCCCGTCGGCGGCCGAGGCCGGAGCGGTGGGGTTCATCGAGCGATTGGTGACCGAGGACCGGCCGGACTGGCTCGAGCGGGTCGAGCGAGCGCTGGACGTCGCGGGGGATGAGCCGGACCTCGACGTGGTGCTGGCTGATCCGGACGGCGCTTGGTTGGTGCGGATGATCGCGCAGGGCTTCTACGCGGGAGATGGGCAGGTCCGGCCGTCGGCGTGGACCATGGTCGGCTGGCAGGCGGACAAGGCCGGGGCGTGGGAGCCGGTGGAGACCGACCTGCGCATCACGCCGCGGTCGGAGTTGGTGGATCGCTACGACTGCATCGTGGTCGGCTCCGGCGCGGGTGGTGGTGCGTCCGCTCAGGTGCTGGCCGAGTCCGGGCGGTCGGTGCTGGTCGTGGAGACCGGTCGCTACCCGACGACCGCGTCGTTGTCCCGCGACCACCTGCGGAACCCGCGCTCGGTGGCCGGGCTGCCCGCGCTGACCGACCCGGATCCGTTCGGACGCCCTCGGGTCGCGGTCGTCGACGGCGTACCGCGGCAGGTGCTGCCGCCGGACGGTGGATGGGGCAACAACGCCTTCACGGTCGGTGGCGGCACCCGGGTGTACGGCGCCCAGGCCTGGCGGTTCGTGCCTCGCGACTTCGCGATGGCGAGCACCTACGGAGTTCCGTCAGGGAGTGCCCTGTCGGACTGGCCGATCACGTACGACGACCTGGCGCCGTACTACACGTTGGCCGAGCAGAGGTTCGGGGTGAGCGGTGGCGGTGTGGACCCGTGGCACGAGCCGCGGGAGCTCCCGATGCCGCCCATGCCACGCACCGGTCCGGCGACACGGCTCGCGGCGGCCGCGGAGCGGCTGGGCTGGGGAACCCTCGACGTACCGCTGCTGATCAACTCGGTCGACTACCAAGGACGGGCGGGCTGTGTGCGGTGTGGGCAGTGCGTCGGGTTCGCCTGCCCGGTCGAAGCAAAGTCCGGGACCCACAACACGGCGTTGCCGGCCGCACTCGCGACCGGACGGTGCACGTTGGTCACCGAGACGACGTCGGAGCGGCTGGTCACCGATGCCTCCGGCCGCGTGACCGGTGTCGCCCTGGTCGCCGAGGACGGTCACTGGCGCCGGACCGTGGAGTGTGAAGAGGTCGTGATCGCCGCCGGTGCGACCGAGACACCGCGGCTCCTGCTCAACAGCGCCCACGACCGCGAACCCGATGGCCTCGGCAACAACCAGGACCAGGTCGGCCGGCACCTGCAGGCTCATGTGTACGCCGGTGCGGTCGGGCTGTTCGACGACGAGCTGGCCGATCTGATCGGCCCAGGTGTCTCGATCGCGACCTGCGACTTCCGGCACGGGAACGACGGGATCGTGGGTGGCGGGATGCTGGCGAACGAGTTCGTTCCGACGCCGGCCGCGACGTACGACTATCTGACCGGCGCCGGGTTGATCCCGCGGGCCGGTGCGGAGGGGAAGCAGGCGATGCGGCGGGAGGCGCGACGCATGCTGCGAGTTGTCGGGCCGATCCAGGAGGTCACGTCGGCGGAATCCCGGGTGCGGGTCGATCAGCGGGTCCGCGACCGCTTGGGCAATCCGGTCGTGACGATCAGCGGCTCCATCCACCCGGAGGACGTCCGGTCGCAGGCCTTCATGAGCGCGAAGGCCCGCGAGTGGCTGGAGGAAGCGGGCGCGGTCCGGACGGCTGTCGGCGCGGTGGGTACGACGCGGCAGGCGAGCAGCGGGCAGCATCAGGCGGGCACGTGCCGGATGGGCGACGACCCGGCACGGTCGGTCACCGATCCGTACGGCCGGGTCTGGGGCCACGACAACGTCCGGATCGCCGACGCCTCGGTGCATGTGACGAACGGGGGAGTGAACCCGGTGCTCACCGTGCTGGCCAACTCCCTGCGGATCGCCGAGCACCTCGCTGGGTGATAGTCAGGCGAGGATGCGGGAGATGCCGACGCCGCTGCGGGCGTCGCGGCCGTACTTGTCCACCTCGGCGGCGAGGTCCAGGCGGCGTACTCCGGCCTTCGCCCGGTCCTCGTCGGTGAGCAGGTCGGCCGGGATGATCCAGACGATCTCGAACTCCAGCCCGTTCGGGTCCTTGCCGTACAGGGACTTGGTGGTGCCGTGGTCGGACGAACCGACCAGGGCGCCGGCCTCGGCCAGCGTGGCGGACAGGTCCTGGAGGTCGCCGAGGGTGTCCACCTCCCAGGCGAGGTGGTAGAGCCCGACGGTCGTCTGCCCGGCACCGGACGGGCCGGCCTGCGGGCCGAGTTCGAACAGGCCGAGGTCGTGGTCGTTGGTCGAGCCGGGCGCCCGGAGGAAGGCCGCGCCCTGGTAGGCGTCGCCGCCCTCGGTGTAGCCGAAGCCGAGCACGTCGCGGTAGAAGGCGACACTCTCGGCCACGTTCCGCACGTACAGCACCGCATGGTTCAAGCGGAAGATCGCCATCGAACAACCTCTCTCGTCGGGACCCTCTCGATGATAGTTGAAGACTCAACCTAGGGCCACGGCTGCGCGCTAGCGGCGGCGAGGTCTGCCCGGTTTCTTACCCGCTCCCCTGGTGGCCGGCGCTTTCTTGGCGGCGGCCTTCTTGGCCGGGGCTTTCGTGGCGGGCTGGGCGCCGCGGCTGCTGTTGACCGTCCGGCCGCGCACAATCCCGATGAACTGCTCCACGAGTTCTGACGTCTCGTCCTCGGGCCAGCTCAACGCGACCTGCGATTCCGGCGCGTCCAGGAGTGGCCGGTAGGTGAGGTCCTTGCGGTGGTGCAGCCGGGCCAGTGACTGCGGTACGACGAGCAGCCCGGTGCCCATGGCAACGAGTGCGATCGCATCCGCGGTGGTCGCGGGACGTTCGTCGATCACCCGTCCGGGCGGGCGTTCCCAGTCGAAGACGTCGTCCCGCGGGTGGAGCATGAGTTCGTCGGCCACGTCGCCGGTGGTCACCTCGTCGGCCGCTGTCACCAGGTGGTCCTTCGGAACCACGACGACCGTCTGCTCGACGTACAAGGGGATGGCATGCAGGCCGTCACGGTCGATCGGGAGCCGGAGGAGTACGGCGTCCGCCTCGCCGCGACGTACCAGGGCCGGCGCGTCGGCGGCGGTGACCTGGATCAGCTCCAACGGGATCCGGGGAAGGCGCTCCGCCCACATCCGCACCCACTTGGCAGGTGTCACGCCGGGCACGTAGCCCAGCCGGAAGGTGGGTCGAGGGCCGGTCACGCTGGCCAGGTTACCGGGCGTCACGACAGGACGGGCAAGGTCGCTACTCTTGCGGCATGACGGCGCGTAAGACACCCCAGACGATGAAGCCGGCCACAGCGGCCAAGAAGCTCGGGGTGTACCTCCAGGCGACCCCCGCGGAGTTCCAGGAGGGCGCGGTCTCCCGCGACGAGCTGAACGCGCTCCAGACCGACCCGCCCGAGTGGCTCCGCGAGCTGCGCCGGACCGGTCCGCACCCCCGGCCCGTCGTCGCGGCCAAGCTCGGCGTCTCGATCAGCGGCCTCGCCCGCGCCGGCGTCACCGAGGCGCTGACCACGGACGAGATCGAGGCCATCAAGTCGGAGAACCCCGACTGGCTCGAGCACGAACGGGCCACCCAGGCCGACGTCCGCCGCCAGGCCGCCGAGCTCAAGAACAAGACGGACTAGTTGGCCCGACCCCTTGACGTGCCCCGTCACTCAGGCACTATTTTCGGTCATGACCGTAAAGACGGTCACAGCCGTGTGTACGTCTGGGAGGTCCTGATGAAGGTCGGAGTCAGCCGGGTCGTGGGGTCCGCGGCCGCAGTAGCGGTGGTGGCCGGATTGAGTGCGTGCGGTGGTTCCAGCGGTTCCGGCGGGTCATCGGACCAAGCGGTCGTGACGGTCTGGATGTACCCCGTGATCGCCGACGAGAAGGCGGCAACGACGTACTGGACGCAGATCGAGAAGGACTTCGAGGCGGCGAACGCCGGCATCGACCTGCGGATCGAGCAGCAGCCCTGGGCGAACCGGGACCAGAAGCTGGCGACGGCGTTCTCCGGCGGCAAGGGACCCGACGTCCTGCTGCTCGGGCCGGACCAGATCCCGCAGTTCGTCACGTCCGGCTCGCTCGAACCCGTCGACAAGGTGCTGGACGCGGACAAGGACAAGTTCCTGCCCGGCGCCCTGGACGCGCTGAAGGTCGACGGCAAGCTGTACGCGGTGCCGATCTACCACACGGTCACCACGACGGTCTACAACAAGAAACTGCTCGCGAAGGCCGGCATCACCAAGCCGCCGGAGACGTGGGACGAGATCAAGGCGGCCGTGCCGAAGTTCAAGCAGGCCGGCGTCGCCACGCTGGACTACTCCGCCTCGCCGGAGGCGTCGCTGAACCTCAGCTTCTACCCGCTGCTGTGGCAGGCCGGCGGGAAGGTGTTCGCCGACGACGGCAAATCGGTGGCATTCAACCAGGCACCCGGCGTCGAGGCGCTGACGTTCCTGAAGGGCCTGTACGACGACGGCGGGATCCCGAAGAGCGCCCTGTCGAACGCGAACGTGGTGGCCGACCAGGCGCTCGGCAAGCAGCAGGTGGCGATGGGCTTCACCAACACCCTGATCGACGCCAAGACCGTGGCCTCGAGCTGGGGCGCCGCGAACGTCGTGGTCGGCGTACCGCTGGAGAACAAGAAGCGGGTCGGGTTCGGGCTGCCCGGCGGGCTCGCGGTGAACGCGGGATCGAAGGACGTCGACGCGGCGGAGAAGTTCCTCGGCTTCATGACCCAGCCGAAGCAGGAGATCAGCCTGGCGACCGTGTCCAACTTCCTGTCCCCACGCACCGACGCGCCGGTGCCGGCCGCCGACGAGCAGGCGAAGAAGTTCGAGGAAGCCCTGCAGTACGCCTACTCAGGTGAGGTCAACCCGGCCGCCCGCCAGGTGATGACGTTGCTGTCGGTCGAGATCCAGGCCGTGCTGACCGGCAAGAAGACACCGCAAGAGGCCCTGGACGCGGCGGCCAAGCAGTCCAACGATCTGCTCTCCAGACAGCGCTGACCGGATGAGAGTGGTCGACGTCAATCGCATCGTCGGTCCGGTGCCGACGGGCGACGTACCGAGTTCGGACGCGCCGGGTCTGCTGGCCGAGCTCGACCGGTTGGCGATCGACGCGGCGTGTGTGGTGCATTCGCAGGACTTGTACTACGACCCGACCGTGGTGGCCGAGTTGCCGGCGGATCCACGGCTGATCCGGGTGCCGGTCGTCGTACCCGGGCCGTTGGGAACCGGCGTGCCGGCGGGTGCCCGGGTGGTGCGGATGTGTCCGGCCGAGCATCGGTTCCTGCTGACCGCGCCGCACGGGATCGCGGTGGCGCGGGAGTTGGCCGAGAGCGCTGTCTCGGTATTGCTGGCGCTGGAGTCGGTGGGTCCGGGGGAGATCCACCGGCTCGCGACCGAGGTGCCGTCGCTACGGATCGTGTTGATCAACACCGGCTACCGCGCGTTGCGCGAGCTCGCCGATCTGATGGACGCGCATCCCGAGGTGCGGGTGGATACGGCGACGTTGTGCGGTCACCTCGCGGTCGAATGGGTCGTACGCCGGTACGGCGCCCACCGAGTGCTGTTCGGGACTGGTGCGCCACTGACGGACGACGCGGGGCCGCGGTTCCAGCTCGACCACCTGGAGCTGCCGGCGGACGAGATCGATCTGATTGCTAGCGGCAACATCCTGGAGCTGGTCGGATGACGGGCATTATCGACGCCCACGGTCATCTCGGGGCGTGGTTCGCCTTCGCGATCCCGGACAGTTCGACCGAGAGCCTGGTGCGGGTGATGGACGCCTGCGGCGTCGCGACGATGTGTGTCTCGCACCTGCTCGCGATCGGCCCGGACTCTCGCGCCGGGAACGCCCTGCTGCTTGAGGAGATCGCACGCTTTCCAGGCCGCTTTCTGGGGTACGCCGTCTACGACCCGCACGACCCCGAGGCGGCGCGACGGACGGCCGATCTGCTCGACGCGCCAGGAGTGATCGGGCTGAAGCTGCACCCGGACACGCATGAGCACGCGCTCGACGGTCCGGCGTACGAACCCGCCTTCCACTTGGCGGCCGAGCGCGGCTGCGTGGTGCTCGCGCATGGCATGTTCGGTTCGCCGTGGTGCGGTCCGGCACACTTTGCGACCGTTGCCGCACGACATCCAGCCGTGAAACTGTTGATGGGTCACGCCGGCCTGCTCCCGGCCGGGTTCCCTGCGGCGGCAGAGGTGGCGTCGACGTACCCGAATGTGACGTTGGAGCTCTGCGGATCCCGGACCACGGCGCGGCATGTGGCCTGGCTGGTCGATGCCGTGGGCGCGGACCGAATGGTCTTCGGGTCCGATGCGCTGTTCCTGGATCTGCGGGTCGGCGTGGGCCGGGTGCAACTCGCGCCGATCGATCAGGCCGATCGCGATCTGTTGCTGTTCGGCACGATGACTCGGCTCCTGGAGGGATGTCGATGACAGTGGCAACGACTTTGGCGCTTGACGGCGGTACGCCGGTCCGGACCGCGGGCTGGCCGAGTTGGCCGCCGCCCGCGACCGCGGAGCAGCGCGAACTCCTGCTCGAGGTGCTCGACAGCGGCGACTGGGGCGCGACCTCCGGTCAGAAGGTGGCCGAGTTCACCACCGCCTTCGCTCAGTCGATCGGAGCGCGGTACGGCGTCTCGGTCGTGAACGGGACGGTCGCGCTCTTCGTCGCGCTGCGCGCCCTCGGGGTCGGCCGGGACGACGAGGTGATCGTGCCCGCGTACACGTTCGTCGCGAGTGCGACCGCGGTGGTGCTGGCCGGTGCGCGACCGGTACTGGCCGACGTCACGCCGGAGACACTCCATCTCGACCCGGCCGCGGTCGGGCGGCTGATCAGTCCGCGGACGAAGGCGATCATGCCGGTGCATCTCGCCGGTGCCCCCGCGGACGTCGATGCCTTGACGGAGTACGGCGTACCGATCGTCGAGGACGCGGCGCAGGCCCATGGTGCGACCTGGCGCGATCGGCCGGTCGGGACGCTGGGTGATGCGGCGTGCTTCAGCTTCCAGTCCAGCAAGGCGATGACGGCCGGCGAGGGCGGGCTGATCGTGACCGACGACGAGGCCGTGCACCGGAAGGTCTGGGCGCTGCACAACGTCGGCCGGAGTCTCGAGGGCGGGTGGTACGAGCATCCGGATGTCGGGTGGAACCTGCGGATGACCGAGTTCCAGGCCGCCGTGCTGCTGCCGCAACTCGGCGTACTGGACGACCAGGTCAAGACGAGGCATCGCGCGGTGGAGTTCCTCCGCCGGGAGCTGGCCGGCGTTGATGGTCTGGAGGTTCTGCCGGAGCCGCCGGGCACTACTGCCAGCAGCCACCACCTCGGCTTGGTCCGCTACGCCCCGGCCGCGTTCGGTGGGCACGGCAAGGACGATTTCCTCGCAGCGATGGCGGCCGAAGGTGTCCCGCTGGATTCCGGCTACCGCTCGCTGTCCCGAGAGAAAGCACTCCAGGCGTACTCCGACCTGCAGCCGTGCCCGGTCGCGGAGGAGGCCGCGGACACGGTCGTGTGGATCCGTCAGAGTCTGTTGATGGCCGACGAGGCGGAGCTGTCCGACATCGTCACCGCCGCGACGAAGGTCCAGCAGGCGTTCGTCAGCTCGTGACCAGTGCCTCGAACGCGTCGAGGGCGCGCCGGATGTTCTCGACCGAGTTCGCGTACGAGAACCGCAGGTGGTCCTCGCCGTACGCCCCGAAGGATGTGCCCGGCAGGCAGGCGACGCCGGCCTCGTCGAGCAGCCGATCGGCCAGCGTCGCCGCGGACAGCCCGAGCTCACTGATGTTCGGGAATGCGTAGAACGCTCCGCCCGGTTCGACGCACGACACACCCGGTACGGCGTTCAGCCCGGAGACGATCACCTCGCGGCGTTCCCGGAAGGCCTCGAGCATGCGTTCGACGTCGTCCCACGGTCCTTCCAATGCCGCGATCGCGGCGTACTGGCTGAAGGCCGACGTACAGGACACCGAGTTGATCAGCAGCCGCGTCACCGGCTCGACCAGTGGCTCCGGGAACACACCGAACCCGAGCCGCCAGCCGGTCATCGCGAACGTCTTCGACCAGCCGTCGAGCAGGATGGTCCGCTCGGCCATGCCGTCGACGTCCAGCACGCTGTGGTGGTCCCCGTCGTAGCACAGCGCCCAGTAGACCTCGTCGCTGAGTACGACGAGGTCGTTGGCGATCGCGATCTCGGCGATCGCCTCCAACTGTTCGGGGGTCGAGGCGCTGCCGCACGGGTTGTGCGGGGAGTTGAGGATCAGCAGCTTGGTCCGGTCGGTGACCAGCGACGCGAGCTCCTGGGGGTCGATGACGAACCCGTTCTCCTCGCGCAGCGGCACCGGCACAGGCGTCGCGCCGGCGAACGCCGCGATCGAGGCGTACATCGGGAAGCCCGGGTCCGGGTAGAGGACCTCGTCGCCCTCCTCGCACAGCGCCATGATCGTGAAGAACATGATGGGCTTGGCGCCCGGCGTGACGAGCACCTTGTCCGGCGTCGTGGTCAGCCGGCCGGTGCGCTCGAGGAAGTCCGCGACCGCGGTCCGCAGTTCGGGGATACCCGGCGCCGGCACGTAGTGCGTGTGGCCCTTGTCCAGCGCCTGCTGCGCGGCGGCGACGACGTGCTCCGGGGTGTCGAAGTCCGGTTCGCCGATCTCGAGGTGCACGATCTCGCGTCCGCGTGCCTCCAGCGCCTTCGCCTTGGCCAGCACCTCGAACGCCGATTCGGTACCCAGTCGATTCATCCGCCCAGCAAGCTTCACGCCTTCGAGCCTAGGCTGAGTGTCCACTTCCTGGCCAACGGTCCTGTGTCGTGAGACGCGTGCCATCATCGGTTGATCGATCAGCGAGCGACTCGAAGGAGTGCGGATGGCACGGGTAGCGGTCACCGGAAGCAGCGGGAAACTCGGCCGGGCGGTGGTCGATCACCTGCTGGACAACGGCTGGGACGTGGTTGCTCTGGACCAGGCACCGCCGGCACGGACCGGTGTCGTGGCGTCGCGGGTCGACCTGACCGATTTCGGCCAGACCTACGAGGCGATCGCCGGAATCGACGACCGCCACGACGGTGTCGACGCCGTCGTTCACCTGGCCGCCGTGCCGGCGCCCGGACTGCGGCCGAACGCGGCGACCTTCCACAACAACATGACGGCCACCTACAACGTGTTCTCGGCCGCCTTGCGGGCAGGGGTCCGCAACATCGTCTGGGCGTCCAGCGAGACCGTGCTCGGCCTGCCGTTCGACGAGTTCCCGCCGTACGTGCCGGTCGACGAGGACTACCCGCCGCGGCCGAACAGCACGTACTCGCTGGTGAAGACGCTCGAGGAGGAGCTGGCCCGGCAACTGTGCCGGTGGCATCCGGACCTGAAGCTGATCGGCCTGCGGTTCTCGAACGTGATGTACCCCGAGGACTATGCACGCTTCCCGTCGTTCGACGCCGACGCGCAGGCGCGCAAGTGGAACCTCTGGGGCTACATCGACGCCCGCGACGGCGCGCAGGCCGTCCGCCGCGCGCTCGACTACGACATCACCGGCACCGACGTGTTCATCGTCGCGAACGCCGACACGGTGATGTCCCGGCCGAACGAGGAGCTCCTCGCCGAGGTGTTCCCCGGCGTCCCCGTCAAGCACCCGTTCGGCCCGAACGACACCCTGCTGTCCATCGACAAGGCCCGCCGCCTGCTCGGCTACGAACCTCAGCACTCCTGGCGCGACTAGGCAGGCCCGTACGGGAACAGCTTCTGCGGGTCGTACGACGCGCGTACGTCGGCCAGCCGGGCGAAGGTGTCCGACGGCCACGCCGCCTCGTACGAGCCCGGCAGCGAGAAGCCGGCCGCGAAGTTGACGGTGGTCTCGGGGGAGACCCAGGCAGACAGCCGATCCAGCACGCCACCCGCCGCGGCGGGCAGCACCGTCTCGAACAAGCCCGGATCGGGGACACCGATCATCACCAGGCTGTACGGGCCACCACGTCCACCCACCGCACTGCCTTCCGGTACGTCGCGGTGCGTCGCGCCGCCGAGATGCCGGATCTCCACCGCGACGAGTGGGACCTGCTGATCCGGCCCGACGACCTCGAGGAACGCGGAGGCGAAACCGGCGTCGATGTCGCGGAGCAACACACCTTGGTCCCACGCGGCCGTCGGGCCCTTGGGATCGTTGTGAATGAGCGCGATGTCGGTGGCCGGCATCTCGCCGACGGAGTCGACGATCGCTGTACCGGCGTCGCGGATCGGTCGGAAGAGGCGCTCGCCTGTGGCTTGGTCGCCGACGAAGGCGAAGCGGACGTTGAGGACGGTCTTGCCCCGCAGCGGCTCGGGGATGAACTCCAGCGGCGGCAGCCGCAGGATCACGACCGAGGAGTTCGCAGTCTCGGGCAGCGTCTTGGTCCAACTCGCCCACGTCATGAACACCCTGGCGATGTCCGGGGCGTCGAAGAACACCGAACCGCCGTACAGCGTGGTCAGCTCGACCAGCGCGAAGTCCATCGCGGTGACCAGGCCGAGGCCGCCCTTGCCGCCGCGCAGCGCCCAGAACAGGTCGGGATTCTCGGTCGCGTTCGCCGTCACCACCTCGCCGGTGCCGGTGACGACGCGGAAGCCGCGCGCCCAGTCCGACGAGACGCCGAAGGTCCGGGCCAGCGGACCGAGTCCGCCGCCGAGGGTGTAGCCGATGCACCCGACCGCGTCGGAGGCGCCGATGATCGGCGCGAGCCCGTGCTGTCCGGCCGCGGCGATGACTTCCGCCCACCGGGAACCCGCGGCGATGTGGGCGACCTTCTGGTCCGGATCGACAGTCACGCCCGTCAACCGGGACGTGGTGACCAGGACGCCATCGGTGACCGCGGGCGATCCGTGCCCGGTCGCGAGGACCCGCACCGGTAGACCGCTGTCCGCCGCTGCCCGTACGACGGCTGCGGCGTCCGCCTCCGACGTGATCCCGACCGCGACGTCCGGACTGTGCGTGACCGCCGTGTTGAACCCGGCGACCTCCTCCGCGAACCCCTCGTCACCAGGAACCAGGACCGGTCCGGCAACCTCGCTCCGCAGTCGCGCGACCCACTCATCCACACCCGACACAGTGCCTCCCCTCCAGAGACTCCACCCTTGGCCCGCAGTCTTCCGCACGCGCGGGGTCACGCCGAAGATGGCGAAAACACGCTTGGATGGGGGGCCGACTCGACGGTAGGTAGGCAAGGCTGAAAACCTGTGCCAGCGGTTGGCGATCCCAACTGCGACAACAGGGTGAGACACGGAGGCGGTCGATGTTCAAGCGTATCGCAGTGGTGAACCGGGGTGAAGCCGCCATGCGGCTGATCAACGCGGTTCGCGAGGTCAACGCCGAGGGCGGTGACCCGATCGAGACTGTCGCCTTGTTCACCGACGGTGAGCGGACCGCGACCTTCGTCCGCGAGGCCGACATCACCTACCCGCTCGGGCCGGCGTCCGCGCGCCCGTACCTGGACCTCGCCGTGCTCGAGCGTGCGCTGCGCGAGACGAAGGCCGACGCGGCCTGGGTCGGCTGGGGATTCGTGGCCGAGGACCCCGCCTTCGCGGAGCTGTGCGAGCGGATCGGCGTGACCTTCATCGGGCCGTCGGCCGAGGCGATGCGCAAGCTCGGCGACAAGATCGGGTCCAAGCTGATCGCCGAGGAGGTCGGCGTACCGGTCGCGCCGTGGAGCCGCGGCCCGGTCGAGTCGCTGGAGGCCGCGCTGCAGGCGGCCGAGACGATCGGGTACCCATTGATGCTCAAGGCAACGGCCGGCGGTGGTGGCCGCGGCATCCGGGTGGTCCGGTCGGCGGAGGAACTCACCGATGCGTACGCGCGGACCAGCGACGAGGCCGCGCGGGCCTTCGGCAGCGGCGTGGTGTTCCTGGAGCGCCTGGTCACCGGCGCCCGCCACGTCGAGGTGCAGGTCATCGCTGACGGCCAGGGGACGGCGTGGGCGCTCGGCGTCCGGGACTGCTCGGTGCAGCGCCGGAACCAGAAGGTGATCGAGGAGTCCGCCTCACCGCTGCTGTCGGCCGGCCAGGTCGAGGACCTGAAGGCCTCCGCCGAGCGGCTCGCGCTCGCGGTCGGCTACCGCGGTGCGGCGACGGTCGAGTTCCTGTATCACCCCGGCGAGAAGAGCTTCGCGTTCCTCGAGGTGAACACCCGGCTCCAGGTGGAGCACCCGATCACCGAGCTGACCACCGGGTTCGACCTGGTGAAGGCCCAGTTGCACGTCGCGAACGGCGGCCTGCTGGAGGGCACGAAGCCGGTCGAGAGCGGGCACGCGGTCGAGGCACGCCTGAACGCCGAGGACCCGGACCGCGACTTCGCACCGTCGCCGGGACGGATCGCCGTACTCGACCTGCCGTCCGGACCCGGCATCCGCGTCGACACCGGAGTGAGCGCCGGTGACAGCATTCCGGCCGACTTCGACTCGATGATCGCGAAGATCATCGGCTACGGGCGGACCCGCGAGGAGGCACTGGCGCGGCTGCGCCGGGCGGTCGGGGCGACCACGGTGCTGATCGAGGGCGGCGCCACCAACAAGAGCTTCATCCTCGAACTGCTGGACCAGCCCGAGGTGATCGACGGCAGCGCCGACACCGGCTGGATCGACCGGGTCCGCGGTGAGGGCCGGCTGGTCTCGCACCGGCACTCGGGCGTCGCTCTGGTCGCGGCCGCGATCGAGGGGTACGAGGACTCCGAGCAGGTCGAGCGGGTGCGGCTGCTGGAGACCGCGCACGGCGGCCGTCCGCAGATTCAGCACGAGGTGGGTCGGGCGATCGACCTGAAGCTGCGCGGGGCGAGCTACCGGGTGACGGTGGCGCGGATCGGGCCGGACCGGTTCCGGGTCGGTGTCGGGACCGGCAACGATCATCTCAAGGTGGTCGACGCCGAGCTGGAGCGTCTCGACGACTACACCAGTCGGCTGGTGGTCGGCGGGCAGCGGTTCCGCCTCGTCACCGCGACGCACGGTCCGGTCCACCTGATCGAGGTGGACGGTGTGACCCACCGGGTCAGCCGCGACGAAGGCGGCGTACTGCGTTCTCCCGCGCCGGCTCTCGTGGTCGCGACGCCGGTGCAGACCGGGGCCGAGATCGAGGCCGGTGCGCCGGTGCTCGTGCTGGAGAGCATGAAGATGGAGACGGTGCTTTATGCGCCGTTCAAGGCGACCGTGAAGGAACTGCTCGTCGCCACCGGCAGCCAGGTCGAGACCGGTGCGCCCCTGCTGCGGTTGGAGCCGGTCGCGGACGAGTCCGGTGCCGAGGCGGCTGCTCCCACGGACAACGGCGTACAGCTGGATCTGCCGAACGGGTCCGGGGAGAGGTCCGCGGCCGAGCGGGTCGAGCGGGGTCAGGACGACCTGCGCAGCATGCTGCTCGGGTTCGACATCGACCCGTCGGACGAGGGCGGCATGCTGGCCGACTACCTGTCCGCGCGGTCCGAGCTGGCGGATCCTCCGGTCGTCGCCGAGATTGACCTGCTGCGCGTGTTCGCGGACTTCGTCGAGCTGAGCCGCAACCGGCCGGCCGGCGAGGAGATCAGCACCGAGAACCGGGTGCACAGCCCACGCGAGCACTTCCACACCTACCTGCAGAGCCTGGATCCGGACCGCGGCGGTCTGCCGGCCGAGTTCCGCGCCCGGCTGACCCGCGTGCTCGGCCAGTACGGCGTGACCGACCTGGAGCGCAGTACCGAGCTCGAGGAGGCCGTCTTCCGGATCTTCCTGGCCCAGCAGCGCTCCACTCCGGACGTGCTACTGGTGTCGTCGCTGCTGCAGCGCTGGATCGCCGAGCCGCGGCCGGTGTCGCCGGTCGACGAGTCCGCACACGACCTGCTCGACCGCCTGGTGCTGGCGACCCAGCTGCGGTTCCCGGTGATCGGCGACCTGGCCCGGAGCGTGCGGTTCCGGTGGTTCGACCAGCCGCAGGTGGACGCGGAGCGGGCGTCTGTGCTGGAGGGTGTCGGCGACGAGGTCGCCGCGCTGGCGGCGGATCCGGAGGCAGCGGACCGCAAGGAGCGGGTCGACGCGCTGGCCACCATCCCCGAGCCGATCGTCCGTTTCCTGGCGCAGCGGCTGGAGCGCGGCTGGGGTGAGCGCGAGCCGATGCTCGAGGTGCTGATCCGTCGGCACTACCGCGAGTACGAGCTGCACGACCTGCGCGAGTTCGCCGTCGACGGCCGGCCGTTCGCGACCGCCGACTACACGATCGACGACCGGCCGAGTCATCTGGTCACCTCGGTGGGCACGGTGGCCGAGCTGGCCGACCCGGACAGCGGCCTGTCCCTTGTGCTGACCGCGCAGATCGACGCGCGCCCGCCCCGGCACGAGGCCGTGGTCGAGCTCTACCTGTACGGCCCGGACCTGCCGGCCTCCCAGCAGGAGGCGTCCGACCTGTACCGCCGGATGGTCGCCGACCAGCCGGTCGCCCAGCGGGTACGCCGGTTCTCGGTCGCGATCGCGCCGGGCCAGGGGCGGCCGGTGTCGTACTTCACCTACCGCCCGGCCGGAGGTTCGGTGGCCGAGGACGACAACGTCCGTGGCGTCCACCCGATGGTCGGCCGGCGGCTGAACCTGTGGCGGCTACGGGACTTCCGGATCACCCGGTTGGACGGGCCGGACGACGTATTGCTGTACCACTGTGTGTCGCGGGAGAACGAAGCCGACCAGCGGCTGGTCGCGCTGGCGCAGGTTCGCCAGTTCGTCGTGGTCCGGGACGAGGACGGGCAGGTGACCTCGCTGCCGCACGCGGAGCGGGCGATCGCGAACTGCCTGGAGGCGATCCGCCGGGCCCGCACCGACCGCGGCGCGGCCGGCGCCAAGCTCGACATGAACCACGTCTGGGTGCACATCTGGCCGGTGGTCGAGGCTCAGGTCGACGAAGTCACCGCACTGCAGCGCAACATCGCGCCGATGACCGCGGGCGCCGGGATCGAGGAGGTCCTGGTCCAGGGTCGGGTCGCGGCGCCGGACGGCAGCGTCAACCTGGTGGCGGCGCGGTTCTACTACCAGCCTGGGGCGGGTGTCGTCACCTCGGTCGAGCAGCCGCCGACCGGACGGTTGATGCCGCTGGACGACTACGCCCAGAAGGTGCAGCGGTCGCGCCGGCGCAACACGATCTACCCGTACGAGGTCAGCGGCATGGTCGCCGGTGCAGGTGGCTCCTTCGTCGAGTACGACCTCGACGACAGCGGTGCCCTGGTCCCGGTGGACCGCCCGCGCGGCCTGAACAAGGCCGGCGTCATCCTCGGCATCGTCAGTACGCCGACCACCCGGCACCCCGAGGGCATCACCCGGGTCGCGCTCAGCGGCGATCCGACCAAGGCCCTCGGCGCGGTCGCCGAGGGGGAGTGCTCGCGGATCATCGCAGCCCTCGACCTGGCCGAGCGGATGCGCGTGCCGGTCGAGTGGTATTCGCTGTCGGCCGGTGCCCGGATCTCGATGGACTCCGGCACCGAGAACATGGACTGGGTCGCCAAGGCGCTGAAGCGGATCGTCGAGTTCACCCAGGACGGCGGCGAGATCAACGTCGTCGTGGCCGGCATCAACGTCGGCGCGCAGCCGTACTGGAACGCCGAGGCCACGATGCTGATGCACACCAAGGGCATCCTGGTGATGACGCCGGACAGCGCGATGGTGCTGACCGGCAAGCAAACGCTGGACTTCGCCGGTGGCGTCTCGGCCGAGGACAACTTCGGCATCGGCGGTTACGACCGGGTGATGGGACCGAACGGCCAGGCGCAGTACTGGGCTCCTGACCTCAAGGGCGCCCGCGATGTGCTGATGGCGCACTACGACCACTCGTACGTCGTCCCGGGGGAGATGGGGCCGCGCCGGGCCGAGACGTCGGATCCGCTGGATCGCGATGTCACGACGTACCCGCACAACGCGCCCGGCAGCGAGTTCCGGACCGTGGGCGAGATCTTCTCCGCCGCGACGAACCCGGACCGCAAGAAGGCCTTCGACATCCGCACGCTGATGCGATCCGTCACGGACCAGGACCACCCGGTGCTGGAGCGCTGGGCCGGGATGGCCGACGCCGACACCGCGGTCGTGCAGGACGCGCGCCTGGGCGGCTACCCGGTCTGCCTGGTCGGCATCGAGTCCAAGTCGGTGCCGCGGCGCGGGTTCCCTCCCACCGACGGCCCGGACACCTACACCGCCGGCACGCTGTTCCCGCTCTCGTCGAAGAAGACGGCCCGGGCGATCAACGCGGCCAGCGGCAACCGGCCGCTGGTGGTGCTGGCGAACCTGTCCGGCTTCGACGGCTCGCCGGACTCGATGCGCAACCTCCAGCTCGAGTACGGCGCCGAGATCGGCCGCGCGATCGTGAATTTCCAGGGCCCGATCGTGTTCTGCGTGGTGTCGCGCTACCACGGTGGAGCGTTCGTGGTCTTCTCCAAGGCGCTCAACCCGTCGATGACCGTGCTGGCCGTGGACGGCTCGTTCGCGTCGGTGATCGGCGGAGCGCCGGCGGCCGCTGTCGTTTTCGCCGGTGAGGTCGACGCCCGGACGGCGGCCGACGAGCGGGTCGCGTCGCTGGCCGAGCGGGTCGGCGAGGCGACCGGAGCGGAGCGGGCCGCGCTTGCGACCGAGTTGGCTGAGGTGCGCACCGCCGTACGCGCGGAGAAGCTGGGAGAGGTCGCGGTCGGATTCGATCGTGTGCACAACATCCAGCGCGCGGTCGAGGTCGGATCGGTCGATGCGGTGATCACAGCGAACGAACTGCGCCCACGGTTGATCGAGGCAATCATCTCCGGTCTACCGGGAGTTGGACCACTCACCTAACCTGGAGGTATGCGGACCGAGAGGGGCGGTCGCAGTAAGGCTCACTCGTTGATCACTTTCATCGGCGTGAGCGTACTGTCCGGTGCACTGGCGGCCGGACTGGCGATCCCCTTCGCCGGATTCGCCGGACAGGGCAGCGAGCAGGTGGCCAAGTCGGTGCAGGATCTGCCGCGGGAGCTCGTGGTCGATCCGGTGGCGGTGCGGAGCCGGATCCTCGCCTCGGACGGCAGCCTGATCGCGACGCTGTACGAGCAGAACCGCGTCCCGGTGCCGCTGAGCCGGATCAGCCCGATCATGCGCCGGGCGATCGTCGCGATCGAGGACTCGCGGTTCTACGACCACGGGGCCCTGGACGCGAAGGGCACGATCCGGGCGATGGTCCGCAACCAGACCGAGGGCGAGGTCCAGCAGGGCGGGTCGAGCATCACCCAGCAGTACGTGAAGCTCAGCCTGGTCGAGAAGGCCAAGACCGCCGAGGAACGCCAGCGGGCCACCGCGGTCACCTACCAGCGCAAGCTGACCGAGCTTCGGTACGCGATCGCGATCGAGAGCCAGCTGTCCAAGGACGAGATCCTGGAGCGGTACCTGAACCTGGTGAACTTCGGCGACGGCGCGTACGGCGTCCAGGCCGCGGCACAGCATTACTTCCGGACCACGGCCGACAAGCTGACCCTGTCCCAGGCCGCGATGCTGGCCGGCCTGGTGAAGAACCCGACCGGCTACGACCCGACCAATGACCTGGCGCGCGCGAGAGCGCGGCGCGACGTCGTGCTGAAGCGGATGCTCGAGCTCAAGGTGATCTCGCTGCGCCAGACCAACGAGGCACTCAAGACCCCGGTGATCAACCTGAAGCGGGTCCTGCCGGTTCCGAACGGCTGCGCCAGCTCCCGCTACCCCTTCTACTGCGAGTACGTCGTCTCCAAGCTGCTGGACAACCCCGCACTCGGCGTGACGGTCAAGGACCGCGACCACTACCTGAAGACCGGCGGGCTGCTGATCCGGACCTCGATCGACCCGCGGATCCAGCGGGCCGCGCAGAAGTCGATCAGCGCGCACAGCAAGTCGACCGACACCGCGATCGCGGCGATCACGATCGTCCAGCCGGGCAGCGGCCTGGTGAAGGCGATGGTGCAGAGCAAGCCGTACGGCAACGGCCGTAACCACACGAACTACAACTACAACGTCGAGAAGTCCTATGCCGGCGGGTTCGGCGGGTTCCAGAACGGCTCGACGATGAAGGCGTTCACGATCGCGGCGGCGATCCAGAAAGGCGTGCCGCTGAACTACCGGATCAACTCCCCGCAGCAGATCAACCTGAGCGGGAAGCGGTTCCGCACCTGCTCGGGCTGGACCCGGGACCCGGACTACACCCCGCAGAACTCGACCCGCGGCGGCAACCTCACGATGGTCGACGCGGCGCGGTTCTCGACCAACACCTACTTCCTGCAGTTGTCGCAGCGGGTCGGGCTGTGCCCGATCGCCCGGGTCGCGACCAAGCTCGGGATGTACAACGGACAGACGCTGCATCCGCTCGACCAGGTCATCTCGATGACGCTCGGCGTCGGCTATGTGACCCCGCTGATGCTGTCGAACGCCTACGCGACGTTCGCGGCCCGCGGCAAGTACTGCAAGCCGCTGGTCGTCGTCTCCGTGCGGGACAAGGCCGGCAAGTACATCGACACGCCGCAGATCGACTGCAACCAGGCGCTCTCCCCGCAGGTCGCCGACGGCGTCAACCGGGTGCTCAGTGCGGTGATGGAGCCTGGCGGCACCGGCGGCCGGCTGAACTTCGGCAACTGGGACCTGGCCGGCAAGACCGGCACGATCCAGGACAACCTCGCCGTCTGGTACGCCGGTTACGCGCCGAACCTGGCCGGCGCCGCGGTTGTGGCGGACGCGAACCTGCCGTACACGAACCTGATGTACGGCCACACCCTCGACGGCCGGGACATCTCCGACCCGACCGGCTCCGGCACCGCCGGGCCGCTGTGGCAGACCGCGATGGAAGGCGCCTTGAAGGGCATGCCGCTGCGCCACTTCACGGCGCCACCGCGCAAGATGCTAGGCGCCCCCCAGCCGGCGGGTCAGAACGGGGGTCCGGACAGCAACGGGAACGGGAACGGCAACGGCAACGGCAACGGCAACGGCAACGGGAACGGGAACGGCGGGCGCCGCTAGCCCTCGTGGTGGTGCTTGCTGCTGGGGGCGACGTCGAGCGCCGGGTTGCGGTCGAAGAAGCCGAAGGGCTTCAGCCAGAAGGCGATCGTGTCCACCGGCATCACCGGCCAGTCCTCGACCCGGGTGACGTGGTGGATGCCGAACACGTACCAGAGCACGACGTCGGTGTTCTCCAGCGCTTCGTCGTCCGCGATCCAGCGGGTCATCCCGCCGTCGACCGCCGACTGAGTCGGGTAGTCGCCGCACGGCCAGCGTTCCTCGTCGTGCTGCCGGGTCACCCACAGCGTGTGCCCGATCACCGGTGCCCTCAGGTACTGCGGCGTACCGGGGTCCATCAGTGCCGGGATCGACGCGCTCGGGATCAGTTTGTACGCCGGATTGGTGCCGACGGCGTTCACGCGGTTCGGGTTGACCACCTTCCAGGTGCGCTGGGCCGCCCAGTCGAAGTCGCGGGCGGCCTCGGACTCGGACCGGATCGGGGTCGCCTCGGTGACGACGGCCAGCCCGTAGGGGTTGTCCTCCGACATCGGTAGGGCGTGGGAGTCGACCTCCTGCACGGTGTTCGCGTCGCCGTCCACGTCGAGGTCGAGCCGCGCGACCAGGAAGTGCTGGTGGAACGGCGCGTACGTCTGCTGGTCGACGACCGTGCCGGTGGCCGGCGGCGTACCGTCCGCGGCGAACGGCGTGGTGACCATCAGCCCGGTCGCCCGGACCTCGCACTCGATGCTGCCGTCCTGATAGAAGCGCCAGTAGATCAGGTACTCGTAGTTCGCCACGGTCGCGTGACACGACACGACCATCCGGCGCATCCGCCGTACCTCGGCACCGGTCGTGTGGTCGACGTGCTTCCACAAGATGGCGTTGTCCTCCTCGTGCAGGCAGATCGCGTTCTTGATCGTGACCGGCTCACCGTGGGTGTCGTGCAGTACGGCGTCCAGGTAGACGATCTCGCCGAGGCAGTCGCAGCCGAGTTCGAGCGAGGTGGTCATGAAACCGAGACCCCACTCGCCGATGTCGAACGCCGTACGCCGGTAATGGTCGAAGGACGCGTCCCGGTACGGGACCACCATCTCGGCGAACGACATCCGGTAGGCGATGTCCCGAGTGGTGCCGTGATCGTCGTACGTGAGCTGGTGGATCACCAGGCCCTCGCGGTGGTTGAAGCCCAGCCGCATGGTCCAGTTCTGCCACTTCAGCTCGGTGCCGTCGACGGTGAACGAGACGCCCTCGGGCTGGGTGACGTGCAGCGGCTTGAGGTCGGTGCGGAGTACGCCGGTCCACGGTCCGGGCGCGTACTCCGCGTCGACCTCGGGCTGCCCGTGGTCGTGGTCGTTCTCGAGTTCGAGCAACTCCAGCGTGTTCATGTCGACGACGACCTTGAGGCCCGACACCGGGTGGGCGTACGGGTTGCCGTCGGGCGTCTCGCGGTACCAGATGTCGCACCAGCCGAGCCGCCGGTCGCGGTACTTCTCCGGCATCAGCGCCTTGCCGTACGTCCAGACCTCGATCATCACCAGCGACAGGTCGGTGATGTCGCGCTCGGCCAGGGCCGCGATCACGTCCGGATGGGCTCGCATCGCCTCGTCGACCTCGTGGTACTCGTCGCCGGCGAAGTTGGGGGTGACGCCGGGGACGTGGATCCACGACACCACCCGATCGCCGGTCAGATCGACGACGCCTTCCCAGGTCTGGTTGTCGGCCCGGTTCCACAGGACGGCGAACGCGGTCCGCGCTACCGGGTCGCCGGGACGCCAAGCGCGGACCGCCGACTTGGCCGGCTCCAGCAGCTCGATCGCCGCGAACCGCCAGGACCCGCCGAGTTCCCGGTCCCTGCGCAGGATCGCAGCGGTCTGCCGGAACTCGTCCTCGTCCAGCGGTTCGAGCGGATGGGTCGCCATCAGTCCACGTCCCGGGCCATCAGGTCGTCCCAGGACTCTCGTCGTACGACGAGCCGGGCTCGGCCGCCGGTTGCGAAGACCACCGGGATCCGGCGATTGCCGTTGTAGTTGTTCGCCATCGTGTAGCAGTACGCCCCCGTCGCCGGGACGGCGAGCAGGTCGCCCACAGCCGGCTCCGCCAGCGGGACGCCGTCGACCAGGACGTCGCCGCTCTCGCAGTGCCGCCCGACCACGGTCACGGTCTCCAGCCCGGGACCCTCGAACCGTCCGACGATGCCGGCCTCGAACCGCTGCTCGAACAACGCGACCTCCAGGTTGTCGCCCATCCCGCCGTCCACCGCGACGAAGGTGATCGCACCGCGCTTGACCGTGGTGACCCGGTAGATCGTGGTCGCCGCCGTACAGGCCATGCTGCGTCCAGGTTCGATGATGAGGTGCGCGGATGCGGGCAGGTGCTGCTTCGCCGCGCCGATCAGAGCATCGAGGTACGCCGCCACAGTGGGCGGCTCGTCGGACCAGGTGTAGCGGGAGCCGAGGCCGCCGCCCAGGTCGTACACCTCGAACTCGCCGAGTCGCGCGAGCGGCTCCACCGACTCCGCGAACGGCTCGACATCGAGGATCTGCGAGCCGACGTGGGCGTGCAGACCGCGCATCCGCAGCCGTGGGCTGTGTTCGATGCGCTGGATCAGCCGAGCCGCGTCGGGTGGGGCGAGGCCGAACTTCGAGCCCTCGTGGCCGGTCAGCACATGGCTGTGGGTATCGGCGGTGACACCGGGGATGATGCGTACCAACACGTCCTGGGTGCGGCCGGTCGCTTCCAGCCGGTCGACGTCGTCGGCGTTGTCGACCACGACCAGACCGATGCCGTGTTCGACCGCCAGCGCGATCTCCTCGTCGCTCTTGGCGTTGCCGTGCAGGACGATCAGACCGGGATCGGCACCGGCTTTCAGTGCAGTGAGGATCTCGCCACCGCCGGCGACGTCCAGGCCGAGCCCTTCCTCGACCATGACCCGCTGGACCGCCGTACAGGGGAAGGCTTTGGAGGCGAAGACCACGCGGGAGTCCGGCCAGCGGGCGGACAGCTCTTCGCGGTACTCGCGGGCGCGGGAGCGGAGGGCGTCCTCGGCGACGACCAGGACCGGCGTACCGAACGCGGCGGCCAGGTCGTCCGCACGGCAGCCACCGACGACCAGCATGCCGTCGCCGGCCAGGCCGCTGCCGGCCGGGAAGAGCGAGAGCAGGTCGCTCCGGTCGGCCTGGTGCATGGTCAGTTCTCAGCGGCGCGTCCGGCCAGCTCCTCGGCCCGGCTGCGCGGTACGACGATGACCGGGACGGGGGAGTGCCGCAGGATCTTGGTCGCCCGCGAGCCGAGGAACACCCGCGCGACCGGCCCGAGCTCGCTCGACCCGACCACGAGGATGTCGCCGGGCTCCCAGCCGACGTCGTCGATCGCCTCGGCCCAGTTCGCACCGGAGCCGATCACCGTCTCGACCGCTCGCGGCCCGTGCGGCAGATGTTTCACCTTGGTCAGCGTGGCGGTGACGGTCTTCTCCACCTCTGCCCGCCACTCGTCCATCACCAGGTCCTCGGAATCGGTGCCGAGCCGGGTGGTGTAGGCCGGACGGGACCACACCGCGAACGTGGCGATCCGCAGCGAAGCACCCGCGTCGGCGCTGATCGCTGCCGCAGCGAGGACCAGCTCCTCCGCGCTCTCAGTGCCGCCGAAGGCCGCGGTCACCCGCTGGACGCTGGCATCCCCCGGGCAGCGGAATCCCCGGGTGGCCAGGGCGATCGAGACATGCGAGCTGTGCAGCAGCCGGTCCGTAACGCTGCCGAGCGAGATGTGGCCGAACGCGCCGGCCGACGACGACCCGAGCACGATCAGACGGGCGTCGTTCTGCGCGGCCACCTCGAGCAGACCCGCCGGCGCTGACCGAGCGCTGTACCGGACGTACGTCGCCGGCACGTCATCCGGCAGGTAGTTCCGGGCCCGCTCGAGCGCCTGGTCCGCGGTCTGCGTGAGGTAGTTCTGGTACTCCGCGTCCACTCGCGCCATCCCCGGCGTCCACGGAGCCGGTACGACGGTGCAGACGATCAGGTCGTCGTGCGTGGACCGGGCCAGCATCGCCGCGAGGTGGAGCGCCGCCTTCCCACGCTCGTCGGAGGCGTAGCCGACGATCATCGTCATGGCGTCGGCCCGTCGTCGTCGCGGATCAACCCGACGTGCTCGTGCCTGCCGAGATGCGAGTGCTTGAAGCCGTAGATGAAGTACCACGCCAGTGCTACCGCGAGCCAGATCAGGAACACCCAGATGGTGACCGCACGCAGGTCCTTGATGATCCACAGACAGCCGAGGATCGACAGGATCGGTGTGACCGGATAGCCCGGCACCTTGAATCCGCGCGGCAGCTCGGGATGAGTCCGCCGCAGCACCATCACCCCGATCGACACGACCAGGAACGCGACCAGGGTGCCGATGCTGGTCATCTCGGCCAGGAAGTTGATCGGGATCAGCCCGGCCAGCAAGGCGATCAGCACCGCCACGATGATGGTGTTCGGCACCGGCGTGTGGGTGCGTGGGTTCACCTTGTGGAACAGCTCCGGGATCATCCCGTCGCGGGACATCGCGAACAGGATCCGGGTCTGGCCGTAGATCACGATCAACGTGACGCTGAAGATCGAGATCACCGCGCCGGCCGCGAGTACGGTGGCGGGCCAGGTCTGTCCGGTCACGTTCTCCAGGATCGCCGACAGACCGGCTTCCTGGTTCTCGAATTCGCCGGACGGCTGCGCGGCGACCGCGACCAGGGTGACCAGGATGTAGAGCGTGGTGACCGTGACGAGCGCGATCAGGATCGCCAGGGGCATCGTCCGCCGTGGGTTCTTCACTTCCTCGCCCGCGGTCGAGACGGCGTCCAGACCGATGTAGGAGAAGAAGATGATGCCGGCCGCGGAGGTGATCCCACTGATCCCGAAGGGGGCGAAGTCCGACAGGTTGTTCGCGTCCCAGCCCTGCAGCCCGAGCACGATGAACAGCACCAGGACACCGATCTTGATACACACCATGACGGCGTTCGTCGTGGCCGACTCGCTCGCGCCGCGGATCAGCAGCAGGGTGCAGAGCCCTACCAGGATCACCGCGGGCAGGTTGAACACACCGCCCTGCTCCGGCGCCTGCGACAGGCTGTCCGGGATGGTGAAGCCGAAGAGGTTGTCGAACAGTTCGTTCAGGTACTGCGACCAGCCGACGGCCACGGCGGCCGCGGACACGCCGTACTCCAGCAGCAGGCAGGCGGCGACCCCGATCGCCGGCAGCTCACCGAGCGTCGCGTAGGCGTACGAGTACGACGATCCCGACACCGGGACGGCGCTGGCGAGCTCGGCGTAACAGATCGCGGTCAGTCCGGCGACCACACCGGCGATCACGAACGACCAGATCACCGCCGGTCCGGCGACCGGCACCGCCTGGGCCAGGACGAAGAAGATGCCGGTGCCGATGGTGGCACCGATGCCGAACATGGAGAGCTGAAACAAGCCGATCGTCCGGGCGAGTTCGCTCTTCCCGGTGTCGGTGCCGCTCTCCTGCGCCATCTCCGGCACCGGCTTGCGGCGGAACAGTTGCCGCACCGTCATCGCCATGATGCCCTCCCCTCGAGGGAGGTCTCCCCACCCCCAATTCGGAGTGTGGCACCCGGAATTCGCCGACGGAACAGGTCAGCCGGGCTCGGGCCGGTCACGCAACAGCGGGTGGGCGGGATCCCACCGCGTGCCGTCGCGTTCGTCCTGGCGCTTGCGAGCGATCGCCGACACCGCCTCGAGCACCACGCGATTCGCCAGCGCCGCGGTGATGTCGGCGTGATCGTACGGCGGACTCACCTCGACCACGTCCATCCCGGCCACGGGCAGTTCGAGGCAGATCCGGCGTACCGCGTCGAGCAACTGACGAGCGGTCAGGCCGCCGGGCTCGGGGGTCCCGGTTCCCGGCGCGTGGCCGGGGTCGCAGACGTCGATGTCGACGGACAGGAAGACGCCGTCGCACTCGTCGGTGGCGATCACGAACGCCTCTGTCAGGCACTCGTCCAGGCCACGATGCACGATCTCGGTCATCTCGTAGGAGCGCATCCGCTGCTCGGCCATCCAGTCCAGCGTGTCCGGCGGCGGCCAGTACCCGCGCAACCCGATCTGCAGGAAGCGATCCCCGCGCAACGCACCGGACTCGATCAGCCGGCGCATCGGCTGGCCGTGACCCCACAGCGAACCGAACTCGATGTCGCCGGTGTCGGCGTGCGCGTCGAAGTGCAGCATCGACACCCGGCCGTGGCCAAGCACGTTCGCGACACCCTTGGCGTCCGGGAACGCGATCGAGTGGTCGCCGCCGAGGACGACCGGGATCGCACCCGAGCGGGTCACCTTCTCGACCGCCGCCTCGAGCGCGGGCAGCGCGACCTCGATGTCGCCGGAGTACATCTCGACGTCACCGGCGTCGACGACGTTCAGCTCGACCAGACCGTCGGTGCGCAACGCGAGACTCGGCCGCGATCCGTCGTGGCCCAGGTAGTCCCGCATCCGGATCGCCATCGGCCCGAACCGGGCACCCGGCCGATGCGACGTACCTCCGTCGAACGGTGCACCGAGAATCACCACCTGCGCATCCGCGTACGACGCCGGGTCGTCCAGATCACAAGCCGGCACCCCGAGAAACGTGAAGTCCGGCCCGAACTGCTGCCCGTAGCGGGTCATGCTCGGAGTCTGGCATCCAGCCACCACATGTCAACCGAACGGCGACGTAGTCTGGCGGCCGTGAATCTACTCGTCGTGCAGCCGGACGAACTCTGCCCGCCGGGCCATCTCACCGACTGGTTGTCACCGTTTCGGGTCTGCCGCGCGTACGGCGGTGATCCCGTGCCGAAGAACGCGGACGGGATCTCCGGATTGATCGTGCTTGGTGGTCTGCCCGGCGTCCACGACGCGGATCGGGTGCCGTGGCTGACTCCGATCAAGAGGCTCCTCGCCGACGCGGTGCGACAGGAGGTGCCGACGCTCGGCATCTGCCTCGGGCACCAGTTGCTCGCCGACGCCTTGGGCGGCAAGGTGATCTCCCGGCCGCACGGCCAGAACTCCCGCGTGCTCCGGCCGGTCTGGACCCCCGAAGCCGCCATGGATCCAGTGCTCGGTCCAGTGCTCGATCCAGGGCTCGACCCAGGGCTCGATCCAGGGCTCGATCCAGGGCCGGCCCGACCGCCCGCGGTGGCGTGGAACGCGGACACCGTGGCCGTGCCGCCACCCGGCGCGATCGAACTGGCCGGAAGCGATGACGGCGACTTGCTGGCGTTCCGGATCGGTCGATCGGCGTGGGGCGTTCAGTGGCACCCGGAGGCGTCGTACGGGATCGTCAAGGGGTGGTACGAGGCGCAGTGCAGGGCCGGCACCGCTCGTCCGGAGATGGAGCGCGGGCTGGCCGAGATCCGCGCGGCCGAGACCGAGATGTACGCCGCATGGCGTCCGCTCGCTCTCGCCTTCGCCGCCCTGGCCAGCGGTTCGCGCGAGCCGGCCTGCTGACACACCGATCGGCTACCTCAAGCAGCGGGAAACGACCTCCAGCAAACGATCGTGGGTTGCGGTGTCCGCTGCGACGACCAGGCCTGGGCCGGTGTGCACCGGTTGCCCGCGGAAGTCGGTGACGACGCAGCCGGCCGCCTGGCACAGCTGGATGCCGGCGGTGAAGTGCACGCTGTCGACCAGCGAGCCGTTGGTGATGTAGCCGGCCCGGCGACCCACAGCCACCCAGGCGAGCGCGAGGGTGGTCGACGACACCCGAAGCCCGAAGGTCGCCAGGAGGGTCGGGTCGGTCAGGATCCGGGCGCCGAGGAGGTCGCTCCCGGGCGGATCGTCGACATCGACGTCGACCAGGAGCGAGGTCGCCGACGGTGTGGCCGGCGAGTCGGCACCGTCGCGGCGCACCGCGGCGGTCGTCCCGTCGGTCCAGAACACCTCACCGGTGAGCGGCTGCGCGACGGCGGCGACACCCGGTCCCTGGAGGGCGACGTTCACCGAGAACAGCGGTGTCTCGGCGGCGAAGTTGAGGGTGCCACAGAGCGGATCCACCAACCAGGTCCGGGCCGCCCGACCGTCGGCGCCGTACTCCTCGCCGATCACCGCGTCGCCGGGCCGCGCGGTGCGCAGGACGTCGAGGATCGCCCGCTCCGCCTCGAGATCCGCCTCGGTGGCGAAGTCGGTGGGCGACTTGTCGTACCTGGCCAGCGGTACGCCGTACTTGGCGCGGACGACCGCGGCGCCGGCCTCGGCGGCCCGGATCGCCACCTCCGCGTCGGTCTGAGTGCTCATGCCGACCATCCAACCCGACTGCCTACAACGGGCGGAGGTCGGTGCCGGGGATCCAGGTGATGTGGCCGTCCTTGTCGCAGACCCGGCCGAGCCACTCGCCGTTGTCGCGGATCCAGACGTCGAGCTCGCCGTCCTGCCACTCGGCGCGCTGGACCGGTTGGGCCGGGTCCACCCGCCGTACGGCGTCCGCCGGACGTGGGCCGTGAGCGTCGTACTGGACGTCGAGATCGCTGGCTATCCGGTGGGCCTCCGTCTCGCTGTCGATACCCATCGCACGCCACCCGTTGACCGCACCGTCCCAGACGCCGAATCCGTTCGATCCGTCGTCGGCCGGGCGAACCGTGAACCGACCAAGCATGTTTTCAGATTACCGCCTCTTCGAACATATGTTCTAGTCTTGATCCTGACAGGAGGTGTGTGTGATGGGCTACAACAATCCGCCGATCAAGTGGTCGGAGCTGGAGCGGAAGCTGTCGGACCGGTCCCGGCCGGGCAGCCACGGCGGGCGGCCGGTGACGGGCGACGGCGGCGACAGCCCGGCGTGGTCGCAGCACCGCGGTCCGTATGTGCCTGACACCGTCCGTCGCCCGGAGCACGCGGTGCCTTACGCGGAGCTTCACGCGCATTCCAACTTCTCCTTCCTGGACGGTGCTTCCCAGCCGGAGGACCTGGTCGAGGCCGCGGTCCGGCAGGGGCTGCACGCGCTGGCGCTGACCGATCACGACGGGTTCTACGGCGCGGCCCGGTTCGCCGAGGCGGCAGCGGCGTACACCATGCCGACCGTGTTCGGAGCGGAGCTGTCGCTCGGCCTGACCGGCCCGCAGAACGGCGTGGCCGATCCCGAGGGCAGTCACCTGCTGGTGCTGGCGGAGGGACAGGAGGGCTATCACAAGCTGGCCGGCGAGATCACCGAGGCACAACTGGCCGGCGGTGAGAAGGGCAAGCCGGTCTACGACCTGGAGAGGCTGGCCGCGGAGGGGCGTGACCACTGGCTGATCCTGACCGGCTGCCGCAAGGGGCTGGTCCGGCAGGCGCTGGAGCTCGGCGGGCACGCCGACGGCCCGGCCGCCGCGGGGCGTGAGCTGGACCGGCTGACCGGTTTGTTCGGCAAGGACCGGGTGGTGGTCGAGTTGATCGACCACCACCTTCCGGCCGACACGACCCGGAACCGGATCCTGGCCGGGCTTGCGGCCGACCGCGGCCTCCCGGTAGTTGCCACGAACAACGTTCACTACGCCACCCCGGCGCAGCACAAGCTGGCCGCCGCGCTGGCCGCGGTCCGGGCCCGGCGGGACCTGGACACGATGGACGGCTGGCTGCCGCCGAGCGGGATGGCGTTCCTGCGCTCGGGGGAGGAGATGGCGTTCCGGTTCCGCCGGTACGACGGGGCCGTGGCGCGATCGGTGACACTGGCCGACCAGCTCGCCTTCGACCTGGCCCGGGCGAAACCCAAGCTGCCGCTGCGCGACGTACCGGAGGGGGAGACGCCGATGTCGTGGTTGCGGCACCTCACCTTCGACGGCGCCGCCAAGCGGTACGGGACCCGCGGGCAGCGGCCGGACGCCTACGAGCGGCTGGAGCGTGAGCTGGCGGTCATCGAGGAGAAGGAGTTCCCGGGGTACTTCCTGATCGTCGAGGACATCGTCCGGTACGCGCACGACAACGGCATCCTCTGCCAGGGCCGTGGCTCGGCGGCGAACTCGGCGGTCTGCTATGCGCTCGGGATCACCGCGGTGGACAGCATCCTCTACGACCTGCCGTTCGAGCGCTTCCTGGCCACCACCCGGACCGAGGAGCCGGACATCGACGTCGATTTCGACTCCGACCGCCGCGAGGAGGTGATCCAGCACGTCTACCGCAAGTACGGGCGCCGCAACGCCGCCCAGGTGGCGAACGTGATCTCGTACCGGCCGAAGTCCGCCGTCCGGGACATGGCCAAGGCACTGGGGTACTCGGTCGGTCAGCAGGACGCCTGGTCGAAGCAGGTGGACGGCTGGAGCCCGGAGATCACCTCGACCGAGCACGACATCCCGCCGAAGGTGGTGGCGATGGCGACCGAGCTGCTGAAGTTCCCGCGGCACCTGGGCATCCACTCCGGCGGGATGGTGCTGACCGAGCGGCCGGTGGGGGAGGTGGTGCCGATCGAGCACGCCCGGATGGAGAACCGCACGGTCCTGCAGTGGGACAAGGACGACTGCGCGTGGATGGGGCTGGTGAAGTTCGACCTGCTCGGGCTGGGGATGCTGGCCGCGTTGCAGTACTGCATGGAGCTGGTCCGCGAGCACATCGGTGAGTCGTGGCTGCTGCACACGATCCCCAAGGAGGAGGCGGGCGTCTACGACCAGCTGTGCCGCGCGGACTCGGTGGGCGTGTTCCAGGTCGAGTCGCGGGCGCAGATGGCGACGCTGCCGCGGCTGAAGCCGCGCCGGTTCTACGACCTGGTCACCGAGATCGCGCTGATCCGGCCCGGCCCGATCCAGGGTGGCGCGGTCCATCCGTACATCCGCCGCCGGACCGGTGAGGAGCCGATCACCTACCTGCACCCGAAGCTGCGGCCGGTGCTGGAGCGGACCATGGGCGTGCCGCTGTTCCAGGAGCAGTTGATGCAGATGGCGATGGCGGTCGGCGAGATCGACGGCGACGAGGCCGACCTGCTGCGCCGGGCGATGGGGTCCAAGCGCGGCATCGAGAAGATCTCGTCGCTGAAGGACAAGCTGTACGCCGGGATGGCGCGCAACGGGATCACCGGTGACCTGGCCGACGAGATCTACGACAAGATCGAGGCCTTCGCGAACTTCGGGTTCGCCGAGTCCCACTCGATCAGCTTCGCCCTGCTGGTCTACTCCAGCACGTGGCTGCGGCTGCACTACCCGGCCGCGTTCCTGGCCGCTCTGCTGCGGGCCCAGCCGATGGGTTTCTACTCACCCCAGTCCCTGGTCGCCGACGCCCGCCGCCACGGCGTCGAGGTACGCCGTCCGCACCTGCACCTGTCGGGGGTCGACGCCGGGCTCGAGCAACTGGTCGACGGTCAGGAGCTCACCGGCCCGACGGGATCGGACGCCTGTCTGAAGGATCCGCAGCCGCTGGTCGGCCCGTTCGATCCGACGGCGCCGTCCGACACCACCGGGCACCGCCGCGACGGCGTGTTCTCGGTCCGGC
This sequence comes from Kribbella sp. NPDC050281, assembly GCF_040655855.1. Lineage (NCBI taxonomy): Bacteria > Bacillati > Actinomycetota > Actinomycetes > Propionibacteriales > Kribbellaceae > Kribbella > Kribbella sp. NPDC050281. The sequence continues at coordinate 94,325 of NZ_JBFAKS010000024.1, read as the reverse complement.
TCGGATTGTCCGAGGTGCGCACGATCGGCGACAAGGGCGCGAAGCTGATCGTCGAGGAACGCGAGCGCGGTGGGCCTTTCACGGAGATGGCCGACCTCGTCCGGCGGACCGGGATCACCGCCGCGCAGGTCGAGGCGCTCGCCACGGCCGGGGCGTTCGACTGCTTCGGCCTCGATCGCCGGCAGGCGTTGTGGGAGGCCGGTCGTGCCGCCGAGGAGCGGCCGGGCCAGCTCGCCGGGATCACCGCCGCCGGACCCCCGCCGACCCTGCCCGGGATGAGCGACATCGAGGCCGACATGGCGGATCTGTGGTCCACCTCGATCACCACCACCAGTCACCCGATGCAGCGCGTCCGGGAGCGTCTCCGTGCCGAGGGCATCCTGTCCGCGGCCCAGCTCCGTGAAGTCCCGAACGGCGCCCGGGTCCGGGTCGCCGGCGTGGTCACCCATCGCCAGCGCCCGGCGACCGCCTCCGGTGTCACCTTCATGAACCTCGAGGACGAGACCGGCATGGCCAACATCGTCATCACCGTCGGCTGCTGGCACCGCCACGCCACCGTCGCCCGCACCGCCGGAGCCCTCATCATCCGAGGCCGCGTAGAACGAGCCGGCGAAGTCACCAACCTCTCCGCCGACCACCTCCAACGCCTCCCCCTGGCCGCCAAAACCCCCTCCCGCGACTTCCGCTGACCTGCTCCGCACCCCGGCGTACGGCGGGCTCAGCGTTCGGTCGGCGGGCCGGCGGTGATTCGGGTGTGGACCTGGTGCATGCGCTCGGGGGAGTGGTGGGGCATCTCCCAGCGGGTTTCCAGCCACCAGGTGGCTCCTGCGTCGGCCCAGGGCTTGACCAGGGCGGACGCCTCGGCCGGGTTGTCGGCCGGGGTTTCGCCTTCGGCGATGACGTCCAGGTCTGGTGAGCCGCCTTGGGCGGTGAGCCAGGAGCGGACTTGCCGCAGTCCGTCTGCCGAGTCCTGGCCTGACTGGAACTGCGGCAGTACGCCGTCGCAGCGCAGGACGCGGCGCATCGACTTGGGTCTCGGCCAGACGCCGACGACCCAAATCGGGATCCGCTCCTGCACCGGCCGTCCGACCTGCGCGAGGTCGTCGCGGGCGCACTCGTAGTCGTAGTGCTCACCGTGATAGGTGGATCGCCCGGCCCAGAGTTCGCGGATCAGGTCGATGCCCTCGTCCATCATGGCCGCCCGGGTCCGCAGGTCCAGCTCCTCGCCGGTTCGTGGCAGGTCGGTCTCGACGGCGCCGACCCCGACCGCCAGGGTCGCGCGGCCCGATGACACCTGGTCCAGCGTGGCGACCTGGCTCGCGACCTTCCACGGCCGTCGCCACGGCAGCGGCGTCAGCATCGTGCCGAGCCGGATCCGGCTCGTCCTGGCCGCCATCGCTGTCAGCAGCCCCCACGCATCGACTCCGTACGCCGCCTCCCAGACGAACACCCCGTCCCAGCCGGCCGCCTCCGCGGCGACTGCCTGCTCAAGCTGCTCGACCGCTGACCCACCCGGAAGAATCAGTCCGTATCTCATCCCCCCTTCCTACCCGCCACCACCGACAGGGCGCGGCCCGTTGTATTACCCGCGGACTCGTGGGCTCCTAGGTAGTGGGGGCTGTGATGGAGGGGGTAGCCATGCCGTTGAAGACGTACGGCGTACTGGTCGGCCGGGCGGTCGGCGTACGCCGGGAAGGTGATTCGGACACGCCGCACTACCAGATCCGGCTGGTGGACGACGCCAGGGTGGACTACCGGATCGCGGTGAATGTGAAGTCGAAGGAGTTCCCGTCGGAGTTGCTCTACCGGGTCGACGAGGACTTCCGGCATCCGGTCACCGCACAGTTGACCGGACTGACCCGGGGCTGGCATCGGCTCGACACGGGTGCGGCCGGGGTGAACCTGGACTACGTACGGCAGACGTTGTTCGATCGCACCCTGCTGCGACCGCTGCCGGCCGAGGTCGAGGGGCCGGGCAACGATCTGGCCGACCTGCTGGACGATCAGGTGCAGCGGGCGATCCGCGAGCCGGCCGCGGTCGTGTACGCGTTCGGCGAGCGCTGGGGTCCGGAGGACGGCGTACCGGACAAGGTCTTCGGCTTCCGGCCGGGAAACGGCGTACATGACATCCACATGAACCAGGGCAACGTCGGTGCCTTCCGCAAGGACGACGGGGTCTGGCAAGACGGCGCGATCATCATCGGGCTTCCGGACCAGCAACGCTGGGTCGGCATCTTCCTGGCGTTCCAGAGCCAGTCGTGGCACACCGACGACAAGACCGGTCACACTCTCGTCGACGCGCCGGTGGCGGAGTTCGGCGCCGAGGCGGTCCAGATCGTCGCTGCGTTGATCAACCCGGTCGGCCCTGCGCCTGAAGCCGAGACGGTCACCCTGCTGAACGCATCGCCGGACGCCGTCGACCTGACCGGCTGGCATCTCGTCGATCGCGCACTCCACGTCGGCCCGGTTCCGGCGGGTGTGCTGGCACCCGGTGCCTCGCTCCTCGTCCACCTCCCGTCCACTGTCCAGCTGGGCAACAAGGGTGGTGAGATCACCTTGCTGAACAGTGCCGGCCTCAAGGTCCACGGCGTCGCGTACACCGCGGCCCAGGCACAGCGCTCCGGCTGGAGCGTCGTCTTCTGAGCCTGAATGCTTCAGCCTGAAAGCTCTGGGCCTGAAAGCGCTTTGAAAGGGCGGGCGGCTTGGCTGGGCGACGGCAGCAGGTAACGACGGAGCGCTTGGAGGGCAGCGATGGACGCGTCGGCGTATTTGACGTCGGTTGTCGAGCAGACGGCTACGTTCGCGGAGTGGGTGGACGGCCGGGATGCGGCGATTCCGGTGCCGACGTGTCCGAAGTGGACGTTGGCGGATCTGGTCGATCATGTGGGTGCGACGCATCGGATGGTGGCGATGCTGGTGGGTGAGCAGTTGGCCGAGCCGAGTAGGGCGTTCGCGGCTTATGTTCCGGCGCCGGCCGATTCGGGCCGGTGGGGCACCTGGATGGTCGAGGGTGCGGCCGCGGCGCAGCGGGCGGTCGCGTCGGTGGACGGTGACGCGGCGGTGTGGGATCCGTCCGGTGCCGCCTCGGGGGTGGCGTTTTGGTCGCGGCGGTTGTTCGGGGAGGCGTGTGTGCATCGTGCGGATGCGGCGGCGGCGCTCGGCCGGCGGTATGAGTTGGCGCCGGAGTCTGCGGTGGCGGCGTTGGAGGATTGGTTGGACACGATGACGTCGCGTGGCTATTGGGAGAACCGGCCGGACTTCGCCGCGGGGATGCGTGGCGATGGCCAGAGCCTGCATTTCCATGCCACTGACGCGCCCGGGGAGTGGTTGGCCCGCCGGGAGGCGGACCGGGTGGTGTTGGAGCACACCCATGCCGAGGCCGACGTCACGCTGCGTGGCCCGGCCGCGGACCTGCTTCTCGTGCTCAGCAGGCGCCGCCGGCTGGATGCGGCACCCAGCCTGGAACTGGACGGCGACAGGGCACTGCTTGATCGCTGGATCGACCACATGGACTGGGTCACCGACTGAGGGACCCTGATCTCCGTGTGAGCGAGGCGCCCAGCCGTTGACCTGGCCCGTCCCGGCGGCGATTCTCGACACATACTGCCTCCGGGGTGGGGGAGAGATGGGGCAACGCAGTCCACTGGTGACGCTCGCGGCCGCGGCCGTCGGGCTTGTCGCGCTGCTTGTCGTGAACAGCACGCAGACCACGTCCACCGGCCCAGCGTCGTCCGAGGCCGCCGTGACGAGCGCGCCGGTCACCCCGCCCAACACCGGCCGGCCGGCCGCCAGCTCGCCACCGGCCAGTCCACAGCCGACCGCCACGAAGCAGGCGGCCCCCACTCCGTCCCAACAGGTCGCCGTCGTGTACGCCGGTCATACGGCGAACCGCGAAGCGACCCTCGCCATCGCGGTGAAGGGCGGCCGGGCCGCGGCGTACGTCTGCGACGGCCGTCGCGTAGAGGCATGGCTGACCGGCACACGAACCGGCGACGCCCTCGCCCTGCGCTCCCGAGCCGGTGACCGTTTGGCCGGAAGCGTGGGCAGCGGCCAAGTCACCGGCACGGTCACGGTGCACGGCCGCACGCTGCGCTTCACGATCTCCAAGGCCGACCCACCGGCCGGCCTGTACCGGGCGAAGACCTCCGGCAACACCATCGGCTGGATCGTGCTCGCCGACGGCAGCCAGGTCGGCATCGACAACGACGGCACGCCCGCTCCCGCCCCGCCGCTCGATCCGTCCACCGGTACGTCGACCGTCGGCGGAACCGCGGTGACGGCGACGTCGGTCACCGGCGACGAGACGTTCTGAGGAGGGCCATGTCGACCGCAACGATCGGCGCGACGAGCAGGGTCGCGATCCCGCTGTCGATCGGCGCGGCGGTCGCCGTCGTCCTCGGTCTGTACGCGCGGCTGCACGAGCCGACCGGCGTCGCCGTGAACCTGGCCGGGTTCTCCAGCACGCAGTCGGTCAAGGCGTGGCTGGCATCGCTCGCGTTCGTCCTCGCCTTGGTGCAACTCGTCTCCGCCCTGGCGCTGTTCGGGCATCTCGGACCGCTCGCGGGCCGGAGCTGGATCGGACCGTTGCATCGGTGGTCGGGCCGCGCGGCCGTCGCGGCCACGCTTCCTGTGGTCGCACATTGCCTGTACGCGTTGGGATTCCAGTACGACCAGCCACGCGTGCTGATCCACTCGCTGCTCGGCTGCTTCTTCTACGGCGCGTTCGTCGCCAAGATGCTGACCCTGACCCGGACCGATACGCCCCGCTGGCTGCTGCCGGCGGTGGGCGGGGCCGTCTTCGCCGGCCTGGTCGGGCTGTGGCTGACCTCGTCGCTGTGGTTCTTCACCACGTTCGGCATCATTCGCTGAAGGGACCTGCCCGTGGACGATCCAAGTCGCCGTACCGTCCTGGCCGCGGCCGCATTCGCCGCCGTCACCGGATGCAGCACGTACGGCGAGTCCGACAGCCCGCCGGCGAGTACGCCGCAGGCCGGCGCCGCACTCGCGAAGACCAGCCAGATCCCGGTGGGTGGCGGAGTCATCTTCGGGGACAGCAAGGTGGTCGTCACCCAGCCGACAGCCGGCACGTTCAAGGCGTTCACGTCGGTGTGCACTCACCAGGGCTGTCAGGTAGCGAGTGTTGCCGACGGCACCATCAACTGCGACTGCCACGGCAGCAAGTTCTCGATCAAGGACGGCTCGGTGGTCCACGACCCGGCCACGCAGCCGCTCGCCGCCCGGCAGATCACTGTCTCGGGTGACTCGATCACGCTGGCCTAGGCCGAAGACTGACTCGTCGACTGCGGTACTTCGTGGTGGGGCCGCGACTGCCACAGCGCCCACTCGGCGCTGACGTCGCCGGCGGTGCGGAGGAGCAGCGGGAGATGGTCTCGAAGAAGCTTCTCCGCTGTGGTTTCCGCCGCGTGCACGGTCACGTTCATCGCGGCGCGGACGGTGCCCGTTCCGTCGCGGACCGGCGCCGCCACCGAACGGACCCCGGGCGCCAGTTCCTCATCCGCCAGCGCCCACCCACGCGCGCGGATCTCGGTCAGCTCGTCGCGCAGCTGATCCGCAGTGCGCCCGATGTACGCCGGAAGCCCGGCGCGGCTCGGCAGCGCGAGGGTCTCGGCGAGCTCGTCGGGGGAGAGCGCGGCGAGCAGAACCTTGCCCTGTGAGGTCTGGGCCGCCGGGAACCTGGTGCCGATGTCGACCCGCAAGGCGATGATCTTCGGCACTGACACCCGGGCGACGTAGACGATGTCGGAGCCGTCGAGCTGCGCCATCGACGACGACTCACCGGTCCGCGCCACCAGTTCCTCGAGATGCGGTCGTGCGATGTCCCACAGTCCGAGCGCCCCGACGTACGCCATGCCGAGCGTCAGCACCTTCGGCGTCAGCTGGAAGGAGCCCTCGACCGAGCGGACGAAGCCCAGCTCCTCCAGCGTGAGCAGCAGCCGGCGCGCGGTCGGGCGGGCCAGCCCGGCCGCGGTCGCCACCTCGCTGAGCGACATGGTGCGGTGGTTCGCGTCGAAGCAGGCGAGCACGTCCAGCCCGCGAGCCAGCGACTCGACGAAGTCCGGACCCGCGCCGCGTCCTGCCATCAGTTCCTGCCTCCCGGTCGTACGACGTACCGTTGCGGACGAGAGCCTACGACCCGGCTGCTGTTACTCGCCGGAGCCGGGGTCGCCGAAGATGGTGCCGCGGGCCTCGCGGGTGGACTCCGACTTGTACTCGGTGTACTGGTACGGGTTGTCCAGCACCTCGTCCTTCGGCAGGTCCGGGTTCATCCCCGCCGCCCAGGCGTCCTCGCCGAGCGCCGACCGGAGGAAGTCCACGGTCGATTCCACTTCCCGTCGTACGGCGGCCAGGTCGACGCCGACCAAGTGGTTCGCGTACTTCACCACCTTGCCGTCGACGATGACCGTGTGGACGTCGCCGCGCTGCGCCTGGAACGCGACCTGGCCGTACGGATGCACCATCGGGAACGACACCGGAGACGCGTCGTTCTTGATCAGTACGACGTCCGCCTTCTTGCCGGGCTCGAGACTGCCGAGGTCGTCGCGGCCGAGGGCCTTCGCGCCGCCGCGGGTGGCCCAGTCGACCACGTGCTCGGCGCGCAGATGGCTGTGCGTCACCGTGTCGCCCTTCATGTGGGCTTCGAGGTGCTCACGAGCCCGGTCGGCGCCGAGCGTCGTACGCATCGCGCTGAACAGGTCGCCGCTCCACCAGACGCTGGTGTCCATCGACAGTGAGACGGGGATGCCGTACTTGCGGACCTGCCAGGTGGGTGGGTACCCCTGGCCGGCGCTCTGCTCGGACTCGGTCGAGACCGAGACCGAACCGCCCGTCGCGGCCATCCGCTGGTACGAGTCCTCGGTCAGGGTCGCGCTGTGCACGTAGATGTTCTGCGGCGTCATGAAGCCGTTCTCGTACATCAGCCGGATGCCGTCGTCGTTCGTCGCGCCCCAGACACCCGCGTGCGTGGTGACGCCGACGCCGAGGTCGCGAGCCACCTCGAACGCCGCCCGCTCGGGGAAGGCCGGGTCGCCGGTGACGTCGAACGCGAGCTGCAGCCCCAGCTCGTCGTCATCCCTGATCCGCTCCAGGAAAGCCCGGACGGCCGGGTCCGCGGACCACTGCCACGGCCCCGCCTGGATGTTGCCGTAGGCAAGCACGAAGCGGCCGGGGACCGCCCGCAGAGCGTCCGCGGCGGCCTCGGCGTGATCGACGGACTGCAACCCGTGCGACCAGTCGACGGTCGTGGTGACACCGGCCTCGAGCGACTCCCAGGCCGACGTGAGGTTGCCGGCGTGGATGTCCTCGGGCCGGAACGTCTTGCCGTGCTCGAGGTAGTACCAGACGAAGTACTGCGTCAGCGTCCAGTCGGCGCCGTACGCGCGCATCGCGGTCTGCCACATGTGCCGATGCGTGTCGATCATCCCGGGCATCACGATGCCACCGGTGGCGTCGATCACCTGCGTGCTCTCGGGTACGTCCTCGACCGACCCTCCGACGGCGGCGATGCGGTCGTCGACGACCAGCACGTCGCCCGTGGTCAGCACCGTGTGGTTGTCGTCCATGGTCAGTACGGTCCCGCCGCGCAGCAGCAGCGGCCGGCCCGCGACCGGCGTCTCGGCAGTGGTCATGATCCCCTCCAGAAAACGGTCGGACAGACGTCCGTATGCCGGTCATCACGGCGATATGGTCACTATCGAAGTGCCTGTCGGCGGTGTCAAGGGCTCGCCGTCCGGTCCTTGACAGTGCCGGTCGGGCGCGCTGAGACTGGGGCGACGAGCTCAATGCGGACAAGTGTCCGCAATGATCGGGGAGGTTGCGTCGTGCCCGCTGGGAAAGGTCCGTTGTCCGGGGTCCTGGTGGCCGATTTCTCTCGCATCCTGGCCGGCCCGTACGCGACCATGCTGCTGGCCGACCTCGGTGCCGAGGTGGTCAAGGTCGAGGCGCCGGGCGGTGACGACACCCGGTCCTGGCAACCGCCGGTCCGCGACGGGATCTCGACGTACTACCTGGCCGTCAACCGGAACAAGCGGTCGATCGCGCTCGACCTGAAGGACCCCGGCGATGTGGCGGTCGCCCAGGAGCTCGCGCGGCGGGCCGACGTACTGATCGAGAACTTCAAGCCGGGTGGGCTGGCGCGCTTCGGACTGGACTACGAGTCGGTCGCAGCGGTCAATCCGCGGCTGGTCTATGCGTCGATCAGCGGATTCGGGAGCGGGCCTCGAGGAGCCGCCTTGCCGGGGTACGACCTGATCGTGCAGGCCATCTCCGGGCTGATGAGCCTGACCGGCGATCCGGACGGCGAACCGTTCCGGGCCGGGATCTCGGTGTTCGATGTGATGGCGGGGATGCACGCGACGATCGGCGTCCTGTCCGCGCTGAACGCGCGGCACGAGACCGGGCGCGGCCAGCACGTCGAGGTCAACCTGCTGTCCTCGGCGCTGTCGGGGCTGGTCAACCAGTCGAGCGCGTACGTCGCGGGCGGCGTCGTACCGCTGCGGATGGGGAACAGCCACCCGAGCCTGTTCCCGTACGAGCCGCTGCCCTGTTCCGACGGCGAGCTGATCATCACGGCCGGGAACAACAACCAGTTCCGCCGCCTGACCGAGGTGCTCGGCGTACCGGAGCTGGCCGACGATCCGCGCTTCGACCGCAACGAGAAGCGGACCGCGAACCGGGAGGAACTGCGGCCGCTGCTGGTGGAGCGGCTGCGGACCCGGACCCGGATGGAATGGTTCGGCGACATCATCGCCGCCGGCGTGCCGTGCGGGCCGATCAACACGATCGACGGTGGTGTGGCGTTCGCCGAGGACATCGGGCTGGACCCGGTGGTGACGATCGACTCGATCCCGTCCGTGCGCAATCCGATCACGTTCTCGGAGACCCCGGCGGAGTATCGGCTGCCGCCGCCGTCGCTGGACGAACACGGAGCCGAGCTGCGGAGGTGGCTGAAGGAATGAGCTTCCCAACTTCCCTGGGTACGTCGACGGCCGACGAGATCCGCCTGCTCGGGCAGGACCTCACGGCCGACCTGATGGGCAAGGTCGGCTTCGGCGAGCTGGCCTTCTGGCTGGTCGCGCTGCGCCGTCCGACGCCGTCGGAAACGCGGGTGTTCGAGGCAGTCCTGGTGGCTCTCGCCGACCATGGCTTCACCCCGACCGCGATCGCGGCCCGGCTGACGTACCTCTCCGCGCCGGACTCGCTCCAAGGCGCGCTCGCAGCCGGGCTGCTCGGCGGTGGCTCGCGCTTCCTCGGGGTGACCGAGGACTGCGGGATATACCTGCACGAGGCGCTGGATGGACGTGAGGTGCCGACCGACGACGCCGGGTGGGACGCGTTGGCGCTGGAGGTGGTCACGGCGACGCGGGCGGCGGGCAAGTACGTTCCCGGCCTCGGGCATCCGGTGCACAAGGTGCGGGACCCGCGAACGCCGGTGCTGATCGGCATTGCCGAGGACGAAGGCCTCCGCGGGCCACACCTACGACTCTTCGAAGCCATCGGTCGGGTGCACGAGCAGGTCCTCGGCCGTCGGCTGCCGCTGAACGGCGCCGGTGTCTGCGGTGCCGCCCTCGCTGATCTCGGCCTGCCGGTCGAGCTGTTGCGCGGTTTCGCCTTGCTGGCAAGGGCTGCCGGCCTGCTCGGGCAACTCGCCGAGGAACGTCGCCGGCCGATCGGCATGGACGCCTATCTCACCGTGGACCGCAACGCCGTCTACGTCGACCCCAACGACTGACAGTTCCCGGAAGCAGAGGAGCTCTTCATGGCCACCGTCGCCGCGGTCATCGCCTCGACGCACCATCCGTTCTACTACCGGGCCAGCACCTCGACCGGTGCCGACCGGCCGCCGTTCGCCGACGAGTGGGTCGCCAAGATCGAGGCGTTCCGGGAGACCCTGACCAAGGCCCGGCCGGACATCCTGGTGATGGTCGGCAGCGACCACTTCCATCAGCTGTGGCTGGACAACATGCCGCAGTTCCTGGTCGGCAAGGCGCCGTACTTCGATGCGAACTGGTACAACGAGGAACGCGAGTTCGGGCTGCCGCGGATGACGCTGCCGGGGGAGGAGCGGCTGTCCGCGCACATCCTGCGCAACGGGCTGGACGCCGGCTTCGATCTTGCCTTCAGCAACGAACTGCGGATCGACCACAGCATCACCTGCCCGATCATCACGCTCCGCCCGGAGGCCGACCTCCCGATCGTGCCGATCTACACCAACATCTTCGCGCCGCCGCTGCCGCGGCCGCAGCGGTTCGTCGAGCTGGGCCGGACGATCCGGCAGCTGGTCGAGTCCTGGCCGGACGACAAGCGGGTGGCGATCATCGGCACCGGTCATCTGTCCCTCGAGCTCGGCGGGCCGCGGCAGTTCGGTGCCCACGGCCCCGATCCGGAGTTCGACCAGAAGGCGGTCGAGTGGATCGCGAGCGGCGACATCGAGGGCTGCCTGGCCGAGGTGACGCTGGACAGCCTGCACCTGCCGGGCAACGCGACGCACGGATTCATGGACTTCATGCTGATGATGGGCGTGGCCGGGGCCGGCGCGAAGGCGGATCACGTCGACTCACTCGACCTGTTCCACACGATGGAGGCGTACTTCACCTGGTATCCGAACGGAGTACCGGCATGAGCAAATACTTGCTGGACAAGTTCCTGTTCACCGTCGACCGGGATCCTGAGTTGGTCGAGCGGTATCGCGAGGACGCGGCCGGGACGGTGAGCTGGTGGGAAGCGGAGGTGGCGAACCGCATCCTCAACTGCACGACCGGCGAGAAGTCGACCTGGCAGCAGTTCACCGACGAGGAGCGGACGGCGTTGCGCGAGCACAACCATGTGGCGCTGTTCGAGCTGGGGGCGCATCCTTTCCTCACGCTCACCCTGTTCATCGCGATGTTCGAGCGGGACCATGGACCGCTCGAGTACCAGAAGGCCTACGGTAAGGCGATGGAGCACCTCACCCTGCCGTACCCGGACATCGCCACCTGACTTCTGAGGAGACACGCGTGCGAGCAGCCGTCCTGCGCGCCCACGGCGAATCGCCGGCGCATGCCGAACACCCGGACCCCGTGCCGTCCGCAGGCCAGTCCATCGTCCGCGTGACCGCGGCCCCCGTCGTACCGCTGGATCTGCTGTGCGCCTCAGGTACGTCGTACTTCGGTCAGCAGCCGTTGCCGTACGTCCCGGGCGTGCAGGGGGTCGGTGTGGTCGAGCAATCGGAGGTCCTGGCTCCCGGGACCAGAGTGTTCTTCCCGACGTCGGCTGGGATGTCTCCGGGTGACGGCAGTTTCGCCGAGCGGTGCGCCGTACCGGATGCCGATCTGATCGTGCTCGATGCACCGGTGGCGGATGCTCAGGTCGCGGCGCTCGGTCTGTCGGCGGTCGCTGCGTGGATGGTGCTGACGTGGCGTGCTCAGTTGCAGCCGGGGGAGAGCGTTCTCGTTCTTGGCGGCGGCGGAGCCGTCGGGCAGGCCGCGATCGGTACGGCGCGCGTCCTCGGCGCCAGTCGGATCGTGGCGGAATGCCGGTCGGAGGAGGCCAGGCAGCGGGCGCTTGCGGCAGGTGTGGACGAGGTCGTGTCGCTGACCGGTGACGCCGGAGAACTCACGCGAGCGTTCTCCGATGCAACTGGTGGCTCGGTTGATGTCGTGGTCGATCCGATCTTCGGCGTTGCGGCGACCGCGGCGTCGCGGGTGCTGGCCGCTGGTGGGCGGTTGGTGAATCTCGGTGGTGCGTCGGGTGACGAGGCAACGTTCTCGTCCGCAGTGCTGCGGAGCCGGTCGGTAAGTGTCCTTGGCTACACCAACAATTCCCTGACCTCGGAGCAGCGCCGGGACGCGCTCACCGCCGTGCTCCAGCACGCGGCAGTCGGAGAGATCGCCGTCGCCTACGAGAGCGTCCCCCTCGACGAAGTCGCCGCCGCCTGGACCCGCCAGTCGACAGGCCAAACCACAGCCCGCCTCGTCCTAACCATCTAACCCCCGCCAGCCGCGCCCGCGCCTCCCGCCCGCCAGCGGCGCCCCAGCTCCCGCCCGCCAGCGCCGCCGCCCGCGGCGACCCCGGCTACCCGGAGACTTTGTGCACCAGGTCCGTGCGAGACGGCGCCCGGCGTACGGATCCGGTGCACCAAGTCCGCCGGGACGGCCCCAGGCGCGGAGATAAGAACGAGCGGTATTATCTGGCGCATGGGTGTTCCGGTGCGGCGGTTGTGGGTGGCGGTGCTGAGCGGGTATCTCGCGTTCGGCGCCACGTTGCAGGCCTTGCCGGCGTACGTGCCGGAGAAGTTCGGCGGCGGTGTGCTGGCGAGTGGGACCGCGGTCGGGATCGCGTTCCTGGCCACGGCGTGCGGCCGCCCGGTCGCGGGGTGGCTGGCCGATGCCGGGTGGTCGCGCCCGGTCGTCCTGGCCGGGGGAGTGCTGACGGCGCTCGGCGGACTTGGGCAACTGCTGGCGCCGAGTCTCGTGGTCCTGATGATCGCGCGACTGGTGATGGGCGCCGGGGAAGCGGCTCTGTTCTCCGCCGCACTGCCGTGGGTCCTGTCGGGGATGCGAATGGCGCAACGCGGGCGCGCGGCCGGGTGGTTCGGCCTGTCGATGTGGGGCGGGTTGGCCGCCGGACCTGTGATCGCGTCGCTGGTCGGGGATCGTGTGTGGTGGCTCGTCGTCGGTCTCGCGGCCGCGTCGGCTCTGCTGGTGCTGACAACGCGCTCGGATCCCGGCCGGATCGAGCCGCTGGTTCACATCCGGCGGTTCCGTGACCTGGTCCCGATCGGTGTCCCGTTGCCCGGAGCAACCGTCGGACTGGCGGCGTACTGCTATGGCACAGTCGCGGCGTTGCTGGTCCTGCGCCTGCGCGCGGACGGAATCGGCGGTGACGGTGTTGCGCTCGCGGTGTTCGCGGCGGCGTTCCTGGTGGTCCGGTTCGCCGGCAGCCCGGCGGTCGATCGGTACGGCGGGCGCGCGGTGGCGGCCGTCACCGTGACGATCGAGGTCGTGGCCTTGGTGGGGCTCGCGCTGGTCGGCGAAGCGGTTGGTGCGCTCCTGTTCACCGCGTTGGCCGGATGTGGGATGGCGCTGATCTATCCGGCGTGCGTGTCGATGACGCTGGACCGGGTGCGCGGGCTGCGGCCGGGTGTGTCGATGGGCGTGATGACATCGTTCTGGGACCTCGGCGTGATGGTGGCCGGACCGCTCGGTGGACTGGTTGCGGAACGACTGGGATTCCCGGTCGCGTTCTACCTGGCCGCGGTGTCCGCCGCGGCCTGCGTCGCCGTCTGCCTGGTGTTCCTCAGGCAGCGTCGAGCAGTGTCTCCACGATGACGCGCGCCTCGGCGCCCAGGCCCGGATCGCGATCGACCGCACTGATGATCGTCGCGCCCTCCAGGACGATGACCAATTGGCGAGCTGTGGTTTCCGGGTCGCGCACGCCAGCCTCGGTGAGCAGCCGCTGGAAGAGGCCGCGGTAGAAGGCGAGGTGGTCCTGCGCGAGTCGCCGGGGTGCGCCGTCATGGCCGCGATCCTCGGTGGCTGCGTTCATCATCGCGCAGCCGCGGAAGCCGGCCTCGGCGTACCAGCTCGCGACCAGATCGAAGATGGCGAGGATCCGCTCCCGGCCGGTCGCGGCCTGTTCGACCGCCTGCTCGTGCCATGCGCGGACCCGCTGGGTGCGGTCGGTCAGAACCGCCTCGACGAGACCGTCCTTGGAGCCGAAGTTCTTGTAGATGGTCAGTTTGGACGCGCCGGCCGCCTCGGCGACCTCGTTGATCCCGGTCGCGTGGATACCGCGCTGCATGAACACCTCCGAGGCAGCCTTCAGGATCCGCGCCCTGGTCGCCTCGGGGTCCAGCCGCTCTCCGGCCTTCACCGGCATCGAGCACCACCTCCGGAGAACAGGATACCGATCGGTGTCATGTCGGAGTGGCGAGAGATAAGACCGATCGGTACTATCTATCCATGATTGATGGCTGGACGGCAACAGGATTCGAGAAGGTGGCGGATGCGTTCGCGCGGAACTTCGTCGCGCGAGGCGAGCTGGGTGCGGCCTTCGCGGCGTACCAGGACGGTCGACCGGTGGTCGACCTGTGGGGCGGTACGGCGGACCCGGACACCGGGCGTCGGTGGGATCGGGACGCGATCCAGCTGATGTTCTCCGGCACCAAGGGGCTCGCGTCGGCGTGCGTCCTGCTGATGGTGCAGCGGGGACAGGTGTCGCTGGACGATCGACTCAGCCGCTACTGGCCCGAGTTCGGTGCCGCCGGGAAGACCGGGACGACGGTGTCCGACGTACTCTCCCACCAGGCCCGGCTGCCCTGGGTCGAGGCCGGGTACGCCGATCTCCTGGACCACGACGTGATGGCTGGGCACCTCGCGGCGCAGGCTCCGTCGACGGATTCACGGGCCGCGTTCATGTACCACGCGATCACCTGGGGCTGGCTCGTCGACGAGTTGGTGCGACGGGTCGACGGCCGGACCGTTCGGCAGTTCTTCGCCGAGGAGTACGCCGTACCGCTGGGGCTGGAGGTGTGGATCGGTCTGCCCGAGGACCTGCACTGGCGCACGACCACGATGGTCGCGCCCGACGGCGTACTCACCGACGAGCCACACACCGACCGGCTGCTGCAGTTGAACCGCAATCCGCTCTGGGTGCCCGGCGCCGAGAAGATCTGGAACAGCACGGAGTACCGCAGTGCCGGGCTTGCCGCCGTCGGAGGCTTCGCCACTGCTCGCGGCATGGCACGTTTCTACGCATCCCTCGTCGGTGAGGTCGACGGTCAGCGCATTCTGACCCCGGCCACCGTCGAGCTTGCTCGCCGGGAGATCCGCCGCGGCACCGAGCCGACCTGGGGGAGCGAGATGGTGTACGGCGCCGGCTTCGAACTCCACGTCCCGGGCAGTCGCCTCGGCCGGCCGATCGATGCCTTCGGCCACGTCGGTGCCGGCGGCTCCACCCACGGCGCCTGGCCGTCTCGGCGCATCACGTTCTCCTACCTGATGAACCAGGTCCGCACGGTGCCTGACCCGCGGCCGCAGACTCTGCTCGACGCGTTGGAGACTGCCGTCTGAGATCTCTCTCGAAATCGGTGTATCAACCCGCGCCGACGGCGACTCCGCGTAGTGGGGCGCCCTTCGAGATGCTCTGGGGGGAGAGCAAGCGGGGGGCATAGAGGGGGGAGCGTCGACGCGGTGCGGGAGGAATCCGGTGGTTTGACCGGATGGGGGCCGCGCCGCGTCGACACACTCACACGCTCACTGGCCCAGTGACGCCAAAGCGTCGCCGGTGGTGAGAACAGGCCCGACCCCCGGTGACGGCTGGGTCAGTGCGAAGGCGAGCAGCGCATCCGCGGACTGGCGCGCACTCTCCCCGGTCAGCGACATGCGACCGGCGATGAGCGCGGCGACCAGCGGTGTCGAGAACGACGTACCACTCCAGCGCGCCATGCCGGTGAAGTTCCGGATCTGGCCGGTGTTGGGTGGTTCGGTGCACTCGTAACTCCCGGTCAGGAACGCGTTCACCAGGTTCTCGCCCGGCGCGTAGACATCCACCCAGCCACCGAAGTTGCTGAACGACGCGCGGTCGCGCCCGTTGTCGGCGAGCGCTCCGACCGACACGGTCTCCGGGAACGCGGCCGGCCAGAAATAGTCCCGGCTGTTCTCGTTCCCGGCCGCGGCCACCAGGACCAGACCGTTGACCCGATTCAGCCGGGTCTGGACGAACACGTCGAGTCCGAGCGCCGGAAGGTCGAAACGCGTCCTGGTTCCGGCCGACAGACTGATGATGTCCGGGGCCAGATCGAGTACTTCGTCAAGGGCCTGGGCGAGATCGAACTCCCACATCGCGCCGACACTGGTGAAATAGCTCTTGACCACCACCTCGACATTTCGCGCCACCGCCCGCAGGACACCGGCGATGAAGGTGCCGTGACCGGCGTACGGCCGGATCCGGCCGGAGGGAAAGAACGCGTCCTCCGGATCGCCGGTCACGCCGTTCAGCCAGTACGCCGCGGGTGCGTCGGACCAACCGACATCGAGCACGACCACCTTCACTCCGCGTCCGTCGGCGGCGCCGGCGGGCAGGAACGGAGTCGGCAGTACCGGGTCCGGCGGAATGCCCTGCGCGACCTCCTCGGGTTCGGTCGCCGGACACGGGCTGACGCTGGGAGTCACGTAGAACAAGTGCTCCGGCGTGACGACCCCGCGGCCGAGCCGTTGGTCGGCAAGAGCCAGGAAGCGTTGCGTGGCGTTCGGTCCTTCCGGTGCGTTCGGCGGAACCTTGTCCGGCAGCAGCAGCCGGGTGACCCCGCCGATGCCGCCCTCTCCTGTCGTGCCGCCCTGGAAGAGTTCGACCACGCGGGGCAGATCCTTGTCGCGGACCAGCACTGTGCCGACGCGGTACAGATACTCGGCGCCTTCCTTTTCCCACTCCGGCGGATGGACACCGACGTCGCGTCCGAATGCCTCCAGGATGAGTTTGATCTGGGCGATGTACTTCGGGTCCCGTTGGTCGGTCGTTTGATTTCCTGCTTTTTGCGCCATTCGGTGGGCGATCCCCCTTGAATCGTTAACCCCGGGATTCGACGAAATCGTCGAACGGACCGATATCATTTCACCGTGCAGACGGCCGGGGGGAGTGTCGGAACGGCGGTTGCACCGAATGATCTGCTGCCGCTGGCTCTCTCGCGCCCGCACGACGCCATCGCGGCGGCTCGATCGTTGCTCACCGGCGACCTGGATCCGGACGCTGCATCCTGCGCGCACCAGGCGATCGGGATCGGCCTGCGCCAGCTCGGCGATGTGGAGACAGCGATCCGCGAGCTCCGGATCGCGCTGCGACTCACCCAGACCGCGGGCCGGCCCGAGCGCGAAGCCGATGTCCTCGCCACCCTCGGCGCGACCCTCGGGCGCGCCGGCCGCAGCCGCGAGGGACTCACCCACCTGGACCGCGCGGTGAGCCTCAGCCGCGGCGCGCTCTCGGGCCGCGTTCTCCTGCGGCGTGCCGACGTACTGCTGATCCTGGGCAGACATCGCGAGGCGCTGGACGATCTGCGGATCGCGATCAGCCGGCTGCGGCGGTCCGGCGACCGCGTCTGGGAGGCGCGTTGCCGCAACTACCGCGGGTTCATCCAGCTCGAGATGGGCGTCACCCGTCAGGCCGACACCGATTTCGAACAGGCCGGCCGGCTGTACGCCGCGAGCGGCCAGGAGTTCGAGTACGCCGAGACCCGCCAGAACCGTGGCCTGGTCGCGTTCTCGCGCGGCGATCTGCCGGCGGCGCTGCAGTACCTCGACGAGGCCGGGCGCGGGTTCGCGGAGGTCGGCGTGGTCTGGCCCGAGCTCGCGATCGACCGGTGTGCTGTCCTGCTCGCCGCGGGTCTGCCGACCGAAGCGCTCGCAGAGGCGGACCAAGCGATCGTCCGGATGGAGACCGTCGGCGGGCAGGCCACGAAGCGAGCCGAGGTGCTGTTCGCGGCGGCGACCGCAGCGCTGGCGGCCGGTGAGCTCGAGACGGCTCGTTCTCGCGCAGAGAGCGCGCGCCGGCTGTTCTCGGCACAACGTCGTCCGTGGTGGTCGGTCCGCGCGTCGATGGTGCAGCTCGACGCCCGCTACCAATCCGGCGAGAGTGGTCCACGGCTGCTGCGGCAGGTGACAGAGACCGCCAGGCGTCTCGACACTCTCGGCGCGACAGAAGCGTCGGCCGCGCACCTGCTCGCCGGCCGGCTTGCCTTGGCCGACGGACGAACGCGGACAGCCGAGCGCCAGTTGGAGCTGGCTGGGCGGCGGACCCGGGACACTCCACCACTCGCCCGCGGCGCTGCCTGGCTCGGCAAGGCGTTGAGGTCCGAGGCCAGGGGAGACGTCCGCGGAATGCTGACCGCCTGCGCCCGTGGCCTCGACGCGCTGGACGAGCATCGCCTGATGATGGGTGCGACCGAACTGCGAGCACGCGCGACCGGTCATGGCGCGGAGCTGGCCGGACTGGCGCTCCGTGATGCGTTGCGACGCGACAATGCCCGGAGCCTGCTGAAGTGGGGCGAACGCTGGCGTGCCACCGCGCTCACGATCCCTCCCGTGCGTCCACCGGACGACCAGCAACTCGTCCACGATCTCGCCGCGCTGCGCGACGTCGTACGACGGCTGGACGCGAAGCGCGAGGGGGACGGGACCGACCCGGCCCTCGATCGTGAACGGCGCCGGCTCGAGAAGGCGGTGCGAGAACACACGCTCCGGGCGCACGGGCATCGCTCGCACCCAGAGACCTCGGGGCTTCAGCTCGACGAGTTGCTCGACGAACTCGGTGACACAGTGCTGGTCGAGTTGATCGAGATCGACGGAGTCCTGCATGCCGTGGTGGTTCGCGACGGCCGGATCAACCGGCTCACGGTCGGGCCGATGGCAGCGGCCGAGATCGAGGTGGAGCGGTCGCGGTTCCGGCTGCGCTGGCTGGCCCATGGACGATCCAAGTCCGGTCCTTCGCTGGACGTGCTGGGTGCCCGGCTCGGCAGCGCGATCCTCGGCCCGGTGCAGGACGTTCTCGGGGATCGGCCCGTGGTGATCGTGCCGCCCGCGCGTTTGCAGGCGTTGCCCTGGGGGTTGGTGCCGTCGCTGGATCGTCGCGCGGTGAACGTCGTACCGTCGGCGGCGACCTGGTTGCGGGCGCGGCGGTTGCAGCCGCCGTCGGATCGACGAGTCGTCCTGGTGCTGGGCCCGGGACTGCCGGCCGGTCGTGCCGAGGTCGCGCGCCTTGCCGAGCGCTACCCGGGTGCGACTGTCCTCGCGGACGGCGACGCCACTGCCGACAGAGTGCTGAAGGAACTCGACGGTGCGTGGATCGGCCACATCGCGGCGCATGGCACGTTCAGGTCCGACAGTCCCTTGTTCTCTTCGCTGCGCCTGGACGACGGTCCGCTGACCGTCTACGACTTCGAGCGGCTGCGGCGGGCGCCGTACCGCTTGGTGTTGTCGAGTTGTGAGTCGGGCCTCGCGAAACCGGTCGGCGCCGACGAGTTGCTCGGACTCAGCAGCAGCCTCGTGCCGCTCGGTGCGGCCGGCATCCTGGCCAGCGTCGTACCGGTGAACGACCCGGCCACCGTGCCACTGATGACAGCGCTCCACGACCACCTGCAAGCCGGTCGGCCGCTGGCGGCTGCGTTCGCGCTCGCCCGTGCCAAGGTCGGCGACGACCCGGTCGCCCGTGCGGCGGGCCGGTCGTTCGTCGCGCTGGGAGCGTGACTCACACCATGTATCAACGCGCGGCCCGCGGACTCCGTATCAATGACGGCGGGCGGAAGGAGCGGGGGAATGCGGGATGATCCGACCGTCGTCAGCCTGGTCGTGCGAGCCGGGGAGGGGGACGAGGGAGCCTGGGACGAGCTGGTGGAGCGGTACGCCCCACTGATCTGGTCCATCTGCCGCCGGTACCGGCTTCAGCCGGGAGACACCGACGACGTGGGTCAGGGCGTGTGGCTGCGGCTGATCGAGCATCTGCCCGGGCTTCGCGAACCGGCCGCACTGCCGGGCTGGATCGCAACGACCGCGCAACGCGAGTGCCTGCGCCTGCTGCGGGTGTCGAGCCGGGTCGATCCTGTCGACCCGGTGGACTCGCGGGATGTGGGAGAGCACGCCGTGGATCACGCGGTGGCGGAGGAGGAGGTGCTGCGGCACGAACGACGGCGGATCGTCCGGGCCGCCTTCGGCCAGCTGTCCCAGCGCTGTCAGTTGCTGTTGGCAATGATCACGCAGGACCCGCCGGCGCCGTACGACGAGATCAGCCGCAAGCTGCACATGCCGATGGGCAGCATCGGCCCGAACCGGGCTCGCTGCCTGGACCGGCTGCGGCGGGCACCGGCACTGGCGACACTGGTGGACGAGCACTAAAACGAGCACTGAAACGAGCACTGAGGACGAACACTGAGGGATAAGTGAGGAGGTGGGAAGCATGACGGAGACCGGCTGGAACGACGACGAGCTCCTCGACGCGTTGCGCGACGCTCTGCAGACCGAGCGGGAGATGCCACGGACGTTCGTCGACGCGGGCAAGGCGGCGTTCGTCTGGCGGACCATCGACGCAGAGCTCGCCGCGTTGACCTACGACTCGGCCTGGGAGAGCGCGGACGCAGCGCCGGTCCGGTCGGAGAGCGCCACCTTGCGCGCGCTGACGTTCGCCTCCGAGGGCTGGACGATCGAGATCGAGCTGACGCCGACCGGGGTACTCGGCCAGTTGGACCCGCCCGAGTCCGGCACGGTCAGTGCCCGCGGCCACAGCGGTGAGGTGGCCTCGGCCGAGATCGACGACCTCGGGTTCTTCGTGCTCTGGCCGATCCCGGCCGAGCCCTACCGCCTGATCTGTACGCCGGCCTCCGGGCCGACGATCCTCACCGGCTGGGTGACGCCGTAGCCGACCCCTGGGGGGCCGGCTACGGCGCCCGGTGTCAGCCCAGGTAGTCGCGCCACGGGCCGGTGATGGCCAGCGTGATGCCCGGGGTCTGGATGTTGACGAAGAGCACCTTGCCGTCGGCGGAGAACGTCGGACCGGTGAACTCGGAGTCGTTCAGCATGTTCCGGGCGATCGCGTACGTCGGGCCGCCCGGGGTCGCGCTGAGCACGTGGCTGCTCGCGGTGCCGTCCTCGGCGAGGATCAGCGAGCCCCACGGGGTGACGGTGACGTTGTCCGGACCGTCGAAGTTGTAGTCCTCGTACTTCGCCTCGGCGCCCTTGTTCGCGGCGGCGCTCTCCGGGAAGTACGTGACCAGCTGGATGGTCTTGGCGTCGTAGTTGTAGAACCAGACCATGCCGTCGTGCGGGACCCCGTCGGCCGGCAGGTCGGCGGTGCCGCCCTCGGCGAACGAGTTGACGACGTACACGCCGTCACGGGTGCCGTAGACGCCCTCGAACTTCTTGCCGCGGGTGACCTGGCCCTCGGTGAACTGGTTGCGCACCGAGACGGTCAGTCCGTCGCGGTCGGCCACCGGCACCCACGCGACCCGGAACGGCCGGAGCAACTGCGCCGAGGTCAGGTAGGCGACGTCCGGGATCGGCTTGCCGTCGTCACCGAGGATCGCCATCGCCTCGAGCGTGCCGAAGTCCTTGTCGGCCAGGTCCTTGTAGCTGCGCGAGCTGAGCTTGTAGCCCCGCGGCGCGGACCAGCGGTAGAACAGGCCGTTCGGGCCGCTGGCGTCCTCGGACAGGTAGATGTGGGTCCGCTCCTCGTCGATCGCCAGCGCCTCGTGGGCGTAGCGGCCGAGCGCCTTCAGCGGCACCGGGTGCGCGGTCTTGCCGTCGGCCCAGACCTCGAAGACGTACCCGTGGTCCTTGAGCCGGCTGGTGCCGTTGGCCTTGCTCTCGGTCTCCTCACACGTCATCCACGTGCCCCACGGGGTCGGCCCGCCGGCGCAGTTGGTGAGGGTGCCGGAGATGCCGACCCACTCGCCCTTGTTGCGACCGTCCTTGTCGACGGAGATGACGGTGCAGCCGCCGGCCGAGCCGACAGCCGAGTCGTACACGGTGCCCGGGATCTGCGGCACACCCAGCGGGTCGTTGCCACCGATCTCGTGGTTCTGGATCAGCGTGTAGCCGTTGTGGTCGTTGTCGACCACGGCGGTGCCGTCGTGCAGCGACGGGGTCGGCTGGCCGCTCTTCAGCTTGGTCTCGCCGGCGTGGGTGACGACCTTGTACCTGAAGCCGGCCGGCAGGGCCAGCAGGCCGTTCGGGTCGTCCAGCAGTGGCGGGAACGGACGGTGCGTCGGGAACGGGCCGGGACCGTGGTGCGAGTGCGAGACCGGGGTGGCCTCGGCGAGCGACGGCACCGAGCCGACGGTGGCGAAGCCGACGCCCGCGGCGCCGGCAGCGGCACCACGGAGAACGGAACGGCGATCGACTGACATGAATGCTCCTCAAGCATTTAGTGGCGGACCAACGCGGGCGACAGCCGGAGATCCTGTGTTCTCGAACCGCACAGAGTCGCTCGGCGGCACTGCGGGCCGGGACCTCTCCCGCAGGGCGACGGTGTCCGCCCGAGCGTGGATGATCCTGCCGTCGGTCGGCTGCCAGACGGCAAACACCATCTGAACAACTCAGTGGTAATCGCCGAGCAGCTTCGGCTTCCGTCATGAGGTCTATTGACAATCGATAGGTAGCCACCGAGAGTCGATGCATGAATCTGGTCGACCGGGTCGTCGTACCCCTCCGGATCCTGCTCGTCATGCTGTTCGCCGGCCTCGTGGTCGCGCAGGCGCTGAGTATGCCGGGACAGTTCGCGTACATGGCGAAGGAAGACCCCGACCTGGCGTACCTGCGCTGGCCGCTGACGATCTGGGCGATCCTGGGACTGCTCTGCGTGCAGGTCGTGATCGTGTGCACGTGGCGCCTGCTGACGATGGTGAAGGCCGACCGGATCTTCACCGAGGCGGCGTTCGCCTGGGTGGACGCGATCCTGTGGGCGCTGAGCGCCGCCTGGGTTCTGCTGTTCGCCGGGTTCGTCTACCTCGGCTTCCTGGCCGACGACCCAGCCTTGCCGATCCTTCTGTTCGGCATGGTGCTGAGCGGAGCCGTCCTGGTGCTGCTGATGGTGGTGATGCGGGCCCTGCTCAGGCGCGCCACGACCCTGCGGTCCGATATGGAAGCGGTCATCTGATGCCCATCGTGGTGCGCATCGACGTCGTGCTCGCGAAGCGCAAGATGAGCGTGGGGGAGTTCGCCGAGAAGGTCGGTCTGACACCGGCGAACATCGCCGTACTGAAGAACGGCCGCGCCAAGGCGGTCCGCTTCAGCACCCTCGAATCCATGTGCCGCGTGCTGGAGTGCCAGCCTGGCGATCTGCTGGAGTTCGTCGAGGACTGATGCTCGGTAGGCTGCGTGGATGACAGGGCTCTCGGGCGCTGAGGTCCGGCGCGTCGGCAACCACTTCGTGAAGCGAGACCCGGCTGTCGGCGCGGAGGCAGAGCGGCTGGAGTGGCTGGCGCGGCAGGGGATCGAGGTGCCGCGGATCGTCG
The DNA here is from genome assembly GCF_040655855.1 of Kribbella sp. NPDC050281. Classification (NCBI taxonomy): domain Bacteria; kingdom Bacillati; phylum Actinomycetota; class Actinomycetes; order Propionibacteriales; family Kribbellaceae; genus Kribbella; species Kribbella sp. NPDC050281. Next base: position 71,335 of record NZ_JBFAKS010000024.1, on the reverse strand, counting down.
ATCATCGCGACGGCGTGCTGACGACTTCAGTGGTGCCCGGCGTACCGGCCTCCTCCGACTGGTCTGGCGAGCAGTGGCCCGCCGTCGTGGCGACGTTCGTGGAGCTCGCCGCGCCCTACACAGCCTGCCGATCGAGGACTGCCCGTTCCGTCGCGACCTGGACACGACCATGGCGGAGGCTCGCTCGCGAGTTGCCGGGGGCTTGGTGGATCTGGACAACCTCGAGGATTCGTACGCCGGCTGGACCGGTGAGCAACTGCTGGCCGAGCTGGAGCGGACCCGGCCGGCGAGCGAGGACCTGGTCGTGTGTCACGGCGATCTGACCCTGGACAACGTCCTGGTCGATCCGCGGACCGGCGGGCTGACCGGGGTGATCGACGTCGGCAGGCTGGGCGTCGCGGATCGATGGCTCGATCTGGCGATCCTCCAGCGGGAGCTGACCGAGGAGCCGTTCGCCGCGTTCCTGGCCGGCTACGAGCTGACCGGGCCTGACCAGGACAAGCTGGCTTTCTACATCCTGCTGGACGAGTTCTTCTGAGGCTGCAACGGCGGCCGCCCGCGGAGCGTCTAGGGTAGGAGGTGATCGTGATGCGAGTGTTCACTGTGCTGGCCGCGCTCTTCCTGCTGGTTGCGTGCGGCAACGAATCTGACGCGGGAGAGGAGCCGTCGATGACCCCGTCCAGCAGCGGCGTGTCCGAGAGCGATTCGCCGCCGCCGTCGGGACCGGCCGAGCAGGCGAAGGCCGATCTGGTGAAGCGGCTGGGCGTCGACGCTGCGCAGGTCACTGTGGTCAGCTCCGCCGAGGTGATGTGGCGCGACGGCAGTCTCGGTTGCCCCGAGCCCGGCATGCACTACACGCAGGCGCTGGTGAACGGCAGCCGCGTCGTACTGGAGTCTGGCGGCAAGGAGTACCACTACCACTCCGGCCCGAACCGGCCCCCGTTCCTCTGCACGAATCCCCAACCACCCGTAGGCGGCTGACCGATGGCAGTTCCCGGACAGAAGGTGCCGGACAACGCCCCGCCGGCCCTGGCCGACACCGAGTTGTACGCCGTCGACGCGTACCTGGCCGAGTTCGACTCTCCGATCGTCGAGGTCGACGCGGAGCAGCGCCGGGTGGCCTTGCGGCGTACGGCGTTCTTCCCGGGAGGCGGCGGTCAGCCGTACGACGTGGGCACGCTGCGCTGGGCCGACGGCTCGGCGCCGGTCACCCGGGTCAAACGGGAGGGACCACTGCTCTGGCACTGGCTGGACGGCGAGCAGTTGCCCGGTCCCGACGACGAGGTGCACGGCGAGCTCGACTGGGAGCGGCGCCACCTGACCATGCGGACGCACACCGCGCTGCACATTCTCTGCGGTGTGATCTGGGCGGACCACCACGTCGCGGTAACCGGCGGCAACATGGATCCGGGCAAGGGCCGGCTGGACTTCGCCTTCGACTCGATGTCGGCCGAGTTCGGCCGCCGGATCGAGGCCCGGATCAACGAGGAGATCGCGGCGGCCCGCGAGATCGTCGTCGACTTCGTCGGCCGTGAGGTCGCCGACGCCGACCCGGCCCTGATCCGGATCGCCGCGCACCTGATCCCGCGCGAGATCGACCCTCTCCGCGTCATCGACATCACCGGCCTGGACAAGCAGGCCGACGGCGGCACCCACGTCCTCACCACCGCCGAGGTCGGCTCCGTCAAAGTCACCGGCACCGAGTCCCGAGGCAAAGCCAACAAACGCATCCGCCTCGAAGTCCACTAGGCCGGTGGCGGGTTGTTTGCTCGCTGCCATGACAACTCCCCGTCATCGGTGGAACAACCCGCCAGCGACCCTGGTGCTCAAGCGTTGAGGGCCTCCAGGATGGTGGCCGTGACGGCGTCCGGTTCGGAGACGCTGAGGGCGTGGGAGGCCCCGGCGATCTCGCGGACGTTCTTGGCGCCGGCGCGGTCGGCCAAGAAGCGGTGCAGGGCGACCGGGATGTTGCGGTCCTGGTCGCTGAAGACGAACCACGACGGGATCGTCTTCCAGGCCGGGGCGTCGGTCGGCAGGCCGGTGGTGAGCGCCGCCTGGGTGACCGGGCGCTGGGTCGCGGCCATGAGTGCGGCGGTCTCGGCCGGTACGTCGGCGCAGAACTGCTGGTGGAAGACATCCGCGCGGATGGCGAGCTCGTTGCCGCCGGTGCTGACCGGGTAGGCGTTCAGCGCGTCACCGAGCGTGCTGCCCGGGAACTTCAGCGAGAGGTCGAAGGCGTTCTCGCCGGTGTCCGGAGCGAACGCGCAGACGTAGACCAGGCTCTTCACCGCGTCGTTGTTCGCCGCCGCCTCGGTCATCACGAAGCCGCCGTACGAGTGGGCGACCAGCACTACTGGCCGGCCGAGGCCGGCGATCACGTCGCGGACGTACGCCGCGTCACCCTCGACACTGCGCAGCGGGTTGGCGACGGCGACGGCGTCGATGGACTGGGCCTGCAACTGCTCGACGACGCCGTTCCAGCTGGCGGACTCGGCGAAGGCGCCGTGCACCAGCACGACGACCGGGTTCTGCTCGGGCATGGTGAGTCTCCCCTTGATTCGGTGTTGCTCCTTGTCCATCAGGACCGGACACCCGACCGGAATGTGACAGCGATGAAGATCGATGGCGCGCCGGTCGTGAACTACTGACCGGTCCGTGAGACGAACCGCCGACAACCCGCGCGAGCACCCGTTTGTCTTGGCAAAGTACTGCGGGAGACCGTCAATGACTTGCGCGAGGAGGACAAGGTGTCGAAACCGCTCAACATCGCGGTCCTGGGATTCTGGCACGTTCACGCGAAGGACTACGCCCGGCAGACCCAGCAGCATCCGGGGACTGAACTGGTCGCGGTCTGGGACGACGACCCAGGACTCGGACAGGCGGGTGCGGACGAGTTCGGCGTCGCGTACACCGACGACCTGGATGCTCTACTGGCACGGGAGGACATCGACGGCGTCACGATCACGACGCCAACCAACGTCCATCGCGACGTGATGGTGAAGGCGGCCAACGCCGGCAAACACATCTTCACCGAGAAGCTGCTCGCGCCGACCGTGGCCGAGGCGGAGGAGATCATCGCCGCCGCCGACGCGAACGGCGTCAAGCTCATCGTCTCGCTGCCGCGGCTGTATCACGGCTACACCCAGGCGATCCGCGAGGTGATCGACAGCGGCCGGCTCGGGCAGCTGAACTACGGCCGGGTCCGCCTGTCCCACGACGGCGCCCTGCCGCGGGACGGGCAGGAGGGCTGGCTGCCGCAGCGGTTCTTCGAGCCGAAGACCGCGATCGGTGGCGCGCTGACCGACCTCGGCTGCCACCCCGTGTACCTGACCCAGCTGTTCCTCGGCTCCACGCCGGAGACGATCAGCGCGACGTACCGGTCGGTCGCCGGCCGCGGCCTCGAGGACAACGCCGTCGTCACCGCCGGGTACGCCGATCAGACGATCGGCGTGATCGAGGCCGGGTTCGCCAGCCGGAACCCGTTCACGATCGAGCTCTTCGGGACCGAGGGCACGCTGACCTACACCGACGACGGGAACGTGCTGAAGGTCGGCGACGAGCAGTTGCCGCTGCCCGAGCACAGCCAGGACGCGTTCGGGCAGTGGGTCGGCCACATCACCGAGGGGACCCGCGCCGACGACAACATCAGCCGGGCGGTCGAGCTGACCCGGCTGGTGGTGGCCGCGAACGAAGCCGCGGAGACCGGACGATCGATCGCCTACAAGTGAAGGGACTGCCGATGATCAAGGTTGGGCTCATCGGGGCCGGCGGTATCGCGTCGGCACACATCCGCGGCTACCAGGAACACTCCGCCAAGATCGGCATCACCGCTGTCGCCGACGCCGTGGAGGCCACCGCCGCCGCGCGGGGCGAGGAGCTGGGCGCCACGCCATACACGGACTACCGCGAGATGCTCGCGAACGAGGACCTCGACGCGGTCGACATCTGCCTGCCGCACCATCTGCACCGCGACGCGATCGTCGCGGCGGCCGAGGCGGGCAAGCACGTGCTCTGCGAGAAGCCGCTGTGCCTGTCGGCGGACGAGGCCGCGGACGTCCGCAAGGCGGTCACGAAGAGCGGTGTGACGCTGATGTGCGCGCACAACCAGCTGTTCATGCCCACGGTCGCGAAGGCCAAGGAACTGCTCGAAGCCGGCACGATCGGCACCGTCTACGAGGTACGGACCACCGACAGCTTCTACAACAACTTCGACCCGAGCAGCATGGGCTGGCGCGCCAGCAGCAAGACCAGTGGGGGTGGCGAGCTCATCGACACCGGGTACCACCCCACCTATCTGATGCTGCACCTGGCCGGCGGGCTGCCGATCGAGGCGACGGCGATGCTGTCCACCCACCGGCTGAAGTTCATGGAGGGCGAGGACTCCGCGCAGGTCCTGATCAGGTTCGACAACGGGGTCGTCGGTCAGATGGTGACCAGCTGGGCCTACCAGCCGGCAGCCTCCACCGAACGGTTCTCCGCCGTCGGGGAGCTCGGCTCCCTGCACAGCGACGGTACGTCGTTGTCCTACCAGCTCCGGTCCGGCGAGACCGAGACGTTCGAGCTGGAATCGGTCGACACGTTCGTCGCCGAGATCGGGCATTTCGCCGACTCGTTGCTCGGCAAGACTCGTCCGCTGCACACCGAGGAGGAGGGCATCGCCGTCCTGGGAATCCTCCTGGCCGCCTACGAAGGATCCCGCACCAAGACGATCGCCCCCATCCCGAAGGTTTAGCCCTCCTTGAAGTAGAAGCCTTCGGCCAGGTCGTCCAACAGGTCCGGGTGAGTGGGCTGCCAGTCGAGCAGCTCACTCGTCCGGACCGCCGACGCCGGGTGGTCGAGGGCAGCGAACGCCGCCAGGTAGCCGATGTACTCGGCCGCCTGCTCCGGCGTGACTGAGCTGGCCGGTACGTCGATACCGCGTCCGATCGCCTCGGCGATCCGGCGCAACTCGACGCCCTCCTCCGCGACCGCGTGCAGCCGGGTGCCAGCAGGCGCCGACTCGAGCGCGAGCCGGTACAGCCGGGCCGCGTCGAGCGTGTGCACCGACGGCCAGCGGTTCGTCCCGTCGCCGACGTACGCCGCGAATCCGTTCCGGCGGGCGAAGGTGATCAGCCCGGGCACGAAGCCGGTGTGGTCGAGCGGGCCGTGCACGATCGGCAGCCGGACGACCGAGGACCGGATGCCCTTGCCGGCCAGGTCGATGACGAAGTTCTCCGCGTCGACGCGGTAGCCGCCCGGCAGGGTGTCGTCCTCGGTCCCGGTGCGACCGAGGCCGGCGTGACCCAGCAGGCCGGTTCCCGACGTACCGACGAGCGGCTTGTCCGTGCCGGCGAGCGCATCGCCGATCGTTCGGACGGCGGCCAGATCGGTCTCGGCCGCGCCGGCCAGGTCGCCTGCTTGCATCGCGTCGTGCGGGAACGCGAGGTGGATGACGCCGTCGGCGGCTCGGGCCGCGGCGCGCAGACCGTCGAGGTCGTCGAGGTCGCCGCGGACCACGTCGGCACCCCACTCGGTGAGCCGGGCGGCGGAGGTGTCCGAGCGAGCCAGGCCGGCGACCGAGTGGCCGTGCTGGAGGAGTTCCGGGACGACTGCGGAGCCGAGGTGACCGGAGGCTCCGGTGATGAACACGTGCATGGGGGTTCCCTTCGGTGATGTCAGTCAGTGACATCACCCAGCCTACACCGGTGATGTCACTCGATGACATCGGCTAGGATCTGAGCCATGGCGCGGTGGGAACCGGATGCGGCGGGACGGCTGCGAGAAGCGGCGATGGCGCTGTACGCCGAGCGCGGCTACGAGCGCACGACTGTCGCCGAGATCGCGGACCGGGCCGGGGTGACCGCGCGGACGTTCTTCCGGCACTTCGCCGACAAGCGCGAGGTGCTGTTCGCCGGCTCGGAGGAGCTCGAGCGGCGGATGGTCGAGGCGGTGCTGGCGGCGCCTGAGTCGGCCGGCCCGATGGACGCGGTCGCGGCCGGGGTGCTCGCCTCGGGCGAGTTCTTCGTCGACCGTCGCGAGCACTCGCGCCGCCGTCAGGCCGTCATCACGGCGACGCCGGAGTTGCGCGAGCGCGAGTTCATCAAGATGGCGTCGCTCGCCGCGGCCTTCACCGAGGCGCTGCGCAAGCGAGGCGTCGCCCCGGAGATCGCCTCGCTCGCGGCGGAGACCGGAGTGGCGGTCTTCCGGGTGGCGTTCGAGCGCTGGGTCGCGGACCCTCAGGACGCCGACATCACCGAGATCATGCGAGCCACCCTCGCCGACCTGTCCAGCCTCACCGCCTGAACCGCCTGAACCGCCGAAGCCGGCCGGGACGCGTGGTCCCGGCCGGCTTGCGGAGCGTCGGCTTCAGCCTCAGCCGATGGAGATGCGGTCGAGGTCCGGGGCGGAATCCTCCTCGTTGAAGATGCGGACGGTGTTCGTGCCCTCCTTGAGTTCGACCGGTACGGCGACCGTCTGGACGGTGGAGTTGCCGATGCCCGTGACCGACGCCTCGGTCGGGGCGCCGCCGTTGACGGAGACGAAGTACGACTTGGTCCCGTTGACCGTGTAGTCCAGGTAGAGCTGGTACTGGCCGGCCTGTGCCACTGTGACGTCCGGAACGACCACGTGCGCGTCGTCCGAGCCGCCGAGGTTGCGGACCTTCTGGCTGCCCGAGCATCCGGAGCAGCTGGTCACACCGGCACTGCCGATCTGGTTCAGCGAGCTCTCGGCCTCACGCATGAACACCCGGTCGGCCGGGCGCACCTGGATCGGGACGGTCTTGCTCACCTTGTGCGGAAGACCGACCGTCTCGAACGACACCTCGACCGGGATCTGCACGGGACCGGTCTGGCCCGACGCCGGGCTGGTGATCGTCCATGAGCCGCTGATCGTCTGACCCAGCCGCAATCCGGCCGAGGTGACCGGATCGCCCGACACCGTCCAGCCGGACGGCACGGCCGGAGCCATTCGCACGTTGTCGACCGAGTCCTCGTCCAGTCGCAGATCGGCCGACACCTCGACCGACTGCTGACCCGGACCAACCCACACGACGCCGGAAGGCTTCACCGTCATGGTCGTCTTCGGCACGTACGACGACGGTGGCATCGGACCGACGCTGATCCGGTCGAGTCCGGCAGTGCCCGACACCTGGATCGTGTTGGGACCAGCCTTCAGCGGTACGGCGACCGCCGTACTGCCGGGGACCTCCCGGTTGCCGGCATCCAGGTGAGCCGTGATCGGAGCCGCACCGTTGACGCGGATCGCGAACGTGCCGGCGGCCGACGTCGTACCGTCGAGCTGCAGGCGGTAGGTCCCGTCCGCAGGAGCCTGGACGTCCCGGTAGGTGACGCTGCCGCGGTCCAGTCCAACCACCTGCGCAGAGCCCGAGCAGGCTGTGCAGATGTCGATCCGGGATGCACCGCTGCGATGGAACTCCGCCTCCAGCGGCAGGGGGTTCGCCAGAGCCTGTGGGTAGGCGTAGCCGACCTTGATCTCGTCGATCTTCAGCTGCCGGTAGAACGGCGGCGACTGTGGGCCTGACCAGGTGTTGAGCACCTCGAGCTTGAGGTAGCGGGTGAGCTGGTTGCCGATGTCAATGAACTGCACCCCACGCCGGCTCGGCATCGCGCTGGTCCGCACCGTCTTCCAGTGCTCGCCGTCGATGCTGACCGACACTTTGTAGTCCTTGATCCGCGCCGAGTCCTCCGGTCGCCCGAACGACTCCCGTGCGTGCGTCGGCGACCACTCCGTCTGGTTGACCGCCAGGTACGTCGCCGGCCGCGGCCGGCCCAGGTCGAGGGTCGTCGCGACCGGGAACTGCCCGTTGGCGTCCCAGTAGTCCGGGTAGCTGGCGTCGACAAGGTTCGAGGCCGGGTGGTCAGCGGTGGCGGCGGTGGCCGTCGCGGTCAGGATCGACTGCGGATACAGGCCGGCCTGCCCGGCCGTGGTCACCTTGAACACCGTGTCGTAGGTGTCCCAGTCGGTCACCCCGAGGATGGTGAGGTAGCCGGCGGACTGATTGAACCGGAACGTCTTCCCGGTCCGGACGTCCGTCACCTCGGTGACCCGGTAGCCGTTGTCCCGCAGTCTCACCAGGTCCTGTGACTTCGGCTTGGTCAGCACGTGCACGTACTGCGTCCGGGCGTTGTCCGCGAGCGTGATGACGCCGTGCGCCCCGTCGTTCCAGAACCCGGGCTGCATGCCGCCGTACATGTAGCCGCCGCCGTTGGTCTTGGTCAGGGAGGACCAGACCGGCGGCAGCCACTCTGCCATGAAGTTGTTGAAAGCGACCTGCTGCGGCGGGAACTTGCCGTTCACCATCGCGGTCTCCGCCATCAGCGACTTGATCGAGGATCCAGAGTTGGCGACGTACCGTCCGACGCTGAGTCCGTAGTCGACCTTGCTGTCGCTGCCGTCGTACCACCACTGGCCGGAGGTGGGCAGCTTGTAGTCCGCCTCGGTCAGCCGCGGCATCGGCGTAAAGGTGGCCTGCGGGTAGTCGTAGGCCGGTGTCATGCCGGTCTTCTGCTCGTTGCTGACCGTGTCCATGATCGGCGTGTCCTCGTTGTTGTTGCTGAGCAACCACGAGGGACGCTGCTGGCGGATCTGCTCGTACAGGCCGTGCTGTTCCCAGTAGGCGTTGTCGTTGTCGATCCAGAAGCCGGACAGGTCCGGATAGTTGTCCATCACCTCGTGGAACAGGTCGTAGCTGTACATGCCGAACCCGTCCCGTGTGGTCAGGTCGACCTGCTGACCCTTGTACGCCGAGTAGGCCGCCGAATCGAGGGTCTCGACCCCGGGCACCTCGTTGTGCCACTGCGGGTCGTCGGTCATGTAGAGCAGCACGTGCACGCCCTTGGCCTTGCCGGCCGCGACCAGTTCGCCCAGGAAGTCTCGTTGCGTGGAGCAACTACCAGGGATCGCGGACGGCCACGGCCGGGCGTAGCCGAGGCGGCTGTGGAAGGTGGCGAGCACGATGTACGACGCGTGCAGTTTCTGCGCCTCGTCGACCCAGTAGTCGGCGTTCCAGCCACCGGCGGTGACGTCACGCTCCCAGGCGGCGCAATCGGTGTGGCGGGGTGCGGTGAACATGCCCCAGTGCAGGAAGAGCCCGGCGGTGGAGTCACGCATCCACTGCTGGCGCGGGTTCTCCACCTCCGCCCGGGCGGGTGCGGTGCTGAGCAGTGCGGCGAGCAGGGCCAGCGCGAGGGCGAGCGCGCTGAGCCGCCGCCGGCGGCGGGCAAGTCGGAGGGCCATCGGGGTTCTCTCACTTCCAGGTGGGCGGGAGAAATAATGACAACAAGATTGCCTATTGAGAGATCCGATCTTTCCAACGGTTCCCACCCGTGGTCAAGCCCCCAGGCTCAGCTGCCGGGCACCGCGAGCAGCTCGGCGAGCACGGTGTCCAGCGCCATCCGGGCCGCTCCGAGCGCGACCGAGTCGGCGCCCATCGTCGAGCTGAGCACCTCGATCGGCACCAGCGTCAGCTTCGCCAACTCCCGGCGGAACGGCTCGGCGATGATCGCGCCACCGCGCGACATACCGCCGCCGAGCACGACCACCTCGGGGTCGACGGCCAGCGCGAGCACGGCCGCGCCGCGCGCCAGCACTTCGGCGAACTCGATCAGCACCGCGAGGCTCTCCGGGTCCTGGCGGGCGGCCGAGGCGATCACCAACTCGCCCTCACGCCCCGGCCCGGCACCCTGCTCGGCGGCCAGCGCGGCACCCCGCGCGTGGAGCCGATCGACCGCTGCCTCCCACCCGAGCATCGGCAGGGCGCCGATCTCACCCGCGGCGCCGTGCCGGCCCTGGTGCACCTGCCCGTCGATCAGTACGCCGGCGCCCGCACGGTGTCCGGCGAACATGTAGACGATGTCCCGGTGCTCGCGTGCGGCACCCTTCCAGTGCTCGGCGAGCGCGGCCAGCTTCACGTCGTTGGCCACGGTCACGGGCCGTCCGAGCCCTTCCGACAGTTCACCTGTCACGTCGAGCTCGGTGAATCCCGGCAGCGAGTACGGCGCCAGCCCTGAGCCGACCGGTCCCTCGCGGACGTCGTGCACGCCCTCGGCCGCGCTGAGCAGGCCGGTCACGCCGCAGGCGATGCCGGTGATGTCGTCCGCGCCGAGCCGCGCCTGGGCCCAGCTCGTGCGAGCCACATCGACGGCAGCCTGTACCCGGTCCGGACCGGGCAGCTCCGGGTCGAGCTCGACCCGATGGGTCGCGAGCGTGTTGCCACGGAGGTCGCTGACCACGGCCATCGCCTTGTGGGCCCCGATGTCGAGTCCGGCGACGTACCCGGATTCGGCGCGGAAGCGGAAGTACCGGGCGGGACGACCGGCGCCCCGGGCGGACGACGGCTTCCGGGGTGGGGTCGTCTCCTCGACCCGGCCCTCAGTGAGCAGTTCGGCGAGCAGGTCCTCGGCGGTCGGCCGGGAGACGCCGACGATAGCGCGCAGTTCACGCAGCGTCAGCGATTCCGACTCGAGGAAGGCGCCGAGGGCTGCCGCGAGGTTCAGTCTGCGCAACAGCGACGAATCGCCCATCCGGCCGCCGGCGGCTCTGTCTTGACTCATCCGATGAATCGTCCTTATGCTCGCGCCAATATTGCTAACTGAGTTGCATATTACTGCCGGGTGGGTCGCCGGGGCGACCGCGCGGGCCAGATCGAGAGGAACCCGATGCCATCACGTGGGACAGGCTCAGCACGGTGGACACGCGCGGTCGCGGCGGCGACGCTTCTGACGGTAGCGCTCGCCGGCTGTACCAGCGGCGGCAAGGCGTCGACGAGTGACGCGAGCGGAACGGTCGAACTGACCATGCTGACCTTCGAGACACCGAACCTGCCGGCCTCGCTGTGGGACTCGGCGATCGCCCGGGTGTCGCAGAAGGTGCCGGGGGTGAAGATCAAGAAGCTGGTCACCCCGAACGTCGACCGGACGACGTACGCCAAGCAACTGGCCAGCTCGGGGCAGCTGCCGGACATCATGATCGCGGTGAACCCGCAGGGCTTCGCCGAGGGCGGTCAGCTGGCTGAGTTCGGCAAGGACGAGCTGAAGGACTTCGCCAGCCCGGAGTCCGGCGCGATCAACGGCAAGATCTACCAGCTGCCGACCAATGCCCAGCCGCAGTCCCTGCTCTACTACAACAAGGCCGACTTCACGAAGGCCGGCATCACCGCCCCGCCGAAGACCTGGACCGACTTCCTGGCCGCGTGCGCGAAGCTCAAGGCCGCGGGCATCACGCCGATCGCCGTCGGCGGTGGCGGCCAGGACACGTTCGCCAGCATGTACACCTGGGTCGGCACGGTCGGCACCGACGTCTACCTGTCCGACCCGGACTTCTCGAAGCAGATCCGGGACGGCTCGAAGACCTTCGCCGACCCGCTGTTCGTGAAGGCCACCGACAAGGTCGCCCAGCTGGCCAAGCTCGGCTACCTGGACAAGCAGGGCACCAGCCGTTCGTACGCCGACCACGAGAAGGCGTTCCGGGCCGGCTCGGCCGCGATGTACCCGATGGGCTCGTGGTTCGCCACCTCGGCCGACAACGACAAGCCGACGTTCGACGTGGGCGTGTTCCCCTGGCCGTCCGACGACGGCAAGGCGGTCGTGCCGAACCTCACCGGCGGTGGGCTGAGCGTCAGCGCGAAGGCGGACAACGTCGACCTGGCGAAGAAGTTCGCGCTCGAGTGGACCAAGGACAAGGAGACCTCGGACGCCTTCACCCGGGCGGACGGAACCTTCAACACCGTCGCGGGCTACCAGCCGCCGGCCGACATGGGTCCGCTGTTCAAGGCGACGCTTGCCTTGTACAACCAAGCCGTCAAGGACGGCACCGTCACCCCGGCGCTGTCGATCGAGCAGGGTGACAACGGCCTGCCCGCCGACCTGACCGTGCCGGTGCAGCAGATCGCGGTCGAACTGCTGAACGGGAAGTCCGACGCCCAGGCCGCCGTCGGGAAGCTGGACAAGGAATACGCCGCACTCAAGTAGTGCGGCAGCCGACGAGGAAAGGTAGTCGATGCTGCGGCCAAGCAGGCCACCGAAGCGCCGGGAGTTGCCGTCCGTGCTGCGCCGGGCGCGGGAGTTCTCCGGGTTCGCTCTCCCCGGGTTGTTCCTCTACGGGTTGCTCGTGCTGGTTCCGATCGGATGGACCGTCGCCCAAGGGTTCACCGACCGGAACCGGTTCGACCCGCAGACCAGTTGGGTCGGGCTGGACCAGTTCCGCCGGCTGCTCGAGGACGACCAGTTCTGGCTGGTGCTGAAGAACACATTCGTGGTGACCGCGATCGTGGTCGTCGTACCGAACGTGCTCGGTCTCGGCATCGCGCTGCTACTGGATCGCGAGTCGTTGCTGTACCGGCTGCTGCGGTCGGTCTTCTTCACGCCGGTGATTCTCAGCGGCATCGTGGTCAGCGTCATCTGGCAGAGCGTGCTCCGGCCGGACGGCGTACTGAACAAGGTGCTGGCCGACGCGGGCGTCGAGTCCGCGCCGGGCTGGCTGTCCGACCCGTCGATCGCGCTGTACTCGATCAGCGGGATCCTGTGCTGGCAGATGCTCGGCTTCTGCGTCGTCGTCTACCTGGCCGGGCTGAACGGCGTACCGAAAGAGTTGTACGAGGCGGCGATCGTGGACGGCGCGGGCTGGTGGCGCCGGTTCGGCTCGGTCACCTGGCCGATGATCGCGCCGGCGGTGACGATCAACACGGTGATGCTGCTGATCAGCGGCTTCAAGGTGTACGAGCACATCCTCGTGCTCACCAACGGCGGGCCGGGGCGCAACACCACCGCCTCGATCGCCTTCGACGTGATCGAGAAGGGAGTCCGCGGCGACCGGATCGGCTACGCCGCGGCGGAGGCCACCATCATGCTCTGCATCATCGTCGTCCTCAGCGGCGTCGTCCTGCGCCTGCTGCAACGGCGGGAGGTGCAGCTGTGAGGAACCGCTTCGGGACCGCACGCCCGATCGCCGCGGTCGCCCTGGCCGCGCTGTTCTTCTTCCCGGTGTACGTCGTGGTGATGGGCATGCTGAAGCCGCCGAGTGAGATCCAGTCCTCGCCACTCGGCCTGCCGACGCCGCCGACCGGAGCGAACCTGGGCGCCGTACTCGGCCGCGAGGACGGGCTGTACTGGTCGGCGTTGCTCAACAGCGTCCAGATCACTGTGCTCTCGGTCCTGGCGTTGACGTTGCTCTCGGCAATGCTGGCGCACTACCTGGTCCGGTCCACGGCCCGCTGGACGCGGCCCGCGCTGTTGATGCTGCTGGCCGGGCTGATGATCCCGCCCGCCGTGATCCTGCAGCCGGTGACGCAGGTGCTCGGCGCGGCCGGCCTGATGAACTCCGTCGTCGGGGTGGTCTGTGCGAACGTCGCCTACTACCTGCCGTTCGGCGTGTTCGTCTTCTCCGGCTTCATCGGCACAGTTCCGGTCGAGATGGAGGAGGCCGCGAGCATCGACGGCGCGAGCCGGTTCCGCCTGTTCTGGCAGGTGGTCTTCCCGACCCTGCGCCCGGCCGCGGCGAGCGTGATGATCTTCCTCGGCGTCTGGGTCTGGAACGACTTCCTCACCCCGCTGATCGTCCTCGGCCCGGAGTCCGGCACCACGGTCACCGTCGGCGTCTACCGATCGGTGGGGGAGTACTCGACGAATTTCGGCACCCTGTACGCCTTCTCGTTCCTTGCATCGTTGCCGGTGCTGCTGTTCTTCGTCGCCCTGCAGAAGCAGTTCGTCGCCGGTCTCACCGCGGGGGCGGTCAAGTGACTGTCTTCTTCGAGAACCGGGTCCTGCTGCTCACCACGCCCGGTACGTCGTACTCGGCCTACCTCGGCGACGACGACATCCCGATTCACACGCACTGGGGTGACCGGATCACGCGGGCCGACGCGGCGTACCTGGCGACGAGTACGGCGGCCCGGTTGGCCGGGGAGTGGACGAGCTTCCGGTCGCCGGCCAACGGTCATGAGGAGTACCCGCTCGACGGACGCCTGCAGTTCGGACGGGCCGCGTTGTCGCTCGGCTTCGGGGACGTCCGCAGTACCGAGTGGTCGTTCGCGGGGCATGTCGTCCACGGCGGCCGTGAGCTCGAGCTGCTGTTCGATGCCCGCGAGGTCAGGATCAGCCTCCATTACCGGGTGTACGACGACTGCGACGTGATCGACCGGTGGGTGACGCTGCGGAACGAGTCGGGTGATGCGGTCGATGTGCATCGCCTCGACTCGGCCGCTTGGGTGATGCCGGAACAGGCGAAGTACCGGATGTCGCATCTGACCGGGCGGTGGGCGGCGGAGACCCGCCTCGGCCGGACCGACCTGGCCGAGGGGCGGTTCGTGCTGGAGAGTCGACGGGGGATCACGAGCCACCACGTCAACCCGTGGTTCGCGATCGACGACGGATCAGCGACCGAGGAGCTCGGCGAGGTTTACAGCGCGGCTCTGCACTGGAGCGGGTCGTGGCGACTGCTGGCCCAGCGCGAACTCGATGAGCCGGTGCAGGTGCTGTTCGGCTGGGGCCACGAGGACTTCGGGCCGCGCCGGCTGGAGCCAGGAGAGCAGCTGCAGACGCCGGTGACCTCGGGTCTGTTCAGCACGGGCGGATTTGGTACGACGAGCCGCGCGTGGCACTCGTTCGCACTGAGGCACGTGTTGCCACGGGCAACTGAGGTCCGTCCGGTGCTGTTCAACTCGTGGGAGGCGACCGAGTTCGACGTGGACGAGGCGAGCCAGGTCGAGCTCGCCACGCAGGCGGCCGACCTCGGCTGCGAGCTGTTCGTGCTGGACGACGGCTGGTTCGGCCAACGGGTCGACGACCGGACCGGGCTGGGAGACTGGTCGGTGAACCCGGACCGTTTTCCGAACGGGCTGCAACCGCTGATCTCCAAGGTCCACGCGCTCGGCATGGGCTTCGGCCTGTGGGTCGAACCCGAGATGGTGAATCCGGACTCCGACCTCTACCGCGCCCACCCGGACTGGGTCTACCACTTCGACGGGCGCGAACCCGCGCTGATGCGCAACCAGTTGGTCCTCAACCTGGCCCGGCCGGACGTCGCCGACTGGGTTCTCGGTGTGCTGGACGACCTGCTGAGCTCGAACGATCTCCAGTTCGTGAAGTGGGACATGAACCGCCCTTTCACCGACACCGGCTGGCCGGCCGAACCCGGCCGGCAGGCGCGGATCTGGTTCGACCACGTGACGGCGGTGTACGCGATCATCGACGCGCTCCGGGCGAAACATCCCGGAGTCGCGATCGAGGCGTGCTCGGGCGGCGGTGGCCGGGTCGACCTCGGGATGATGGCTCGCACCGACCAGTTCTGGACCTCGGACAACACCGACGCGCTGGACCGCCGCTCCATCCAGCACGGGTTCAGCCAGGTCTATCCGGCCCGCACGATGTCGTGCTGGGTGACGGACCTGCCGACGTTCATCAACAAGCGTCAGGTCCCGCTGACCTACCGCTTCCACGTCGCGATGGCCGGCGTACTCGGAATTGGTGGAGATCTGACCGAATGGTCGGCCGACGACCTCGCGTCGGCGAAGTCGCTGATCGCGGAGTACAAGGACATCCGGGACGTCGTGCAGCACGGATCGCAGTACCGGCTGGGTGAGCCTGGTCGATCGGCGTCGGCGGTCCAGTACGTGACGGCTGATCGCGGGGAGGCCGTCGTACTCGTGTATCAGGAGGCACAGCAGTACGACAGTGCGCCGCGGCCACTTCGCCTGCAGGGCCTGGATGCTTCAGCGACGTACCAGGTCGGTGAGACGGCGGTGTCGGGTGCCCTGCTGATGAGCCACGGTTTGTCGCTGACCTTGACCGGTGACTACGCGAGTCAGGTCATCCGCTTGAGGTCAGCTGTCGAGGTGGTTGCGTAGGGCATCGAGGTTGGTGTCCCAGTCCCGGGCCAGTGCGGCGAGGAACTGCTGCGCCACCTGCATCGGCGCGGACTGGAGCCGGTAGCGAACACGGCGACGCTCGCCGTGTTCGGCGGTGACAAGGCCGGCTTCGGACAGCAGGGTGAGGTGTTTGGCGATCGCCTGCCGGGTGATCGGCAGGCGATTCGCCAGGTCGGTGGCGGTCGCCGGACCGCCGGCGGCGAGGGCGGCCAGGATGTTGCGCCGGCTCGGGTCGGCCAGGGCGACGAACACCTGCTCCGCGACCGCCTCGACGTCGGGTGCTGACGGCGTACCGGACTCAGGCGGCATCGAGGTAGTCGACCAGTTCGCCGAGTTCGTGGGTCCAGCCGGTGCTGTTGCCGCCGAACGCCTTGTCGTGTGCCTCCTGCGGCAGTTGGGCGAAGCCGGACTCGACCACGGTGAGCCGGGTGCCGGTGCCGGTCGGCTCGAGGGAGAACTCGACGTACGTCCGGCGCAGGTCGTCCGCGGGCAGTCCGTAGATGTGCCAGGTGAAGGCGAAGACCGTCGGCTCCTCGACGCGTTCCAAGGTCAGCTCGGCGGTGTCACCGCTGGTCCAGGTCAGCCGCGCCACACCACCGGGCCGGAGATCGATCGTCGCCTCGTTCCCGAACCACGTGCCCAGGCCCTCGGCTGTGGTCAGCGCGGTCCACACCTTCTCCGGCGGGTGGGCAAGCTCCAGCACCCGCTCGATCCGATCGGGAAAACCCACGACAACCTCCGATTGCAACCGTTTGGTTGCTTGGACTATAGCGTGCCGCAGGGAATAGAGGCGGCCACCTCAGCGGGGAATCGGGTTGCCTGTCGGCGTGTACTCGACCAGGAGGATGCGGTTGTCGAGGACGCGCTGACTGGTGAGGGTCAGCTCGGATTCGTTCAGCCCGTCGTACGCCCACTCGCGTCCGGTCGGGCCGCAGAACAGCGGGAACACCATCAGCCGAAGGTTGTCCAGCACGCCCGCGTTGACCAGCTGCTTCACCACCGACATGCTGCCCATCGTGCGCAGCGGTACGTCGCTGCTTTCCTTGAGCGCGAGCACCGACTTGACCAGATCGTCGGACTCGATCGTGCTGTTCGGCCACTCGACCGACTTCAGCGTCCGCGAGAACACCGTCTTCGGCAGGTTCGCCATCCGCTCGTATCCGGCGTCCTTCACCTCCTCCGGCAACCCGGCCAGCGCCTCGTAGGTCCGGCGCCCCATCAGCACGTGCTGCGGGGCCGCAGACTCCTCGTCGATCCATTGCTGCAGATCCGGCCCGAGATACCCGAAGTACCCCGGCGACTCCGCTCCGCGGGCCCAACCGTCCGCAGAGATGAACAGATCAGCAGTAACCGTGGTTCCCATCTCGCACACCTTCCGTAGCCGAGGTCACACCTTTCCCGCAACGTCGGAGCACCAGCCGGAACTTCGACACCGACATGGGCGATAACTCAGAATGAACCTCGATCCGCCCGATGATGGGGTGGTGACGGGATTTCGGTCGGCGCTCGAGGTCAGTCGTGGGTTCTATGCCGAGGTGATCAGGCCGGTGGTTGAGGTTCCGCACGCGGCCGGGTTGCTCGGGTGGGGGTCCGACGTACTCGGGTATGACACCGAGCGGTCGATGGACCATGGCTGGGGTCCGCGGTTGCAGGTGTTCGTCGACGACGTGAAGCCGGTGCGGGAGGCGATCGAGGCCAACCTGCCGGACGAGTACGACGGTCACGCGGTGCGGTTCGGGTGGGATGCGCAGGAGCCGACGCACCACATCACGGTCACGACGCTGTCCGGCTGGCTGGTCGATCACCTCGGCTTCGATGCCAGCAAGGGCGTCAGCCTCGAAGATTGGATGGTCACGCCACAGCAGCAGTTGCAGGGAGTGGTCGCAGGTTCGGTGTACGCCGACGACGGTCGGCTCGAGCCGGTCCGGGCCGCACTGCAGTGGTATCCGGACGAGCTGTGGCGCTGGTTGCTCATGTGTCAGTGGTCGCGGATCGCGCAGGAGGAGCCGTTCGTCCAGCGTGCGCACGAGGTCGGCGACGAGCTGGGCTCCCGCGTCGTCGCGACCCGGTTGGTCCGGGACCTGATGCGCCTTGCGCTGCTCCAGTCGCGCGCCTACGCGCCGTACACGAAATGGCTGGGTACGGCGTTCGGCCGGCTCGGGCACGCGGACGGATTGGACCGAGTGCTGGCCGAGGTGGTCGCGGCCGGCGACCACGCCGATCGGGAGCGCGCGCTGACCACGGCGTACGGGCTGGTCGCGCGGCGCCACAACGCGTTGGGGATCACGCCCGAGGTCGATCCGTCGCCACGCCAGTTCTTCGACCGCCCGGCGATGGTGCTCGGCGCCGAACGCTTCGTCGACGCCTGCCAGGCCACCGTCACCGACCCACGGGTGCGGGCGCTCGGGATGTTCGGCGCCATCGACCAGTTCGCCGACAACACCGATCTGCTCAGCAACCCGTCGGCGTACCGGAAGCTGATCGGCGCCTTTCGTCCTCCAGCGGAAGCCTGACCCCTCCGCAGGGGGCGCCTGGATTCCCGCCCACTCGACATCCTCCCCTCCACCCCGACCGCTCTGTGCCCCGCCGCCACCCCACCTGCCCAGCCCCGTCCGATGGGCTGACCCACAGGACGCAGGGTTGGCCAGCCGGGTGCCGTGGGCCAACCCACACTCCGATGGGCTGACCCACCGGACGCGGGGGTTGGCCAGTCAGCGTCCGGTGGTCGACCCGCTGTCGGGTGGGCTGACCCACAGGACGCAGGGTTGGCCAGCCGGGTGCCGTGGGCCAACCCACACTCCGATGGGCTGACCCACCGGACGCGGGGTTGGCCAGTCAGAGTCCGGTGGTCGACCCGCTGTCGGGTGGGCTGACCCACAGGACGCAGGGTTGGCCAGCCGGGTGCCGTGGGCCAACCCACACTCCGATGGGCTGA